>NZ_CP054839.1:3358624-3663954 GCF_018141105.1 Saccharopolyspora erythraea | reverse complement strand
GGTGAACACGCTGGTCTCGGCCTCCAGCCCGTGCTTCGCCCACAGGCCCTGGTCCTCGGCGACGGCGAGCAGGCTCGCGCCGTTGAAGTCGCCGATGTAGCCGAACCGGACCTCGTCGGCCGCCGCCGGGCCGGATCCGCTGCCGCACCCGGTCAGCGCGGCGGCGCCCACGAGCCCGGCGAACAGCGCGCCGAGCAGCCGCTTCCTGATGGCCATGGTGTCCCTTTCCTGGGTCAGTCCGCCGTCGACGGCGCGGTGGCGCTCGCGGGGCCGGGTTCCTGGTGGTAGACCGAGTTCCACACGCGGTTGCGCAGGGCGGTGAACTCCGGGCTGAGCCGGACCTCCTCGGTGCGCGGGTAGGGCAGGTCGACCTCGACGACGTCGAAGATGCGTCCCGGCCGGGACGCCATGACGACCACCCGGTTGGCCAGGAACACGGCCTCGTCGACGTCATGGGTGATGAACAGGACCGTGCGCCGTTCCCTGCCCCACGCCCGCAGCAACTGCTCCTGGAGCTTGACCCTGGTGAGGGCGTCCAGCGCGCCGAAAGGCTCGTCCATCAGCAGGATCTCGGGGTCCACGGCGTAGGCGCGGGCGATCGCGCACCGCTGGCGCATGCCACCGGAGAGGGCTTTCGGCAGCACGTCGGCGAAGTCGGTGAGCCCGACGACGTCGATGAAGTAGTCCGCCCGCTCGCGCCGCTCCCTCTTCGGCACGCCGGCGATCTTCAGGCCGAACTCGACGTTCCTGCGCACGCTCAGCCAGGGGAACAGGGCGTACTGCTGGAAGATCACCCCGCGGTCCGGGCCGGGGCCGTCGACCGGGACACCGTCGACGAGTGCGCTGCCCGCGGTCGGCTCCTCCAGCCCGGCGAGGATGTTCATCAGGGTGCTCTTGCCGCACCCGGACGGGCCGACGACCGTGACGAACTCGTTGTCGGCGATGTCCAGCGAGACGTCGTCGAGCGCGACGAACCGGTCCCGCCCGAGGGTGAAGGTCTTGGTCACGCCGGTCACCGCGATCTTCGCGGGCCGCGAGGTGTGGGTGGTCCGGGCGTTCACGGCCGCTCCTGCCATCCGGTCAGCTTGCGTTCGGCGAGCAGGAGCAGCCGGTCCATGACCAGGCCGAGGATCCCGATCGTGATCAGGCTGACGAAAATCGTCGGGAGGTCGTAGTAGAGCTGGGCGTTCTGCATGCGGTAGCCGAGGCCTTCCTGCGCCGCGATGAGCTCCGCGGCCACCAGCGTCGCCCACGCCGAGCCGAGCCCGACGCGCATTCCGACCAGGATGAACGGTGACGACGCCGGAACGACCACCCGGCGGAAGATCGTCGCGTCGCCCGCGCCGAGCACCCGCGCGGCGTTGATCAGCGTCCGGTCCACGGTGACCACCCCCTGCAGCGTCGAGATGACGCAGGCGAGGAAGGCGGCCAGGAAGATCACGAAGATCTTCGGCACCTCGCCGATGCCCATCAGCACGATCGCGAGGGGGATGATCGCCAGCGGCGGAATGGTGCGGAAGAACTGCACCCACGGCTCGGTCAGGCTTCGCACGAGCCCGTACCAGCCCATGAGGAAGCCGAGCACGATGGCCAGCGCCGTGCCCAGCGCGAAGCCCGCGAGGACCCGGGCGAGGCTGGCCGAGGTGTCCTGCAACAGCGTGCCGTCCGCGATCATCTCCCCGGCCTTGCCCGCCACTTCCGGTGGCGCCGGGATCCCGACCCCCAGCGCCGCCAGCGCCCACCACAGCCCGACGCCGAGCAGGACCGACACCGCGTTGAGCGCCAACGGCACCGCGAACCGGCGGCGTCGCGGTGAAGGGGCGCGTTCGGCTTCCAGCACCGCGCTGCGCTCGCTGAGGACGGCCATGGTGGGAGCTCCTTACGCCGGCAGTGCGCTGATCCGCGTGGTTGCCGGCTCCGGATAGCCGGCGAACAGCGGCGAGCTGTGGAAGAGCGCGGCGAGCGCACCGAGGGCACCGTCGTCGTCGGACAGCTGGGCGCACCGGATCGCCGGCTTCGCCGCGGCCCACGGGAACAGCTCGGTGGCGACGGTCGCGGTGACCTGGGCGACGATCACCGGCGCCAGGTGGGCGATCTCGCCACCGATCACGACCTCGGCCGGGTTGAACGCCATGGCCACCATGCCGACGACCCTGCCGAGCGCCGAGGCGGCCTCGCGCAGTACCTGCTCGACCACCGCGTCCCCGCGCTCGACCGCCGACCGCAGCTCGACCAGGGAGCCGACATCGGCGCCGCGCACGCGGCAGGCCGCCAGGATCGCCGGAACCGACGCGACCGTTTCGAGGCACCCGGCCTTGCCGCACCGGCACGGCGTGCCTGCGGGCTCGATCGTCACGTGGCCCAGCTCGCCTGCCAGTCCCGTCGCGCCGCCGACCAGGCGGCCACCGACCACGAGGGCGCCGCCGACTCCGTCGGACAGGCGGACGTAGAGCAGGTCCTCGACCGTGCCGCCGCCGGTGATCGCCTCGGCGAGAGCGGCGAACCGGGTGTTGTTGTCCACGATCACCGAGGCGCCGAAGCGCTGCGCGAAGGAGACGTCCACGTCGTCGCGCGCGGCGGCGAACCCCGGCCCGAACGCGCCTTCCGGGGCGTGCGGAGCGGAGGATCTCGGGTACGGCCCGGTGACCCCGATGCCGATGCCCTGCAGGGCGTGGAAGTGCACCCCGCACTCGTCGCCGAGCCGGTCGATGAGCCCGAAGGCAGCCGAGACCCGCTCCGGCCAGCCCGCATCCTCCTGGTAGCGCTCGCGACCCGACGCGACGATCTCGTGCGAGGCGTCGGCGACGGCCACCCGCACCCGGCGGTGCCCGAAGTCCACGCCCATGAACTGCCCGGACCTCGGATCGAGCGCGAGCCGCTCGGCGGGCCTGCCGCTGCCCGCGCGGACCGCCGCGTCGGTGTCGACGACCACGATCGCGCCACGCCGCAGGAGCTCCCGCGTGATCTCCGAGACCGTGGTGCGCGACAGCCCGACGATCCTGGCGATCTCGCCCCGGCTCAGCGCGCCCCGCTCGCGGAGCGCACGCAGCACGCGCTCCTCGTGCGTGCGGCGCACGAACGCGTGCACCTCGGTGGGCGTTTCCATGCTGACCATGCTCGGCACGCCCAATTATTCAGGCAAGGCTCCGACAGAATTCGCTCGCGATGTGATCCTGTCAGCCGCACCGGGCAGGTGGGCGCGTCCGTCGCGGGCAGCCCTGCGGTGACGCGCCTCGCACGGGCCGGCCGCGGGATCAGGTCAAACGCCCTCGAGCGCTGTTCCTACCCCGGTCGTTGCTTTCCGCCCCTGTTCCGGGGCTCGGGCATTCTGGGAATTCAGAACGGCCCGCGATGTTTCCGCTGGTCGGCTCAGCCCGTCTCCACCAGGTCGGTACGAGAGACGAGTTCGGTGAAGGTGCAACGCTGTCCAGTGCTTTCCTCGCGATAGAGCTCGCCGGACAGGTGAACCCACGTGCGGGCGTGGTTGTCGGTTACGTGCGGGTGGTCGGCGGGAACGGAAGCGTGCGCTCCGGCCAACCAGCAACGTCGTGCAGACATGAGCCGTTCGTCTTCCTCCTGGGCGTAGTGGAGTTCGTCCAGTGCGATTCGCCGATGTCCGGGCCTCGCGTGAACTCAAGCACAGTTCCGAAAAACGTACGCCGTCGCATCGACCGCCGACGTTGTCGCATCAGACGACATCTGGCGACTTCGGTCGTGGAGCCGCACAACGAGGAGCCGCCGCGCCGGGCGAGCCAGGACACCCGGCCGGAAGACTCGCTCACCGCAGAACGTCACCGCCGGAGAGCACGATCGACTCGCCGGTCATGAATCCCGCGTCGGGACCGGCGAGCCGCAGAACCCAGCGTGCGATCTCCTCGGCCGCCCCGACGCGGCCCAGCGGAACCGACGCGGCGGCAGCGGCCCGGAGCCTTCCTTGGGCTGCGCACGATGGTTCCCCTGCTGCGCAAGGGAACGCGCAGCGCCGTCGTCAACACCTCCTCCATCTTCGGGCCCTCAGGAGCGATCGGCTACGCCTACGCCGCGAGCAAATCCGGGCTGCCGGGCCTGAGGCGCACGGCGGCTCTCGAACTCCCTCCCGAAAGCATCCGCATCAACGCCCGGGTACCGGGAGGTGTCAGCACACCGCTGAACGAGCTCGAGCCCGAAGGCGGCGTCCTACCCACCGGAACCGCCGCGCGAGGCGAAGGCAAGTACTCAGGACAGCGTGCGGTCGAGGAGGGAGAGCAGGCGGTCCCAGTGGCGCCGCAGTGCGGAGGGGTTGAAGGCGGCGGTGTCGGACATGGTGAAGCCGTGCATCGTGCCGGGGTAGATCTCGGTGCTGTAGCCGACACCCGCGGCATCCAGGGCCTGGTTGAGCTCGCTGATGGCCTCGGGCGACAGGTCGCCCTCGGCGAGGCCGAGGTGGACCTGGGCAGTGAGCTCGGGGACGCGGCGGTGCGGGCTGTCGGGCTCGTCGGTGACCAGGAACCCGGGGTGGAATCCGGCGACGGCGGCCACCTGGCCGGGGTGGGCCGTCGCGGTGCGCATCGCCAGGGCTGCGCCTATGCAGTAGCCGATCACGCCGACCGGTCCGGCGCCGACCTCGGACCGGGTGGCGAGGAACCCGAGGTAGGCGTCGGCGTCGCGCAGGGCGTCCTCGGTGGTCTGCGCCTCGAGCAAGGGCAACAGCCGGGCGATGACCGCGGGCCGGATCTCTTCTCCGATGTGCTCGGGAAGTTCGACCACCGGTGCCGGGCCGTGCCGGTAGTAGAGGTTGGGAACGAGCACGTAGTAGCCGTGCTCGGCCAGTTCGCGGGCCCTCGCCTCCAGCTCGGGCCGCAGGCCGAAGGCGTCCGTGTACAGCAACACCCCGGGGTGCCGCTCGCCATCGTCGGGGAACGCGGCGAAAGCGTCGGCCTGGCCGTCCGCGGTGGGAATCCGCAGCGTCTTGGTGGGCATGAACTCTCCTGTCGTGGTTGATGTGTCGAGCCTGTGATCAACACGACGGAGGCGGAGCCCGCGCGGCAGCGCGAGATCCTCGATCGAACAGCGGGCCCGCTCCGGCCCGTACGGCGCTCAGAAGAGCACCGGGTCACCAATCCGTGCGTGGCGCGATGCCGTCCCGGTAGTCATCGCCGCACAACATAGCCCAGCGGACGAAGCCGACGACAGCACTCCGGACAACCTCTGCGCACGGCCCGTCATCGGCACGTGGCGTGAGCGCGAGGCCGGGCGGCCGGGACGGCCATGGCCGAGGGCACCAGCAGCACGGCGACGACGAGCAGCGCGTGCAGCGTGCCGACCTGGTCGCCCAGGTAGCCCAGCAGCGGGGGTCCCGCCAGGAACGCGGCATAGCCGATCGTGGACACCACGCTGACCCGTGCCGCGGCGTGCTCGGGGTCGTCGGCCGCCGCGCTCATCCCGACGGGGAAGCCGAGCGAGGCACCCAGTCCCCACAGCACCGCGCCGAGCAGCGCGATCGGCAGCCACGTTCCGAAGACCAGGAGCACGACCCCGAGGCCGGCGGTGGCCATGGTCGCCCACAGCACCCGCAGCCGGCCGAACCGGTCGAGCAGTGCCGTGCCCGCGACGCGGCCCGCAGTCATCGCGGTGAGGAACACCGCGAACCCGGCGGCACCGAGCCAGGCGGGCACGCCGTAGCCGTCGACCAGGGCCACCGCGAGCCAGTCGTTGGCGGTGCCCTCGGTGAGCGCCAGGGCCAGCACCATCAGTCCGATGACCAGGGTCCTGGGATCGGTCCAGGCCCGCCACGGATTCGGGCTCTTGCCGCCGCCTCCGTCGTCGGCCTCCTCGCGGATGAACGCCCGTGCGGCGAACGCCGGCAGCACCGTGACGATGACCGCGGCCGCGACCAGGTGCGTCGTCACCGGCACCGCCCACGCCGCGGCGACCGCGCCCACCCCGGCAGCCACGACGGTGCCCAGGCTGAACGCAGCGTGGAAGCGAGGCATGATCGTGCGTTCGAGAGCGTGTTCGACCGCTGCGCCCTCGACGTTCATCGCCACGTCCCAGACGCCAGACCCCAGGCCCATGCAGACCAGGCCCAGCGCGGTCAGCCAGTAGTCGCCGAGCGCCGCCGCTCCTACGCCGCTGCACGCCAACCCCGCCGCGTCGAGCACGGCGGCGCCGGTGATGACGGCCCGCGCGCCGAAGCGGTGGACCAGGCTGCCCGCCAGCGGCAGGGCGGCCATCGCACCCACCGAGATCGACAGGAGCAGCGCTCCCAGCTGACCGGGCGTGATGCTCAGCGCGTCCCGGGCTTCGGGGATGCGCGACATCCAGCTGGCGATGGCGAAGCCGTTGACGGCGAACACCGCGGTGACGGCGTTGCGCGCGCGCAACACGGCCGGTCGGGAAGTGCGCGACTCCACGGCCACGAGCTGGCCCCCCAGTGTCGAATCGATTCGATCGCGTCGGGTCGGTAGTCTTCCGGCAGCCCGTCGAGACGTCAAGGAAGTACTCGCGCATGCCCCGATCACGGACCGGCACGGCCGCCCGCCCGACGCTGTCCAAGGTCGCCGACGCGGCCGGGGTGGCGGTGTCCACGGCGTCGCTGGTCTTCTCCGGATCGGGCCCGGTCTCCGACGCGACCCGCAAACGCGTCCTCGACGCCGCCGACAGGCTCGGCTACGCGGGCCCGGACCCGGTCGCCCGGTCGCTGCGGCAGGGCAGGTCCGGGATCGTCGGCGTGGTGATCGGCGAGCGGTTGCTCTACGCGTTCCGCGACCCCGTGGCGGTCGCGCTGCTCGACGGACTCACCGAGGAGCTCGCACCGGCCGGGTTCGGGTTGCTGCTGCTGTCGGGCAGCAGCGGGCGAACAGGACCGACGCCGGCGCAGGTCGAGCGGGCCCCGCTGGACGCCGTGGTGGTGGAGAGCTGCGGCGGGGACGACGCGCCGGCGGTGGCCACCCTGCAACACCGAGGGGTGCCGATCATCGGGGTGGAGGGCACTCGCCTGCCGGACGTGCCGATGGTGCGCATCGACAACCACGGCGCCACCGTCGAGCTGACCCGGCACCTCGTGGAGCTGGGGCACCACAGGATCAGCGTGGTCACGCTGCCGATGCGCCTGCCCGGAACGCACCGCGGCCCGCTGACCGGCCCCCGCCGAGCCACGGCCACCTCGACCACCGGCATCGACCGGCTCCGCGGGGTCGAAGACGCTCTCGGCAACGCCGTCGCGGCCTGGGAGACGAGCGACGGGCTGATCGAGGAAGGCCACCGCGCCGGGCTCGAGCTGCTGGCAGGCGCCCCGCACCGGCGCCCCACCGCCGTCGTGGCGCAGAGCGACCTGCTCGCGGTCGGAGTCGTCCACGCCGCACGCGAGCTCGGCCTGCGGATCCCGGAGGACCTCAGCGTCGTCGGCTTCGACGGGATCGACACCCCGTGGCTGGGAGACCTGCGCTTGACCACGGTGGAGCAGCCGATGACCGAGAAGGGCCGCGCGGCCGGGAGGATGGTCGTCGACGTGCTCGCCGGCACCCGCCCGGACACGGTCCTGCTGCCGACCACACTGCGAGTGGGGTCCAGCACCGGGCCCGCACCGGAGTAGCCCGCATCCCTGCTGTCGCGAGTGACATGACCCACTGCGGCAGACGCGGGACCCCCGCTCCGATGGGTTGTTTGTCGCAAACCGTGCGGTAACCTGCCGGGGGCATCATGATCATGGATTCGCGGAGGGCTCGCGCATGCACACCCCGGAGACGTCGAGCTCGCAGCACTCCGGACCGCCCGGCACCGCGGTGGACCACAGCGTGCCGAGCGTCGCCCGCATCTACGACTACGCCATCGGGGGCAAGGACAACTTCAAGGTGGACCGGGACGTCGCCCAGGCGCTGGTCGCCGAGGTCCCGGAGGCGTTGCTGTTCGCGCGGGAGAACCGGTCCTTCCTGCGCAGGGCGGTGCGCTTCCTGGCCGCCGAGTGCGGAGTCCGCCAGTTCATCGACAACGGCAGCGGCCTGCCGACCGCGGACAACGTGCACCAGATCGCCCAGCGCTGCGAGGCGGGCGCGCGGGTGGTCTACATCGACAACGACCCGGTGGTGCTGGCCTACGGGCGGGCGCTGCTCGCCGACGACGGCAACACCGCGGTGCTGCAGGCGGACATGACCGCGCCGGACAAGATCATCGCCGACGCCCGGACCAGGCAGCTCATCGACTTCACCGAGCAGACCGCCGTTCTCTACGTGTCGGTCCTGCACTGCGTTCCCGACGAGGCCGCACCCCGCGACGTGGTCGCGCGGATGCTCGACGCTGTTCCCTCCGGCAGCTACCTCGTGCTCTCGCACATCGTCAGCGACGACCGGGAAGCCGCGGAGCGTTTCACCAAGTTCATGACCAGCAGCACGGCCTGGGGCCGCGTGCGCAGCCCGCAGGAGGTCGCCGAGATCTTCGACGGGCTGGAGCTCCTGGAACCGGGGCTGGTCGACGTGGTGGACTGGCGTCCCGACTCCTCCGAGCCCGTCTGGTCGGTGACCGACTCGCCGTTCGGCGAGTTCCCGGCCGACCCGGAGGGTCCCAAGAAGCTCTGGGAGCTGGGCGGGATCGCCCGCAAGCCCTGAGCCCGGGGCCCACCGGGCCGCGGTCAGCGGATGTCCGAGGGACCCCAGTAGGCCCACATGCGCGTGATCCGGCACGCGTCGTTGACCTCGAACACGTCGACGGAGTTGACGACGCTGGCCTTCCCGCCGATCGTCGCGGTCACGACGATCGGTAACGCCACGAAGGTGTCCTCGTGGCTGCCCCGGGGCTCGCCGGTCTCGATGCGGGACTGGTAGTTGTCGGCGATGTTGCGGTAGTACTCGCGCAGCGCGTCGTGACCGGCGACGGGCCCCGTGCCGACCGGGTCCTCGATCACCGCGTCCGGTTCGAACAGCTCCAGGATGCCCTCGACGTCTCCGGCTGTGACTCGCTCGCAATAGGCGATCGCGACTTTCTTGCGCTCTTGCTCACTGGGCATGCGGTGAGTGTGTCCGATCTTGATCACGAGAAGATCGCCGGGACCTCAACGGCCGATGCCGAACGCGGCGACCGGGGGCTTGGCGGTCAGTGCCCTCGGTCGATCCACTCCCGCAAGTGCGGCTTCTCCGCGGCGATGGTCGTCGTGTCCCCGTGGCCGGGGTGCACGGTGGTCTCGCCGGGCAGGGACAGCAGCCGCTCGCGGATCGAGTCGATGATGGTCGGGAAGTCGGAGTAGGAGCGCCCGGTCGCCCCCGGACCTCCGGCGAACAGGGTGTCGCCGGTGAAGACCACGTGCAGCTCGGGGAGGTGGAAGCACACCGCGCCCGGCGCATGCCCCGGGGTGTGCAGCACCTCGACCTCGGTGCCCGCGACGGTCAGCCGCTGGCCGTCGGCGAGCTCCCCGTCCGGATCGCGCTGCGGATGGGTCATGCGCCAGAGCACCATGTCGTCCGGGTGCAGCCACACCGGGGCGCGCAGGGCGTCGGCGAGCTCGGGTGCGACCCGGACGTGGTCGTCGTGGGCGTGCGTGGCCAGGATCGCTCGCACCCGGCGGCCTCCGACGAGGTCGCGGATCGCCTCGGCGTCGTGCGGAGCGTCGATCACGAAGCATTCGTCGTCGTCGCCGACGACCCAGACGTTGTTGTCGACGTCGAAGGTCTGACCGTCCAGGGAGAACGTGCCGGAGGTGGTCGCGTGGTCGATGCGGGCGGTCATCACAGCACCACCACCGATCGCAGCACCTCGCCCCGCTCCATCCTGGCGAAGGCCTCCTCGACGTGGTCGAGCCCGATCTCCTCGGTGACGAACTTCTCCAGCGGCAGCCTGCCCTGCAGGTACAGGTCGACCAGCACGGGGAAGTCCCGGGTGGGCAGGCAGTCGCCGTACCAGCTGGACTTCAGCGCGCCGCCGCGCGCGAAGACGTCCAGCAGCGGCAGCTCCAGGCGCATGTCCGGCGTCGGGACCCCCACCAGCACGACTCTGCCGGCCAGGTCCCGCGCGTAGAAGGCCTGCTTGTAGGTCTCGGGACGTCCCACGGCCTCGACGACCACATCGGCACCGTGGCCCCCGGTCAGGGCGCGGATGGCCTCGACCGGGTCGGTCTCGGCCGCGTTCACGGTGTCGGTCGCGCCGAAGTCGACGGCCCAGTCCAGCTTCTTGGGGTCGACGTCGACGGCGATGATGCGGGCGGCCCCGGCCAGGCGCGCCCCGGCCACCGCCCCGGCCCCGACGCCGCCGCAGCCGATCACGGCCACCGACTCGCCGCGGCGGACCTCACCGGTGTTGACGGCGGCTCCGATGCCGGCCATGACTCCGCACCCCAGCAGGCCCGCCACGGCCGGGCGGGCGGCGGGGTCGACCTTGGTGCACTGGCCGGAATGCACCAGCGTGCGCTCGGTGAAGGCGCCGATGCCCAGTGCCGGCGACAGCGCGGTGCCGTCCTCGAGCGTCATCGGACGCGACGCGTTGCGGGTGTCGAAGCAGTACCACGGACGCCCCCTGCGGCACGCGCGGCACACCCCGCAGACCGCGCGCCAGTTCAGCACGACGAAGTCGCCCTCGGCGAGCTCCTCCACCCCGGCGCCGACCGCCTCGACGATCCCGGCCGCCTCGTGCCCCAGCAGGAACGGGAACTCGTCGTTGATGCCGCCTTCGCGGTAGTGCAGATCCGTGTGGCACACCCCGCACGCCTGCACCCGCACCACGGCCTCCCCCGGGCCGGGGTCCGGTACCTCGATGGTCACCACCTCGACCGGCACGCCCTTCGCCGGTGCGATCACGGCACGACTCGAAGTCATCGTTCTCCTCACTGGATCAGCGGTTGGTCCGATGTCGAGGCTTCGAAGCGCGCACCGCCCCGGCTCCCCCAGTATCCGAGCGGCGGTCCCTCCTCGCCAGAGCGTCGATCGTGTCCGGAGCCGGCGGGACCGCGGGCCCGGTGATCAGTCCGGGCCGGTTTTACGAGGCCGGGGCCGGTCCTCGCGGTCGGCCGGGGAGTACCCGGCGAGGCGTTGGACCGCGGCGAGCCCGTCGGGGCTGCCCGGCCACCGCCGGCGGACGATGTCGATCCCGGCCCTGCGCACGACCATGCGCAGCACGCAGGCGACGATGATGGCGTCGTCCACGTGGCCCACCACCGGGATGAAGTCGGGCACGAGGTCGAACGGGATCGCCAGGTACACCAGCAGCACAGCCAGCCATACACGCGCGCCACGCGGCAGCGAACGGTCCCGGGCCAGCCGGGTCAGCAGCCGGACCAGGTCGGGGGCCAGCCGGATCGCTTCCTTCAGCAGGCCGCCCTTGGGGCGCGCGATCAGCAACACCACGACCAGCGCAAGCCACAACACGAGCACGCCGAGGCCGACCCCGATGAGCACTCGACCCACTGTTGGCATCTCCGGGCCTGTCCGCTGACGCGCGTTTTCGGCCAAGCACTGCTGCCCCGCCGGGCGGCGTGCTCGGCCTCGTCGACACCCCGATGCTACCGACCCGGCGTGAACGTGCCAGGGGACGAACCCTCAGTCACCATTTCAAAGCCCTGCACTGAACAACCGCGGAGAAGGTGATCGGAGAACGACCGCGGGCGAACCGCCGCCCGGCTGCCGGGTGGGACGAGGAGGGGCCTCCGGCATGACCTCGATCTTCATCTTCATCTCCGGCGCGGTGCTGTTGATCTACAGCGCCGAGAAGCTGGTCGGCTACCTCGTGGGGGCGGCGAGCGGGCTCAGGATCCCGGTGTTCCTCCTCGCCATCGTCTTCACCGGGATCGAGTTCGACGACGTCGTCCTCGGTACGGTCCTCAACCGCGAGGAGCTCCAGGACGTCGCACTCGGACTCGTGTTCGGGACCGCGATCTCGTTCACCGGGCTCGTTCTAGCGCTCGCGGCGATCCTCACGCCCACCCGGATCCGCGTTCCGCGCGACTACCTCGCCATCTTCGCCGCCGCACCGCTCGTGATGGTCGTGTTCACCCTGACCTCCCCGATCACCGTCATCGACGGCGCGCTGATGCTGGGGCTCTTCGCGTTGTTCGTCGCCTACATCGCCACCCGGGAGCTCAGACGCGACGTCGCGACCTTCCGGAATGCGGATTTCTACGAGGAGATGCGGGGGTCAGACGACGGAAGCGATCCGGCCGCGGGGAAGACGTCGCACGCCGAGATGCCGTTCGCCAAGACCCGCGGGCTGCCCGGCTGGGCCTGTCTGGGGCTGGCGGTTCTCGCGCTCGCCGGGCTCGTCATCGGTGCCTCGGCCACCAGCACCGGAACCAGCGGCATCCTGGAGGACTTCGGGATCGAGGGCACCGTTTTCGGCGCCACCATCGTCACCCTCGCGCTGACCGTCGAGGACTTCCTCCTGACCGTGGAACCGGTCCGCAAAGGCGTGCCCGCGATCGGGATCGGCAACGTCATCGGCAGCCTCGTCTTCTCGGTCACGGGCAAGCTCGGCATCATCGTCCTGGCAGGCGGCAGCATCGTGGTCGAGCCGGAAGTGCTGACCTGGCACCTGCCGGTGCTCATCGTGCTGACCGCCCTAGCCGCGTACTTCCTCCACACCGGATCGCTGAGGCGCTGGCACGGGTACACGCTGCTCGGCCTCTACGTCATCTACTGGGTGGTCAGCTTCGTCGTGTTCGGAGCCGCTCCGGTCGAGTCGTGACGCCCGCCGCCAACGACACCGCTACGCAAGCCACTTCTGGATGATCTCTATTCCCCGTACGCCTGGTCGATGGCGTCGAGAATGCTCCAGAGGACATCGCACTTGAACGAGAGCGCCGCCACCGCTCGCGCCTGCTGGTCGGCCGACCGGCAGTGTTCGGTCACCACCCCCAGGGCGTGCTCGGAGTCGCGGGGAGCCTGGTCCAGCCGGGCGCGGAAGTAGCCGAGGCCGCCGGGGTCGATCCACGGGTAGCAGCGCTCGAACGCGGCGAGGCGCTGCGCCATCAGGTCCGGTGCGAACAGCTCGGTCAAGGACGACGCCACCGCCTCGGTCCACGGCCGGGTGCGGGCGAAGGTGACGTAGGCGTCGACCGCGAACCGCACACCGGGGACTAGATGCCGTTCGTCGAGCACTTCCTCGCGGGTCAGGCCGACCGCCTCCGCCAGGTGCAGCCAGGCGTCGATGCCGCCTTGCCCGCCCGGCGCGCCGTCGTGGTCGATGATCCGACGCACCCAGCGCCTGCGCACCTCGCGGTCGGGGCAGTTGGAGAGGATCGCGGCGTCCTTGAGCGGGATGCTCTCCTGGTAGTGGAAGCGGTTGGCCACCCACCCCTGGATCTGGCGGCGGCTCAGCAGTCCCTCGTTCATCCTGACGTGGAACGGGTGCTGGTCGTGGTAGCGCTGCGACTGCGCGCGCAACGCCGCGACGAAGCCGTCGGTGCCGGTCAGCGTCATGGCTAGATCCGCACCTCCAGCCCGTCCTCGGCTACTTCCATGCCGCGCTCCTCCACGACGTCCCGCTCGGGAGCGTCGTCCATCAGGATCGGGTTGCTGTTGTTGATGTGCACGTAGATCTTGCGCTCGATGGGAAGCGGGGACAGCTGTTCGAGGCTGCCGCCGGTACCTCCGATCGGCAGGTGCCCCATGTCGCGCGCCGTCTTCCCGGCCAGGCCGAGCCTGACCAGTTCGTCGTCGTGCCAGCAGGTCCCGTCGACGAACAGGCACGCGCAGCCGTCCAGCTCCGCACGCACGTCCGCGGTGAGCTCCTGCACGCCCGGCAGGTACACGGCCGCACGGCCGGTGGCCTCGTCGGTCAGGCGGTAGCCCACGACCCGCCCCCGCTGCCCGCCGTGCCCGAAGCGGGCCGCCTTGCTGGTGGGGACGTCGAAGGCCCGGTAGGACAGCCCGGCTCCCAGCGGCACGTCAGCGCCGGGAACGACCGGCCGCCACTCGACCCGGCAGTAGGCCTCGAGCGTCCGGAGTATCGCCGTCCCGTCGCACAACGTCTCCCGCACCGCGGGGGTCGCGTGCAGCTCGATCGCCTGCCCCTCCCGCAACAGCAGCAGGCCGAGCGTGTGGTCGATCTCGGCGTCGGTGAGCAGCACCGCCCGCAGCGGCGTCGCCCTTCCCGCACCCGGTTGCAGAGCGGGAAAGGACTCGATCTGGGCACGGATGTCCGGAGAGGCGTTGAGCAGGAACCAGCGCTGGCGGTCGGCGCTCACCGCGAGCGCCGACTGCGTGCGCGGGCGGCAGGGCCGGGAGCCGTCGCGGACGGCCCGGCAGCCGGGGCAGGCGCAGTTCCACTGCGGAAACCCTCCTCCGGCGGCCGATCCGAGCACCCGCAACCACATACCGGCTCCCCCGTCCCACGCAGTCGGTACCCGCGGCCGAAGACCGACAGGCGCCGGATCGCACATCCGGCGCCCGTGCGGCAGCCGCTAGTCTTCCAACTGCGCGACGTACATCGTCACCTCCGAAGCGCACCCGATCTCCTCGAACTCGGGAGGCTCCCACTCGAGACGCTCGGGTCCAGCGGCAGCGGACTCCATGACCGACACCTCCTCTCCGCCGATCTTCCACAAGCCGCGTCAGCTGCTTGCCGCACCGCTGCGCAGGCCACTCCTGCAACCTCTCCTAGTCCTGCGGCAGTGCGAAGGCGAACAGGGCGTCGCCGTGCGGCGCGCCGAGCATCCCGGGCAGGAACCCCTCGACCCAGCTGCCCCATCCGACCGGCACGGCGATGTACTGCCTCCCGTCGACGCTGTAGGTCGTCGGGCTGCTGTGGTGGCCGCAGCCCGTCTGGAACTGCCACAGCAGCTTCCCGGTCCGCGCGTCGTAGGCGTTGAACTCCCCGGTGGGTTCACCGGTGAACACCAGGTCGCCGCCCGTTGCCAGCACCGAGGCGCACATCGGCACGTCGTTGCTCCAGCGCCACACCTCGCGGCCCGTGGACGGGTCGAAGGCCGACACCGAGCCCGCCATGTCGTCGGAGTCCACGGTCACGCTCGCTCCCCAATAGGGAATGCTCTCCTTGAACTCCCTGCGCCGCCGGGTGACCATCGCGCCGACGTCCTGCACCGGCGCGTAGAACAGCTGCGTCCGCGGGCTGTAGGCCGCGTGCGTCCACTCCTTGCCCCCGGCGGGCCCCGGCCAGAAGTGGACCTCGTCCCCCTCCTTGTCGGGGAACACCTTGGGCGTCACCTTCCCGTTGGAGTCGATCTCGCCCCAGGTGACCCGGTCGACGAAGGGGACCACCCGCACCAGCTCGCCGTTCGTGCGGTCGAGGACGAAGAAGTACCCGTTCTTGTCGAAGTGCCCGAGCAGCTTGCGGCCGTCCTGTTCGAACAGGATGTTCTCCATCGTGCTGTCGTAATCCCACAGGTCGTGCGGGTTGTACTGGTAGTGCCAGCGGATCTCGCCGTTGTCCGGGTCCACGGCGATGACGCTGTCGGTGTAGAGGTTGTCGCCCTCCCGCACACCTCCGTCGAAGTCGGGCGCCGGGTTCCCGGTGCCCCAGTACATGAGGTTCAGCTCCGGGTCGAAGGTGCCCGTGACCCAGCAGTTCCCACCGCCCCGCGTCCAGGCCGGGCCTTCCGGCCAGGTCTCGGACCCGGGCTCGCCGGGCTTGGGGATCGTGTAGGTCCGCCAGACGTGCCGCCCGGTCTCCAGGTCGAAGGCGTCGAGGTGGCCGCGCACCCCGAACTCCCCGCCGGAGCTGCCCACGATGACCATGTCCTTCACGACCAGCGGAGCGACCGTGGCGCTCTCACCGGCCCGCACGTCGCCGTAGATCGAGTCCCACAGGCACTTCCCGGTGACCGCGTCGAGCGCGATCACGTGGGCGTTGAGGGTGACGACGAAGACCTTCCCCTTCGCCACCGCGACCCCGCGGTTCACGTTGCCGCAGCACAGCGACGTGTCGTACGGGACCTCGTGCTTGTACCGCCACAGCTCCTGCCCCGTCCGGGCGTCGATGGCCCAGACCCAGCCGTCCCAGCCGGAGACGTACATGACTCCGTCCACCACGATCGGGGCGGCTTCGAAGGAGTACGTCGAAGGGCCCGCGTGCATACCGGCCGAGCCTGCCTGGAAGACCCAGGCGGGAACGAGGCGATGCACGTTCTCCGTGTTGATCTGGTCCAGCGGGCTGTAGCGCTGCCCGTCGTAGGCACCGTAGTAGGTGAGCCAGTTCTGCGGTTCCGAGCGGGCGTCGAGAATGCGCTCGTAGGTGACGTCCTGTGCCACTGGAGGCGCGCTCCCGGCCACGCCGCTCAACGATGACTGGCTGACGGCGTGCCCGGCCTGTACGTATTCAGTCATCTTCGGCTCCTTCCTAGGGTCGCGGCTGGGCCGGACGGTCGAGCCGGGCCTGCTCCGGGACGTCGCCCAGCACGACGATCGCCCCGACCATGCCCCGCCCCTCGTCGTTGCCGATGGGAGAGCTGAACCAGTAGTAGCCAGGGCCGTCCAGGTTCAGGCTGGCCGTTGCGCGGGACTGGACCGGCAGCCATACGAACTGGCGGTCGCCGTTGCTCGGCAGCAGCGCGCAGTGGGTGTTCTGATCATCGTTGAAGATCTCGAGCTCGAGATCGCCCGAGTGCGGCATCACGAGGATCGACGGGTCCCACACCAGTTCGTCGACCGGGATCCGGATCTGGGCGTGCAGGCGCCCGTCCGCCCCCTCCTCGGCGTACGTGAGATTTCCGTGGGCGAGAATCCGCCCCAGCGTCGCCTGGTTCTGCTTGTCCAACCCGAGCTCGCTCACCAGCGCCGACAGCTCCCCTGCTGTGGTCGCCATCGGCCTCACCTCCTCATTCGTCTCCACCGCGTGCGCATCGGCGGCATCGCCGCCGCAGGCGTGGCAGGAGAATCTTGTTCGCCTCGTCCGCGCCCGTCGACGGGCCGGACGAACTGGGGTCGAACCGCTTCACGGCGCCCGGTCGGAGCGAGCGGGCGTTGTCCGCGGGAGTGCGGCCCCCCGGCCGGCGTGCACACACGCCGGCCGCACAGGGTGCTCATCCGTCATATCGCCCCCGTTCCCGGGGAAAGTCCCCTTGCGGTGGGAGCTCAGGACCGGAAGCCTGCAAGCTGGCACCGGTCTTGATCGAGGTGGGTGCGGGGCCCGTTCGAGCGCACTCGCGCGGATGCCCGGGGCTCCCCGGCCGTGCCGATGCACGGTGCTCGGTGCTGGAACCGTGGCGGGCGCGCGGCGCCTCGCTCACCTCGGCCAGCAAGGCGGGCTCGCTGAAGATCGCAAGACTCCCCGTGCCGGTCGCGCCCTGCACGGCCGGTATCTCCCAGAGCCTTGCCCGGGCCACCCGACGCCTCCTGCGCGTGTTCCCACCGCAGGTGGAGCGTAACTCTCGCGTCACGCTTACGTAAGTCGAACTTCCTGGCGGATGGCCGGAATGAAAAGGGCGGAAAAAGGGGCCGGGGACGGACGTGCGAAGCGGCTGCACCGGTCGCGCACCCGGCGCACCATCGCTCACATCGGCAACGTCCGCAACACCCGGCCCCTGGGAGGAGCCGTCAGGCGCAGAGCTTCCAGTCTCCGTCTTCCTTGGTCAGCTTCAGGTTCGTGCTCTGCGGCGGCTGGCCCGGAATCGTCGACTCCAGAGCGACGGTCCCCGAGTCACCGCTCTCCTGAACGCTCTTCACCGACGTCTTCACCGTCTTGAGCTGCTCCAGGTCCTGCGGCCGGGCCACCTTGAGGAACTCGCCCTTCTCCTGCTGGAGCTGTTCGATCTGCGGCATGGCCTGCGAGCACACGAAGGGCCGGTAGCTCTCGGCCGTCACGCTTCGCGGGTCCTGCGTCTCCTGCGTCGTGAGCGCCGCGTAGTCCTCGGCGACCGACTGCGCCGAGGCACCCCAGAGGTAGACGTAGCCCGCGGCCGCGCCGCCGGCGATCACCAGAACCGCCGCGGCGATGCCGACGACCAAGCCGGTCTTGCGCTTCTTGGCCGGAACCGCCTCGGCTTCCCCTGCCTGGCCCGCCGCCTGCTGATCAACCGCCTGCTCGTCAGCCTCCTGCTGATCCGCCGCCTGCTCGTCAGCATCCTGCTGGTCCACAGCCTGCTGATCGGCCTCCTGCAGCTTCTCGGACTCAGCGGGCGTGGCGTGCTCCTCCGAGCCGGCTGCCTGGTTGTCGGACAGCTCGCCCGAGTTGTCGGGACCGCCCGAGTTGTCGGGCTCGTCCGAACTGCTGCGGCCGGGCTCTTGCGGTGCAGGTGTCATGCAAATCCTTCCTGGTCGGACTGGAACTGCCTCTCCCCACTTGTACTTGACCAGACACCGCGCGTTCCAAGTGGCCGGTGCGCAACCCCGCGTACGTCAAGCGGCGCCCTGGGTGACGGTGCCCGTGAGATTGCGCTCAGCGGTACCAGTGGGTTGACCGGATGTGCCAGGGTCTCGCGCATGCGGATCGAGGAGGTGGCCACGTGGGTCGCGGCCGGTCTGGCGCTCATCGCCGTCGGACTCGCCTGGTGGCAGTTCTGGCTGGCCCGCCAGGAGTCCCGGCAGGCGAAGCAGCGAACGGAGGCGATGCGCCGCCTGGCGGCCGCCGCCGAGCGCGACGCCGCCAAGGCGGCGGAGGCCGCCCGGAAAGCGCATGAGCAGGCCGAACGCGCCTGGGAACAGGTCAAGCTGTCCAGGAGCCAGCTCGAGGAGGCCCGGCAGGAACACCGGGCCAGCACGCAGACCGAACAGTGGGAGTGGGCCTACGCGGTGACCAAGGCCGCCCGCGAGATCGTCGACACCAGCCAGGAGCTCATCCGCATCGCGCTGGACCCCCAGGTGGCCCCGCACTACCGGACGGCCGCGGACCGCCACTACCGGCACGCCGCCCACCGCTGGCAGGACACCATGATCAAGGCGGTGGCGCGCACGTCACCTCCGCTGGAGATGCAGCAGCAGGTCGTCACGTTCGCCGACGTCCAGCAGCGCCTGCACGGCACCCTCGGCGTACTGCTGCGCGCCGTCGAGACGAACACGCTGGCCGACGGCGACGCGCTGACCAAGCAGGTCCACGGCCTGCGCCACGAGCTCAACAACGCGAACCGGCACCTGCAGCGGATCGTCAGCGCGAACCTGACCACTCCGGACACCCCGACCCAGCAGATCACCGGCGACCTGCCATCCGCCTGATCGACCGCGCGGCCCCGGCGGGCCAGTGGCGCGGGCTGCCGGTCAGCCCCGCCTGGGCCGGCGGTGCATCAGGCCGAAGCGCGCCCACTGCGCCTCGGCCGCCTCGATCGACCGCCCGGTCCGCTCGTGGTCCACTGTGGACAGATGTGCGACGATGGCCTGCGCGACGGCCATGCCCGGCGCGAGCGACGGGAAGAACGCCACGCCCTCGGCGGGGATGAGCACAACCTGCTCGGCGGCCTCGGCCAGCGCCGGGCTGTATAGCCCCGAGGGCCTGACGAACATCGCCCCGGCCCGCTCGTGGCGGACCGGGGCGATGTTGCCGTGCCGCGGCTCAGTCGCCGATGGACTCGCCGCCGCCTGCCGGCCGCGTCGTCGGTTCGCGGTCGCCCTGCTCCTGCTGTCCGTCGCTGCTCTGCGAGGTGGTGTCCTGCTGCTGGTCGTCCTTGGTCGACGTGCGCTCGCCGTTCGAGTGCGAAACGCTCGTCTCGGCCTTGCCCGGTTCGCTCTTGCCGGGCTGGCCTTCCTGGAGCTTGGACAGGTTGGACAGGCCCGGGATCACAGGGGCCTCATCGGCGAAGGCGGCGCCTCCGGCCAGGCCCAGTCCGAGGGCGAGGGTGGTGGCCACGGTCATCCGAACTACGGTGCGCGACACGGTTCCTCCTGATCAGGTCGGTTGATCGGTTGCGCCTCGACCCTCGGACAGCACGGCACCGCGCGCATCCGGAACCAGGCGATCTCCGCCGAACGAGATCACCCGGTACCTCGAAGGTGCCAATCGCGTGCTGGTCGACCGGTACCGCCGGCCTCCCTCAGCGCGCTGCGTTCAAAAGCCACTGCCACAACAGAACCCCGACCGGTCAATCCTTGCCCGACTGGCGACAAAAGCAGCCTTTGCTTGGCGCGCAACCATATTCGCCAGGACACTCCGAAGTCAGCCCTCCCCCTGTCACGCCGAGAAGGCACTTCCCGCCCTCTCACAACGGGAAAGTCCCGTTCCGTCGTCCGGGTCAGCTGACCCCGGTCGTGAAGTTGCCGGCCCGCAGCGGACCATCGACACCACCGCGGACCCACTCCGTCCGGATCGGGGCGTCGTCGCCGGGCAAGGTGAAGCTGACAGAGGCGGCTCTGGCAGGCCCCTCGGTCTTGGGCCCGCCGAGGTAGGCAACAGCCCGCTGCCCCTCGGCCACGACGACCTGTTCTCCGCTACCCGGCGGAGGCAGCTCGACGTTGATGGGCAGCGCGCCGCTCTGACCGTAGAAGGTCAGGTTCTCCGGCGCACCGCTCACCAGGCACTGCACGCCGGGCTTGGCCTGCACGGTGAGCATGTAGAGCCGTTCCTGGTCATTCGGCGCGGGTTGCTCGGCCGTCGAGACGATCACGTCGCCCGCACCGCAGTGAGGCGGCGTTGGCGGAGGCGGCGTGGCCTGCGCGGCGCTCACCCCGAGCATGCCGAGCCCGGCCACCGCCGCCGCGACGAGGGCGACCGTGTACCCGCTGCGCTTCGTCGGCCTGATCCCCATTGTCCTTGCTCCCTCCAGTCGGCCTTTCCCGCACTGGAAGACGCCCCGGGCTGCCGAGGGATGCCCCACGAGCACGAGGAGTGCGATTGATCTCCGCCACGCAACCAAGGGAACGCCCAGACGTCCACGGCAACGCCCGGTTCGCGTGCTCGCTACCGGGACGCCGATTCGCGGCGCGAGGCGCGCCTCCGCCGGATTCCTGGGCTTCCGCGCCGGAATGACGCGTCGATCAGGCGTTCCACGTCGCGCACGGGGATGCGCCAGCGGTGGTGCGCGAGCACGGCGAGCAGGAACAACGCCGGCCGGCCCAAGCCGAGGACCGAACTCGCCAGCATGATGCCGATAAGCTGCCAGGGGTCTGTCACACCTTCCGAACACGTGACGGAGCGTCATGTGACGGCATCAGGCCCACCTCCGACACAAGATCACCCGAATGGGCGTACAGCTCTCGCGTCATGGCATGGAGGCAGCGGTGTTCCGTTGTCAACCACTGCTGTCACCACAGGAGCGAAGCGGTATGGCCACGCACGAGTACGTTCCGGGGCCCTGCGACCGGGACCTGATCATCGCGGTCCGCGCGGGCGGCGCCGACGCGTACGAGTTGCTCTACGAGCGGCACAGGACCGCCGCCCGCAACCTCGCGCGACAGCTTGCCCGGTCCGCGCACGAAGCCGACGACCACGTCGCCGAGGCGTTCGCCCGGGTGCTGGACGCGCTGCGCGCCGGCCGCGGTCCTGACGAGGCGTTCCGCCCTTACCTGCTGGTCACCGTCGAGCACGTCGCCTACAACCGGGCCCGCAAGGACCGGCCGCTGCGGCTGGCCGAGGACGTGACCACGACGCTGGGCGTCCGGCTGGAGACCATCAGCGAGCCGTTCGAGGACTCCGCGGTCGTCGAACTGGACCGTTCGCTGGCCTTGCGCGCCTTCGCCCGCCTGCCGGAGCGCTGGCAGACCGTGCTGTGGCACACCGTGGGTCGAGGGCGAGTCGCCCCAGCAGCTCGCGCCGCTGCTCGGTCTCACTCCCAACGGCGTGGCCGCGCTGGCCTACCGCGCCAGACAGGGCCTCCGCATGGCCTACCTCCAGGTACACGTGGCCGGGAACCCACCGGACGGCTGCCGCCCCACCGTGGACCGGCTCGGCGGCTGGACCCGCGGCAGCCTGTCCGGCCGGGAAACCGATCAGGTCCGCGAGCATCTGGACAACTGCGAGCGCTGCCGTGGGCTGGCCGACGAACTGGCCGACGTGAACCGGTCGCTGCGCGTGTTCCTGGCCCCGCTCGTGCTCGGTGTCCCCGCGGGCACCTACCTGGCCGGCTACCACGGACACGCCCCGGCCAAGGCAACCGAGACGTCCGAGACGACCGCAGCACCGGCCCAGCAGGGGCTGCTCCGACCGGCCTACGGAGTTTGAGCCAGGGCCGCCACGCCTCGCCCGGCTCAGGCGCTCGATTCCTGGGCGCCGGCTTCGAAAAGTTCGTCGACGGGTCCGCAGAGGTGTGCCCAGTGCTCGGCGGAATCCTTGCTAATCGTTTGCCCCTCGGTCCGGCGGGGAAGCCGGAGTTGCCGGCACCCACCTGGCGCCGACTCCGTGCACGTCGCGCCCGAACGATCGCCAGGAGGCACCCGTGACCGACCACGACGACTTCCCCGCACCGCAGCAAGGACTTGTCGTCACGCACTTCCTGACCGTGCGTGACGTCAGGGTCTCGCGGGAGTTCTACGCCGACATCTTCGGCGGGCAGGTCGTGTTGGCCGAGAACCCCACCACCGTCCGGAGCGCCAACAGCTGGATCATCATGAACCCCGGGGGCGGACCCACACCCGACAAGCCGGACATCGTGCTGACCCCGCCTCAGCCCGGGGACCCGGTGTCGGCGTTCCTCAACATCCGGGTCGCCGACATCGCCGCGTTCTACGCGGACGCCCGCGCGAAAGGCGCGCACTTCCTCACCGAACCCAAGGACCGCAAGGCCGAGCTGCGGTGCTACCTCCGCGACCCGGACGGCTACCTCATCGAGATCGGGGAAGCCACCGGGATGCTTCACGGTGTGTTCGCAGACCGACCGGCCACTCCAAGCTGATTCCGGTGATGAAAGACCAGTTCGCCGGTTCGCGCGCTACTGGATCGTCGTGCCACAGCGGCGCCCAGGCCGATCGCGGCCACCACGGGCCACTCGATCACCTCCAGAACGGCCAGTGCTCCCAGACCGCCGTAGAAGGCCATCATCCTGGGGGAAGGCAGATATCCCCGAACGATGTTGAACACGAACACGAGCTCATCGCGCGTGGGAATGCAGCGATCGGGCTGGTCGAGCACGGCGGCGACCTCCCGGAGGTTCCCGGTCGTCGCCTCACGCCCCGTTGGCCTCCGCTGCTTCGTAGTCATGTTCTCTCCATAAGATCGTTGGTGTTCAGGACGTGGTGTTCTGGATGCCCAGGGCGGCGGGGTGTGGCTGATGTTGTCTTGCCGTTGGGTGGCTCCCGAGGAGTGGCCGCCTCGCTGTTCTGGACGCCCTGACCGCTGATTGAGATCTGTGCGCGTGGTCGCTGTTTATGGAGCTGCCGGCGGGGTCGTCCACGGGGTTGAGCTGGGATGACGGGAGGACGGGCTCGGTGAAGGTCCGCGAGATCGTCTGGGTCGGCATCGACGTCGGCAAGCACACCCACCACGCGTGTGTGGTGGACGAGACCGGCAAGGTCGTATTCAGCCAGAAGGTCACCAACGGCCAAGTTGCGATCGAGGCGTTGATCGCCCGGGCCGGCAAGAAGGCAGGCGAGGTGGTCTGGGCGGTGGACATGACCTCCGGCGCCGCCGGCCTGCTGATCACGTTGTTGCTGGGCACCGGGCAGCCGGTGGTCTACGTGCCCGGGCGGCTGGTCAACCGGATGGCCGGAGCGTTCGCCGGCGAGGGCAAGACCGACGCCAAAGACGCCCGCACCATCGCCGAAACCGCCCGCATGCGCGGGGACCTGACCCCGGTGACCAGCCCAAACGACATCGTCTCCGATCTGGGTGTGCTCACCGCCCGCCGCGAGGACCTCATGGCCGACTGGGTGCGCGGAATCAACCGGATCCGCGAACTGCTCGCCTCGATCTTTCCGTCGTTGGAGCGGGCGTTCGACTTCTCCACCCGCTCCGCGCTGATCCTGGTGACCGGGTTCCAGACCCCCGACGGCGTCCGCGCCGCCGGAGAGGACGGGCTGCGGTCCTATCTGACCGAACACCAGGCCCACACCCGCAGCGTCCCGTCCATCGTGGACAAAGCACTGGCTGCCGCGAGCGAGCAAACCGTGGCGCTGCCCACGGAAACGATCACCGCGCCGCTGATCGCCCGGCTGGCCCGCCAACTGCTCGAGCTCGACCGGGAAATCAAAGACCTCGACAAACAACTCGGCGAACGCTTCGAAACCCACCCCGAGGCCGAACGCATCACCAGCGTCGACGGTTTCGGCACGATCCTGGGGGCCCAGCTGCTTGCCGACACCGGAGGCGACCTGCTGACCACCTTCGGCAACCCTGGCCGCCTGGCCGCCTACGCCGGCCTGGCCCCCGTCCCCCGTGACTCCGGGCGCGTCCGCGGCAACCTGCACCGCCCGAAGCGCTACCACCGCGGCCTGCGGCGGGTGTTCTACCTCGCCGCGCTGTCGAGCATCAAACGCCCCGACAGCCCCTCCCGTTCCTTCTACCAGCGCAAACGCGGCGAGGGGAAACGGCACACCCAGGCATTGATCGCGCTCGCCCGCCGCCTGGTCGACGTGATCTGGGCACTGCTGCGCGACGGCCGCACCTTCCAGATCACGCCACCGCCCCAGACCGACGCGGCTTGACACGATCATTGAGACTCCTCGAAGCTCCCCGGCGGGCAACGCCCGGTGCCCGGATGCCGGCCGACAACCGGGTACCACCCTGAGGGCCGCGGCAACCCTCCTACCTCTCCCCTCCCGACTACTTGCCGGGAGGGGTTCTCGTGCTGGAGTTCGGGGTACTGCCTTGGGACGCCCCGAGGCCGCGTTCCGTGGCGCTCGTGGGGCTCGGACAGACGGTAGGGGGCACATGGGACGGCTCCAGGACAGCGCCGACGAGTTCGCGCTCACGATGGCCGAGGTCGCACGCGAGCTGATGCAGGTGCGGACGGTGACCGAAACCCTCGTCCGCGTCTCGCGGTTGGCCGTCGACACCGTGCCCGGGTGCGACCACGCCGGCGTGCTGCTCGTCCGCGGCGAGCAGGTGCGGACGTTGGCCGCGACGAGTCAGCTCGTGGCCGATTCCGACAGCGCCCAGGGCGAGTTGCGGGAGGGACCGTGCTACGACGCCGCCCGCGACGCGACGTGGTTCCGCGTCGTGCACATGGGCGCCGAGAAGCGTTGGCCGCGCTACGCGCCCAGGGCTCGCGAACTGGGAATCGGGGCCATGATGGGCTTCCAGCTCTTCACCGACTCCGACCAGCTCGGCGCCCTGGACCTGTATGCGAACCAGCCTTACGGCTTCACCGCGCTGAGCGAGCAACTCGCCTGGATCTTCGCCTCGCACGCGGCCGTGGCGGTCGCGGCCTCACGCGCCGGAGACCAGCTACGGCTCGGCGAATGAGCGCTCCCGAGCGCGCCCGCCGTCAGCCCATGCTCTTGGCGCCGTCCAGGGACTCGCGGATGATGTCGGCGTGGCCGGCGTGCTGGGCGGTCTCGGTGATGACGTGCAGCAGCACCCGGCGAGCCGACCACCGTTCGCCGGACTCGAACCAGGGGGCCTTCGGCAGCGGCTGGGTGACGTCCAGGTCGGGCAGGGTGGCGACCAGTTCGTCGGTCCGGCGAGCCGCCTCGGCGTAGTCGGCCAGCACGGCGGCCAGGGTCTCACCCGGCAGCAGGCGGAACCCGTCGACCCACCGGGCCTGGTCGGCCTCGGTCATGGTGTCGACGTCCCCGATCGCCGACGGACCATGCAGGATGAACTCCACCCAGTTCCGCTCGACCGCGGTCACGTGCTTGATCAGACCGCCCAGGCACAGCTCGCTGACGGTGGTCCGCCGCCCGGCCTGCTCGTCGGTGAGCTCACGGGTGGTGAAGCGCAGGAAGTGCCGGTGCTTGGCCAGCATCGCCAGCAGGTCGGCGCGCTCGCCGGTGATCTCCGGCGCATCGGCCTGGTCGCGGGTGGTCAGCTCGTTGTAGGTCATGATCTCCGCCCTCCGTTGTTCCACTTGCTTCGATCAAGGGCAACGCTAGAGGCCATATCGGTCAGTTCCTGACCTAGTCGCCGAGGAATCGGTGACGAGCACGCACGGCCTCGGTGGCTTGATCCCCGACGACGCCGGGTGCGGTAGCGGATGCTGTAGACGCCTGCTCTTATGGTCCGAAGGATCGGACCATCCGGTCCGTTCCGTTTCGCTCCGATGTTCGAAGCACCGGCGGTGACCCGTCGCGGGTCCACCGGGAGCTCTGTCGCCCGACAGCGAGGTGCGGCCATGATCGATCACGAGTGGCTCGAACGAGAACTCGCGCTGGTCAACGACGAGCTCGCCCGCAAGTTCCCGGCAGTACCCAGGGAGCGCGTGTCATCGGCGGTCGACATCGCGGCATCCGAGTACGTGCCCACAGCCCGGATCGCGAACTACCTTCCGATCCTCATCGAACGCCGCGCGCGGCGCTATCTGTCCGACGCGTCGTGACCACCGCAAACCGGGCCGCCGAGCGCCGGCTCGACGACCCGCACGCCTCAGCTCGACTGCTCAGCCGACCGCCGGCCACCCGCGGAACCAGACCCGCCCTCGGCCGCGGCCTGCTGGGCCAACGCGGTGCCCACTCCGATCGCCGCGGCCACGGGCCACGCGAGCACGTCGAATGCCGCCAGCGCTCCCAGCCCGCCGTAGAAGACCATCGCCTTGCCGGACGGAAGATAGCTCCGCACGGTGCTCACCGCGCCCGCGAGGTCATCGCGCGTGGGGATGTAGTGATCGGGCTGGTGGAACTGGGCGGTCACGCCCGGCAGGTTCACCGTCGTCCCCTCACGACCTCCCGATCTCCGTTGCTTGGTAGCCATGACTCCTCCTCCGTGCACCCGGCCAACACCAGAGCAGCATCAGCGAATCTTCGCGTGGTCGCCACTCTTGCCACCCCGGAGCGCCGAACAGCCCACTGACCTGCGGTTGTGCACACGCCGGCGGGCTGTCACGACGGCGTGCTCCGCGCCCAACGGACTTAAGCCCCTGTCTCCACCAGCGACCCCGCGTCCAGCCTGTGTGCGGTAGGCGAAAGCCCAGCGCCTCCGCCACGGGGGAACGCCGTCGCGGAGGCGCCGGTCCGTCCGGCGCCGCGCCGCGGCGGGGTCCGGGGATGCCAGGCGATCTTGACGATGGGGCCTCAGCGCCCTCGAAGACGCCCGGTCGCGCCGCGGCGGCCGAGCGCACCCGGCGGAGACCTCACATCGGCGGCAGCCTCACAAGCGCGAAGGAGAGCCGCAATGGGCGAGTCAGCGACCGACACCCGCCAGTCGTCCGGCCCGGCCGGCACGTCAACCGCAGTGGGGCCGGGGCAGCAGGAGGCGATTCCGCTCTCGGCGATCACGCTGAACGTCAACGGCCGTGAGCGCCGCCTCGAGCTGGATCCGCGCACGTCGCTGCTCGACGCGCTGCGCGAGCACCTGCGCATGGGCGGGACGAAGAAGGGATGCGACCACGGGCAGTGCGGCGCCTGCACGGTGCTCGTCAACGGCCGGCGCATCAACTCCTGCCTGACGCTCGCCGTCATGCACGAAGGCGACGAGATCGTGACGATCGAAGGTCTCGGCTCGCCCGGCGCCCTGCACCCCATGCAGTCCGCCTTCCTCGAGCGCGACGGCTTCCAGTGCGGCTACTGCACACCCGGTCAGATCTGTTCGGCCGTCGGCATGCTCGCCGAAGCGGAGGCGGGCTGGCCCAGCCACGTCACCGCCGACGTGGCGTCCGCCCGGATCGCGTTGACCGACGAGGAGATCCGCGAGCGGATGAGCGGCAACATCTGCCGTTGCGCCGCCTACCCGAACATCGTCGCCGCCATCCGCGGCGTCGCCGAGGGAGGCCGGGAATGAGGCCCTTCACCTACGAGCGAGTGACGGACGCGCGCGCCGCGGTCGCCGCGGTGTCCCAGCCCGGCGCGAAGTTCATCAGCGGCGGCACGAACCTGCTCGACCTCATGAAGATCGATGTCGAGCATCCCAGCCATCTGGTCGACATCAGCCATCTGCCCCTGACCGACATCGAGGAGCAGCCCGACCGCGGACTGCGCATCGGTGCCCAGGTCTCGAACTCCGGCCTCGCCGCCGACACCCGGGTACGCGAGCGGTATCCGGTGCTGTCGCAGGCGCTGCTCGCCGGCGCCTCGGGCCAGCTGCGCAACAAGGCGTCTGTCGGCGGGAACCTGTTGCAGCGCACCCGATGCCCGTACTTCTACTACGCGGCCGCGGGTTGCAACAAGCGCGACCCCGGTTCCGGATGCTCGGCGATCGGCGGTTACAACCGCATCCACGCGATCCTCGGCGCGAGCGACGCCTGCATCGCCACCCACCCCTCCGACATGGCCGTCGCGATGGCGGTGCTGGAGGCGCAGATCGAGCTGCTCGACGCCGAAGGGTCCGTACGCCTCGTCGCCATCGCGGACTTCCACCGCTTGCCCGGCGACACACCGCACATCGAGACCGTCCTGCGACCGGGCGAGATGATCACGGCGGTGATCCTGCCCGCGCCCCCGCCGGGCCGTCAGCTCTACCGCAAGGTGCGGGACCGGGCGTCCTACGAGTTCGCCCTGGTCTCCGTGGCGGTCATCGTCTCGACCGATGACGGGACGGTCAACAGCGCCCGGGTCGTGTTCGGCAGCGTGGCGCACAAGCCCTGGAGATCGATCGAGGCGGAGGCCGCGCTGATAGGCAACCCCGCCACGTCGGCCACCTATCGCGCCGCCGCCGAGGCGGCGATGCGCGACGCCGTGGGGCAGGGCGGCAACGACTTCAAGATCGAGCTGGCCAAGCGCACCCTGTGCCGCACGCTGGCGCAGGCGGCCGGGGCCAGCTGAGGAGGCGACGATGATCGGGCAAGGGCTCAACCGCGTCGACGGCCAGTTGAAGGTTTCCGGTCGCGCCCCCTACGCCTACGAGCAGTGGGACGGACAACCGCTGTACGGGTTCATCGTCGGCGCGACGATCGGCAAGGGCCGCATCACCCGCATCGACACCGAAGCCGCCGAGCGCGCGCCCGGCGTGCGCATGGTGATGACGCACCACAACGCTCCGGCGCAGGGCGTGCCCGACCTGTCCGTCTCCTTCGAGTACTGGCGCGCCTATCCGGCGCTGGCCGACCCCGACGTCCACCACTACGGCGAGCCCGTGGCGCTGGTCGTGGCCTCCACCTTCGAGCAGGCACGCGCCGCGGCCCGCCTCGTCGACGTCGAATACGCCGAGGAACCGGGCCGCTTCGACTTCGCCGCGCACGAGGACGAGGCCTACGCCCCGGATGCGGTGAACGCCGGACTGCCGACCGACACCGCGGTGGGCGACTTCGACGCGGCGTTCGACACCGCAGCGGTCAGAGTCGATCAGCGCTACACGACGCCGTACATGTTCTCCCAGCCGATGGAACCGCAAGCGTGCCTCGCGGTGCCGCAGGGCGAGCACCTGACGGTCTACGTGAGCTGCCAGATCGTCGACTCGGCGCACTCCTCGCTCGCCGCGACGCTCCAGCTCGACGGCGATCGGATCCACGTCGTCACCCCGTACATCGGCGGCGGGTTCGGGTCCAAGCTGCGCGTCCACCAGGAGACGACCCTGGCCGCGCTCGCCGCCCGCACGCTGGGCATGCCGGTCAAGGTCGCGCAGACCCGGCAGCAGATCTTCGAGCTCGTCGGCCTGCGGCCCACATCGGACCAGCGGGTCCGGCTGGGCGCGGGACGGGACGGGCGGCTGGTCGCCCTCGCCCACGAATCCACGATGTTCACCAGCCCGCGCATCGAGTACGCCGAGCAGAGCGCCGCCACGACCCGGCCCCTCTACGCCGCGCCCAATCGGTTGACGCGCCACCGCCTGGTGGCACTCGACCTGCCGCGCGGCGAGGACGTCCGCGCGCCAGGGGAAGCGACGGGCATGCTGGCGGTCGAGTCGGCCATGGACGAGCTGGCCCACGTGCTCGGCATGGACCCGGTCGAGCTGCGGATCCGCAACGAACCCGAGGTCGACCCCGAGCGGGGCGTGCCGTTCAGCGACCGGCGCGCGGTCGACTGCCTGCGCGAAGGGGCCCGCCGCTTCGGCTGGGAACAGCGGCCCACCACGCCCGGGAGCCGGCGCGACGGACGCAGGCTGATCGGATACGGCATGTCCACCGCCATCCGCGGGCACTTCCAGCTGCCGATGAGGGCGCGGGTCCGGTTGGAGGCGGACGGAACCGCCGTCGTCCAGTCGGACATGACCGACATCGGCACCGGTACCTACACGATCCTCAGCCAGGTCGCGGCCGACGGGCTCGGACTGCCGGTCGATCGCGTGCGTGTCGAGCTCGGCTCGTCGGAGTTCCCGACCAGCTCCGGCTCCGGGGGTTCATGGGGCGCGGGCGGCGCGGGCACCGCGGTCCACCGCGCGTGCGAGTCCCTGCGCGAGACGCTGCTGGATCAGGCGCGTGACGACGCGCGTTCCCCACTGCACGGCGTGAACACCGCGGACGCGGTGTTCGCCGATGGCAGCGTGCGCGTCGGCAGCGCTTCCGAGGAGCTGCGCGAGCTCGTCGCACGACACCACCCGGAAGGTCTGGAGGCGGAGGGCGAGACCCAGTCCATGGCCGATGACCCGAACTACAAGGAATACTCGATCAACACCTACGGTGCACACTTCGCCGAAGTCGCTGTGGACGCCGACACCGCCGAGATCCGCCTGCGCAGGATGCTGGGCGTGTTCACGGCCGGTCGCGTCCTCAACGCCAAGACCGCCCGCTCGCAGCTGATCGGCGGGATGATCTGGGGACTGAGCTCGGCCCTGGACGAGGACGCCGTCGTCGACACGCGGTCCGGCGCCTTCGTCAACCGGGATCTCGCGCACTACCTGGTGCCCGTCCACGCCGACGTCCCCGAAGTCGAGGCCGTCATCATCGAGAGCTTCGACGACAAGGCCAACGTCCTCGGCGCCAAGGGGCTCGGCGAGCTGGGCATCTGCGGGGCCGGTGCGGCGGTGGCCAACGCGGTGTTCAACGCGACCGGCATACGCGTGCGCGACTTCCCCATCACACTCGACAAACTGCTGCCCGAGCTGCCACTGGCGGACAGCTGACCCCTCCCCCGCCCTGCCGGGGAGCGGGTCAGGGCATGCCGGGGCTCGGTGTTCAGTCGCCCGACGGTGATCACCGGGGTTCGAATTGCCGGGATCTTGATGTCGTCCGGGTAGATACAATACAGGTCTGCTCTGTATTGTATCTAGCGTGAAGTCTGACGACGGCGCGCTGCGTGGCCGGCCTCCCGGTCGGCCACGCAGCGCCGAGGCGGACGAGGCGATCCTCGCCGCCGCGACGGAACTGCTGATCGAGCGCGGTGTCGGCCAGGTCAGCGTCGAAGGGGTGGCGCGGCGCGCCGGGGTCACCCGCGCCACCGTGTACCGGCGGTTCCCGAACCTGACCGCACTGCTGGTGAGCGCGGTCGAGTGGGAGTACCGCGACGCGGACACCGGCGGGCTGGAGTGGCCCGGCGTCGACGCGATGGTCGCGCACTGGGCCGCACTGCTGGCGCATCCCCGCGACCGCAAGCTGATGCGCCGCCTGTACGCCGCGGCCGATGACTACCCCGAACTGCTGAAGGCATACGCGGACGCGCACGGCCGCCGCGGTGTCGATCCGGTGCGCGCCACCCTGGACCGGGCACGTGAGGCCGGCGAGCTGCCGCCGCACGTGGACTCCGCCGTCCTGCAACAGATGTTCGCCGGCGCGGCGCTGCTGTACGTGAGCGTGCATCCGGACGACAGCGGCGAAGACGCGATCAAGAGCTGTTTCACCGACATCCTCCGGCAGGTCGGCTACCGGCCCGCCACATCGCGCGAAGGAGCGCACGACGATGAATGACAGCGCAACCGGTTCGCCCGGCGTCCGCCCGGCGAACCAGGAAAAGGCGGACGGTGCGAGTCGGGTGGTCGTGGTGGGCATGCCGGCTGCCGGCCACGTCAACCCGAGCCTGCCGATCGTGCGTGAACTGACGAGTCGCGGTGTGGAGGTCATCTACTACAGCAGCGACGAGTTCCGAGCAGCGGTCGAGGACACCGGCTGCGAGTTCCGCGCCTACCCGGCGGACGCACTCGGTTCGGCCGACATCGCGAAGGCCACGCAGACCGGCGGCCCGGTCCGGGTCGTCGCCCGGATACTGAAGGCCACCGAGACGCTGCTGCCGTTCCTGCTCTCAGAGCTGAAGTCGGAACGTCCCGCCGCAGTCGTGTTCGACTCCAACGCGATCTGGGGCCGCATGGCCGCGGCGAGCCTCGGCCTGCCCATGATCTCGCTGATGACGACGATCATGGTCGGCGGCAAGGACTTCTCCTGCCTGACCGCACGCGAGTGGCTGCACTTCCTCCGCGAGGCCCTCCCCGGTGTTCCTGCCGCGCGGTCGGCGAAGCGCCGCGTGGTGCAACGGTTCGGCAAGCAGTCCTACCCGCCGGCGCCGAGCCTGCCGATGCGCGGCGACCTGACGATCTTCCCGGTACCGAGCCGGATGCAGTCGCCGAACCCCCGTCTCGACGAGCACTGCCGGTTCGTCGGGCCCACGATCTCCGCGGAGCGCCGCGACGACCGGCTCGACCCCGAGCTCGCCGCCTTCGTCGACGGCCCCGAACCGCTGACCCTGGTGTCCCTGGGCACGCTGCACACCGGCAGCGATGCGTTCTTCCGCGCCTGCTTCGAAGCACTGGCGGAACTGCCGGCACGTGTCCTGCTCACGATCGGCTCGCACACCGATCCGGCGAAGCTGGGCCCGCCGCCGTCGAACACGCTGATCCGCGCCTCGGTGCCGCAGCTCGACGTACTGCGGCGCGCGGACGTGTTCGTCACGCACGGCGGGATGAACAGCGCGCTGGAAGGGCTGGCGTGCGGGGTGCCGCTCGTCGTCGTCCCGCAGCAGGCCGAGCAACTGGTCATCGGCCGGGCTGTGGCCGATCGCGGCGCCGGCGTCGTACTCCGCCACAACCTGTCGAACCGGCCGGTTCCCGCCGCTGAAGTGCGCGCCGCCGTCGACCGCGCCCTGACCGACCCGTCGCTGCGCGCAGCGGCACGGGAGGCGGGCGCGTCCATCAGCGAGGAAGGCGGAGCGGTCGCGGCGGCCGACGCCATCCAGAACCACCTGCGTTCCCGGAGCACGCACCGGTGATCCGCCCCGGAACTCGAGCTAACGGAGTTTCACGCCGAGGAACCGCCCCTCGGCGGACACGAGAGCCGTGTCCGGCGCGGCGGCCGTGGCGATCGTGGCGCGCCCGATCGGGTAGTCACCGGACTCGTCCAGCCACGCGGTGAGCCGCAGGGGTGTCTCAAGCGGCACCGGCCGCCGGTACCGCACGGACAACGTCACCGTCACCCCCGGGCGTCCGTTCGCCGCGTGGGCACGGCCGAGCATCTGGTCCAGCAGCAGTGCGCTGATCCCGCCGTGGGCGTATCGGGCCGGGCCCTCGTAGGCCAGCCCGAGCGTGCACGTGCCCACCGCGACGCCGTCGACGACCTCCACGGTCATGGGCGGAGCCATCGGGTTCCCCGGCCCGACGACCGGGTTGTACATGTACGGCCCCGACCTGACCGCGTCGACGGATGCGGGCTCCCCCGGGGTTCTCCGCGCCGTGTTCAACTCCGGGACCAGTGCACGTGCACGCTCGGCGACTCGGAGCAGGACATCCTCTCCGGCCTCCGTGGAGACCGCCGCATCGGCCAGTTCCCGCAGTGCCGCGCCCAGTTCGGCCGCGGCCAGCCGTCGCCTCTGCACCTGCGCGGCCTGCGCCTGCGGGCTCCGATCTTCCATTCGTCTGCTCCCCGGATCGGGCTGCTCGCGAGTTGCCGGTCAGGAACGCGCGGCGAGCCGTTCCCGCCACCACGTGACCGTCGCGGCGAGCGCGTCCTTCGCCGGCGTCGCCTGCTCCCCGAACGTGTCGGTGTAGGCACTGGTATCCACCACGAACGGCTCGTCGAACTGGTAGCGGATCTCGACCAGCTCGCGCAGCAGCGGCGACACCAGACCACCGAGGCGCACCATCGCCCACGGCGTCGCGGCCACCCGGACCGGTGCGACGTCGGCGATCCGGCACATGGACTCGATCGCGCTCCGCGCCGAGTACGGCGGCGGCGTGGGGACGTGCCACACCCGTCCCCACGCCCGCTCCTCCTCGGCCAGGCGGACCAGCGTGCGCGCGATGTCGGGCACGTAGGTCCAGCTGTGCTGCGCGTCCGGATCGCCGAGAACGCGGACCGGGCGGCCCTTGAGCAGCGCGGGCAGCGCCCGCTCGGCCAGGTGCCCGCCCGCCGTCACACCGGGGCCGACGAAGTCCGAGGCACGGGCTTCGGTGACCCGGACGCGTCCGGCCTCGTGGCGTTGCAGCGCGTCCTGCCAGACACGGGCGCGGACCTGTCCCTTGCGGGTGTTCGCCGCGGCGGGCAGGTCCTCGGTCAGCACCGCCTCGGTCGGACCGTAGGCGTAGAGGTTTCCCGCGAGGACCAGCACCGCGCCGCTGCGCTCGGCCGCGTCGAGCAGCGCCGCCGACAGCGGAGGCCAGTCCTCGACCCACCGGTGGTAGGGCGGCGCCGCGCAACCGTAGACGGCCACCGCGCCCTCGCACGCCTCGGCGAGCCTGGCGCTGTCGGAGGCGTCGAGCGCGACCTGCTCGATCGAGCCGTCGGCCCGGCTGGTGGCGGGGCCGCCGGACCGGCTGATCACGCGGACCGCGTGGCCGCGGTCGGCGAGGAGTTCGGCGGTGGCAGTGCCGACCGGCCCCTTGCCGACGACGACGTGGAGGGACATTGCGTCTCCTGGAGTTGGTGTTCGGCGGGATTCCATCAGGAACAACCGACAGCCATCACCGCTCGCGAAGGATGCTGTCAGCTCATTTGCCGTTGTGGTCGGAGAAGCTCACCGCGCGGACGATGCGTGCGTCGACGGCCTTGCCGATCGGTTCGAGCGCCTGCTCCTGCACCGGGCGGTCCACGCGCAGCAGCATGATCGCGTCCGACCCTCCGGAGGTCTGGCTCACCGCGGCCGCGTGGATGTTGGCACCGGTCTCGCCGAGCAGGGTGCCGACTCGGCCCATCACGCCCGGGCGGTCCGGGCACTCCAGCAGCAGCACGTCGCCCTCGATCCGGAAGTCGAAGTGCCTGCCGTCGACCTCGACCAGCTTCTCCACCTGGTTCGGACCGGTCAGCGCACCGGAGACCACGGCGGTGCGGCCGTCGGCCCCGACCGCGCGCAACGAGACGGCGCTGCGGTGGTCCGGGCTCTCCTGCGACACCTTCACCTCGACGTCCACTCCGAACTCCTCGGCCAGTCGCGGCGCGTTGACGAAGGTGACCTGGCTGTCGACCACACCGGTGAACAGCCCGCGCAGCGCCGCCAGACCCAGGACGGACACGTCCTCGCTCGCCAGCTCGCCCACGGCTTCGACCACCAGCGAGCTCGGAGTGCCGGCCGACAGAGCCGACAGCAGCGAGCCGAGCTTCTCGGTCAGCGGCAGGTACGGCAGGACCTCCTCGCCGACCGCACCGCCCCGCACGTTCACCGCGTCCGGCACGAAGTCGCCGGCCAGCGCCAGCAGCACCGAGCGCGCGACATCGGTTCCCGCGCGGTCCTGCGCCTCCGCGGTCGACGCCCCCAGGTGCGGGGTGGCCACCACGTTGGCGAGCTCGAACAGCGGGCTGGACGTGGTCGGTTCGGTCTCGTAGACGTCGATCCCCGCCCCGCCGATGTGACCGTTGCGGAGTGCGTCGGCGAGGGCGCCCTCGTCGATCAGACCGCCACGCGCGGCGTTGACGACCAGCATCGCCTTCCTGGCCTTCTTCAGCTCCTCCGCGCCGATCAGGCCCACGGTCTCGGCGGTCTTGGGCAGGTGGACCGAGATCGCGTCGGCACGCTCCAGCAGCTCCTCCAGGCCGACCAGCTCGATGCCCAACCGGGCCGCGCGGGCGGCGGGCAGGTAGGGGTCGTAGGCGATCAGGTCGGTGCCGAAGGCGGCGACGCGCTGCGCGAACAGCTGGCCGATCTTTCCCAGTCCGACCACGCCGATCGTCTTGCCGTGCAGCTCCACTCCCGTGTAGGAGCTGCGCTTCCACTCCCCCGCCCGCAGGCTCGCGTCGGCCGCGGCCACGTTGCGCGCGACCGCCAGCAGCAGGGCGACCGCGTGCTCGGCGGCCGAGACGATGTTGGACGTGGGGGCGTTGACCACCAGCACGCCACGCTCGGTCGCCGCCGGGACGTCGACGTTGTCCAGGCCGACCCCTGCGCGGCCCACCACCTTCAACCGGCTCGAGGCGCCCAGCACCTCGGAATCGACCTGCGTCGACGAACGGACCAGCAGCGCATCGGCCTCGGCCACGGCGTCGAGCAGCGCTTCGCGGTCGGTCCCGTCCACGTGGCGGATCTCGACATCGGTGCCGAACTCCTCCGCCACCGACGGCGCGAGCTTCTCGGCGATCAGGACAACAGCACGGCTTGCGTTGGTCACGGGTACCTCCGGACGCGGGGGAGCAGAAGCGGGCACGCCGTTGTGCCGGGCCGGGCACCGCCGTTGCGGCCGACGATGCCCGGCCTTGACGAAGGCGTTGACGCCGGCGGCGTCACATGCCCAGGTGTTGCTTGAGGAAGCTGGTGGTCACCTCGCCGGCCCGGAAGCTCGGGTGGGCCAGCACCTCCTCGTGGAACGGGATCGTGGTGCGCACCCCCTTGCCCTCGACGCGGAACTCGCCGAGTGCGCGTTGCATCCGGTCCAGCGCCGCCTCGCGGTGCGGGGCCCAGGTGATCAGCTTGGCGATCATCGAGTCGTAGTACGGCGAGACCGTCGCTCCCGGAACGCAGTGGGAGTCGACCCGCGTCCACGGTCCGTCCGGCGGGACGTAGGCGTCGAGCCGTCCCGGGGTCGGCACGAACCCGCGGTCCGGGTCCTCGGCGTTGATCCGGCACTCGATGGCGTGGCCGCGGATCTCGACGTCGGCCTGCTCGACCGACAGCCGTTCCCCCGCCGCGACCCGGATCTGCTCGGCGATCAGGTCGACTCCGGTCACCAGCTCGGTGACCGGGTGCTCCACCTGGATGCGCGCGTTCATCTCCATGAACCAGAACTCGCCCGCGTCGTCGACGAGGAACTCCATGGTGCCGGCGCCCCGGTAGCCCACCGCCTTGGCGCCTCGCAGCGACGCCTCGCCGAGCGCCTCGCGCAGCGCGGAGTCCACGTACGGCGAAGGCGCCTCCTCGATGAGCTTCTGGTGCCGCCGTTGCACCGAGCAGTCCCGCTCGCCCAGGTGCACCGCCGCGCCGTAGTCGTCGCACACGACCTGCACCTCTGTCAGCAGCTCCACGGCCATCCGGGTGTCGACCTCGCTCGTCCAGCGCTCGACCGGGGCGTCCAGGGTCGACTCGCCCTCCGAGGCGCCCGCGAGCTGATACAGGTTGATCACCACCTGCACCTGCTCCAGTTCGTCGCGGGCGGCGGCGAGCGCGTCCTCCAGCCGCTGCGGGTCGGAGAGGTCGACCTCGGCCGCACCGTCGATCCCGGCGCCGGCAGGGCTGACCACCCGGACCCCGGCACCGGCGTCGGTGAGCCGGGGCAGTAGCTCGCCGCAGACCTGACCGTTCCGGTCGGCGATGACCACGACTCCCTTGCCGGACAGGGAGAAATCCGCGCTCGCGGACAGCGGCCGCTCGACCGCCACCGGCAGGTAGCGGTGCGTGACGGTTTCCAGCTCGCGCTCGAGGACCGGTGTGTAAGCCGGACGCGCCGGCGTCACCGACACCGCGGACGGCGTCTCGCCCGGCTCGGGCAGGTCCGCCACGACGATGAAGTCGATCACCTTGCGCAGGGTGTTGACCTCCGAAAGATCAACCTCCACATCACCGGAAATCCCGAAATGCCCCCGCACCGCGGTCAAAACCTCAACCTGCTTCACCGAGTCAATACCCAGATCAGCCTCAAGCTCCAGATCCAGCTCCAACAACTCCAACGGATAACCCGTCTTCGCCTGAGCCGTATCCAACACCACACCACTGACCTCGGACACATCCCGACCGGCCACCGGCGCCGCCTCCGCGGGGGCCGCCTCCTCGACGGTGTCCTCGGCCGGCGCGACAACGGCAGCGGGGCAGGGTAGAACAGCACGTGAAGCCTCTGCGTATTCAGGTTGATCTTGGTCGACAACCCTTTTACCAGGGGCTTCGCCTATGCGCGGACCCGCCCTACCCAAGATCAACCGGTATCGCCGCAGAAACCCCTACGTCCCAACGCATCCAGAGCAGGATGAAAAGCGCTCACTGAACCGAGACGACTGGTGACAAAACTTGGCTCCACCACGGGTACGGAAATCATCGGCCGAGCGCGCGAAATCCGAGATCACCTCGCCAAACGGCCCGCTCCACTGGGATGCTGTCGGCGCCCTCACCTTGACAGGCAAGTGGCGACTTGCCTATAACTGTGTCCGTGGACGCGGACCCCGACCTGTTCAAGGCCATCGGCGACGCGACGCGGCGCACCATCCTGGACGAGCTGACCGACAAGGACGGCCAGACGCTGTTCGAGATCTGCGGCCGGCTGACGATGAAGCACGGCCTGGCCTCCTCGCGCCAGGCCATCTCGCAGCACCTCGCGGTGCTCGAACAGGCCGGCCTGGTGCGCACAAGGCGGCAGGGCCGCTACAAGTTCCACCACATCGACACGAGCCCGCTGCGCTCGATCGTCGAGCGGTGGCCCATCGACCGAGAGGAACCGAACCCGTGATCCGCGTCAACATCACCAGCGTGTTCGTCGACGACCAGGCCAAGGCGCTCGCCTTCTACACCGAGAAGCTGGGGTTCATCAAGAAGACCGACGAGCCCGCGGGCGGAGCCCGCTGGCTCACCGTGGTCTCCCCCGCCGACCCGGACGGTGTCGAGCTGCTGCTGGAGCCCGACGGCCACCCCGCGGCCGGCCCGTTCAAGCAGGCGCTGGTCGCCGACGGCATCCCGTTCACCCAGTTCGCCGTCGACGACGTGTTCGCCGAGGTCGAGCGGCTCAAGGGGCTCGGCGTCGAGTTCACCCAGGACGCGACCGACCTGGGACCGGTGGTCACCGCCGTATTCGACGACACCTGCGGCAACCTGATCCAGCTCGCCACCATGAAGTAGTCGCTCACCCCGCGCCACCGGGCATCAGCCGGTTCGCCGCCTCAGGAGTTCCGAGACCAGGTCCTGATGCGGCCGCCGGCGCTCGCCGGCCGGTCAGCCGACCTTGAACGAACCTGCCGGACGTCCGTCCTGGTTCCTGGCCGAGCCGTCCTGGCCCGGCAGGACCGTCGCGTGCGAGCTGCCCGAGCAGTCGGTCGAGTTGTAGAACACGACCTTCTTGTCGGTCGAGTTGATCGCGCCGACGACTCGGCCGCTCTCGTACGGGCTGCTGTAGCAGCGACCGTCGGACGGGTCCCAGATCACCGCCGTTCTCTGGCTGATCAGGTCCAGCTGCAGCGGACCTGTCGAGGCGACCGCGGATCCCGCGGCCATGGCCAGACATCCCGCACCGACAACCACGGACAAGCTCATACGGCGCATGTGCATGAAGCTCTCCTCGATCGGTTCCAACGGAGCTGCAACGAGCACACCTGCGCACGAAGGGGGCCGCGGCGCCGAGCCCACCATCCGGCGACGCCGGTGGCTCGGCGAGCCACGGTCCGCTCCACCCGCCCGGCCACGCTGACGGCACCGGAGACCTAGAGGTTGATCCTGATCCCATGCCGGCCGGCGGCCTTCGCCTGGTACATGGCTTCGTCCGCTCGAGCGAGGGCCCTGTCCGGGCTGTCGTGGTCGTTGAGTCCGACATAGCCCAAGCTGGCGCTGACCACACAGGGGGAGCCGCAGACGAAGACGGGTTCGTCGAACGCCGACTGGATGCGCCTGCCGAATTCACAGGGATCGTCGGGCGCGGGGTCGAGGAGGATGACGAACTCGTCGCCGCCCATGCGGGCAAGCGTGTCCGTGGGCCTGATGCGGGCGTTCAGCCGGGCCGCGACCGTGCACAGCACGGCGTCTCCGGCCTCGTGCCCCAGGACGTCGTTGATCTGCTTGAAGTGGTCCAGGTCGGCGTACAGGAGCCCGAGACGCCGGGGCAGCCGGTCGCGCGCGAGAGCCTTGTCGAGCTGGAACAGCAGGAGGTTCCGGTTGGACGCGCCGGTGAGAGGATCATGGGTGGCCTGGTACGCCAGCTGCCGCCGGGCCGCCGACAGCTGGCGCAGGGTGAGGACCTGGCGCAGGACGACCAGCGCCACGACGGCTATGAGCGCGTACACCTCGCCGACATGCGGATCACCGGTGGTGAGCGTCGTGAACAGGGTGAATCCACACACCGCGGCGAACGGAACATACGGCAGGAACAACAAGGGCGTGCGGGGCGCCATTCGCGGGAACTGGCGATTCGGAGCGAGCGCGGCCAACAAGAACAGCATTGGCCCGACCATGTAACCGACATCCGCAGCAAGCGGTGCCGTCAACGAACTGCTGATCGTGTAGACGTAGACCGCATCGGAAAGACCGATGGCGAGAAGACCCAGTACGAGCCATATCATGGGAAGCCGCAGCATCCCGTACAACGCGATGGCGAACAGGATCGCGACGACGATCAGAATCAGGTCCGCCAGGGTGTAGGAAGTCACCACGAGAAGCCGGTCGACACGCACTCCGTCGGCATGCCGGACCGCGTTGACGGTGAGCTTCCAACTCAACGCCACCAGGCTTCCCACGATGATCAGCCCGTCAAGCACGACGACCGCGTGCGGCGGCACCACGTCGTGTTCTTCGACCTTGCCGCGGTCCTCCCTCGCCATGCTGAGCACAGCGAAGAAGGCGAAGAAAGGAAGACCGAGGTAGAGGGCGTTCGCAGCGTTCGGGAAGGCCCACGGGTCGATGCCGCGGTACCAGGTCCACAGCGCGTGGGCAGCGGCGAACCAGGCGAGCGCCACGACCATCAGCCATCGCCACCGCCGCTCGGCACCGGACTGGCACCACCCCGTCCACGCGAAGGCGGCGGCCGCGGCCACGGCACCCACGACGCCGGTCAGGTCACCGATGAGCTCACTGGCCGCGGGCTCCAGCGAGCCCGATATCACCACGCCGACGACAGCGATGCCCACGACGGCCACACCGGCCGCCGTTCGACACCAAGCCTGTCCTTCGCGCATGTTGGACCTGGTCTCACCGGTCGTGACGTCGCCGACGCCAGAACGGGTGGTTGGACGAGTCATCCGGCCCGCGAGTTCACGATAGCGCCTTCCTGACGCGCGACACCCTGACCGGCGGTGACGCCGGTCCAGGACCTCGCCCGGGCTCACCCGAGGCCGCGGCGACAGCGGCCAGGACGTGGATCTCCATGCCAGGGCGAAGCGCCCGCGCCGGCGGCTCACTCGCCGGTATCGCCGATGCTCTCCGCCCTGGCGGGAGAAAAGGCCGTCACCAGCGTCGCCACCCCTTCTCCGATCACTGCGCCCTCAAGCGCTTCGGACGAGCAACTCCTCCAAGCGCGGCGACTCGGCACCGATCGTTGTTGCGGGGCCGTGGCCTGGGTACACCGTCGTGTCCGGGTCAAGCCCCAGCAGCCTGGTGGAGATCGACCTGGTGATCGCCGGGAAGTCCGAGCAGCGGCTCCCGGTGGCGCCAGGGTCGTCGGCACCGAGCGTGTCACCGGAGAACAACCAGCCTTGCTCGACCGCATGCAGGCAGACACTTCCCCACGTGTGGCCGGGCGTGTGCAGGATTTCCAGGTCGATCCCGGCGACCGTGAGCACCTCCCCGTCGGACAGCGTCCAGTCCGGGGCGCGGTCCGGGTTGACCTGGTCCCAGAGCGCGCGGTCCTCCGCGTGGATCAGCACCGGGGCACCGACCTCGTCCGCCAGCGGCACGGAGGCGTTGATGTGGTCGTTGTGCCCATGGGTGCACGCGATCGCGGTGACCCTCCGGTCACCGATCGCGTCCATGACCAGTTCGTGGTCGTGCGCGGCATCGACAACGATCACCTCACGGTCGTCGCCGACCAGCCAGACGTTGTTGTCCACGGCCGTCGTCGCGCCGTCGAGGATGTGAAGTCCCGACGTCAGAACCTTGTGCACACGCGCGGCCATCACCGGACGACCACCGTGCGCAGCACGTTCCAGGACAGAGCCGGCACCTCGGCAGGCGCACCTCCGTCGCGTGCCAGGACACCACCGACCTCAAGACGCACGAAAACTCCTCGCGAGCAGAACAAGCGCATCTGTTGCGCATAAGTCAACAAGTTCCTTAATGCGAGACATGCTGCGGACGCGGCGGCTCCCTGTCAAGGGCCACGGCAGCTCCACTCCAGGGCTACCGCCAGGTAGCGGCGCGCAGCTCGCCCAGTGGTCGAACCAACTGCGGCAAGCAGGCGAAACCCGCCCAGGAGAGCCCGAGGAACCCCTTGACGGCCACACGTCGTTCAGCGATCCTTGTTGCTCATTACGCCACCTGTTCTGTTATCCGCAACGCTTGGAGAGGGTGCTCATGGTCGCCGTGTGCCGTGTCGAGGAGCTGCCGCCGGGGGAGTCGACCCGGGTCTGGGCGGACGTGGCCGTGGCCGTGTTCAACGCCGACGGTGAGTTCTACGCGGTCGACGACACCTGCACGCACCAGGACGCGTCGTTGTCGGAGGGGTTCCTGGAGGGCTGTTTCGTCGAATGCCCGCTGCACGCGGCGTTCTTCGACCTGCGCACCGGGATGCCGACCTGTCTGCCCGCCAAACGGCCGGTGCGCACCCACCCCGTGACCATCGAAGACGGCGTGATCCACGTACACGTCACCGCAAACACCAGCCAGTCGACCCACGAGCGGGAGCAGCAGGTCGTCGCATGAAAACAACCGGGGCGGCAGGCGCCTCCCCCGCCGGGTTCTCCGCGGCGCGGCACCCGCACCGACAACTCGCACACGAAAAGCACGGCGACTGACGCAAGACATTCATAAAACCCCGACTCCGATCATCGAAACCCTCGAAAATCGCATCTCGCTGCGACGGTATCCCGCTGCCACGGCAGGACGGGATACCGTCGCAGCCTGTTTTCCACGTTACCTCCGAAGAACATTCCATTGTGGATCCGGATGAATTCTTGACAGCTCGCCCGATGCGCGTCAGGGTTCATACGCACTCGATATGCCGCCCACTTTCCCGACATTGGTAGGGCTTTTGTCCCGGTACTCATCTTCGCGGTGTGCCGAGAGATCCAGTTCCACCCGACTTCAGTCCGCGATCGGACACCTGAATCCTGTCCTCTTCGACGAAACGAGAGGAGGCGGCGTCCACCGGGACGCCGAACGGCATGACTCCGCCCAATCCCACCACTTCCCCGGATCACTGTCCTGATCCCCCTGAATCCCGCCCAGAAGCCGACGAACCGGCTCGGGTCGACCGGACCGTCTTCGGCGTCGCCGCCTTCCTCGCCCTGGCCTTCGTCGCATGGGGCCTGTGGCGAACCGACTCGCTGAGCTCACTGTCGTCCGCCGTGCTCGACTGGTTGATCGTCAACGGTGGCTGGGCGTTCATCCTCGTCGCCAGCGGCGTGGTGATCTTCGCGCTGTGGCTGGCCGGCAGCCGCTACGGGCGCATCCCGCTCGGCGCCGACGGCGAGCCCGCCGAGTTCAAGACGGTGTCCTGGGTGGCGATGATGTTCAGCGCCGGCATGGGCATCGGGCTGATGTTCTACGGCGTGAGCGAGCCCCTCGCGCACTTCACCGCCCCACCGCCCGGGACCGCCCCTCCCGGCAGCGACGCGGCGATCGAGACCGCCATGGCCACCTCGCTGTTCCACTGGACTCTGCACCCGTGGGCGATCTACGCGGTCGTGGGACTGGCCATCGCCTACAGCAGCTTCCGCCGCGGCCGCAGCCAGCTGATCAGCTCGGTCTTCGCGCCGCTGCTCGGGCGAAGGACCGCGAGCGGCCCCATCGGCAAGCTGATCGACGTACTGGCGATCTTCGCGACCCTGTTCGGCTCCGCCGCCTCGCTGGGGCTGGGCACGCTGCAGATCGGCAGCGGGCTCCAGGCCAGCGGCTGGCTGTCCGGCTCCCCCGCGGTGGGACTGCTGGTGGCCGTGATCGGGGTCCTGACCGTCGCGTTCATCGCCTCGGCGGTCTCGGGCGTGGCCAAGGGCATCCAGTGGCTGTCCAACATCAACATGGTCCTGGCCGCGGTCCTCGCGGTGTTCCTGCTCGCGGTGGGGCCGACCGTGTTCATCCTCGACCTCGTGCCGTCGGCGATCGGGAACTACTTCCGCGACGCCGGCGAGATGACCGCGCGCACCGGTGCGACCGGCGGAGCGGCCATGCAGCAGTGGTTGTCGTCGTGGACGATCTTCTACTGGGCGTGGTGGATCTCCTGGACGCCGTTCGTGGGGATGTTCATCGCCCGGATCAGCCGCGGCCGCACCATCCGCCAGTTCGTCCTGGGAGCGGTGCTCGTGCCCGCCACGGTGAGCGTGGCGTGGTTCGCCATCTTCGGCGGGACCGCGATCGACGTGCAGCGCCACGGCACCGACCTGGCCGGCGCGGGCGCGGCCGAGGCGCAGCTCTTCGACGTGCTGGCGCACTTCCCCCTGGGTGCGGTCACCGGTGTCCTGGTCATGGTCCTCGTGGCGATCTTCTTCGTCTCGGGCGCCGACGCCGCGTCGGTGGTGATGGGCACGCTGTCGCAGCGCGGCTCGATCAACCCGCGCAGCTCGGTGGTCGTCTTCTGGGGTGTGGCCACCGGAGGAGTCGCCGCGGTGATGCTGATGGTCGGCGGTGGCACCGACAACGCGCTCACCGGTTTGCAGAACCTGACAATCATCGTGGCGGCGCCGTTCACCGTGGTCATGGTGCTGCTCTGCGTGGCACTGGCGAGGGACCTGCGCAGCGATCCCCTGATCCTGCGCGCCGAGAAGGGCGCCGAGATCATCGAAGCCGCCGTCGTCACGGGCGACGACCGCTATGACGGCGACTTCCAGCTCCAGGTGGCCGGAACCAACGGCGACACCGACGACTTCGATCCGGCGGAGACGGACCAGGAAGCACCGGCAGCGGACGGAGCCCCTCCGGACACTGTGGACGATATTGGCCCCGACGTCGTTCGAGACGCGTTCGAAATTCACTGGATCGAGGAGCGGAACGCAACCACGCCGCAATAGTGGAGGCGGCTTCTACCCGGACACCGTCGTCTGCCGAGATCGGAGGCCCCCGTACGCCGCACGGAGGCCTCCGATCTCGATCGGGTCAGCACAATGGTGATGAGCGCCGGCTCTCGCGCAGGACTCCACTACGGCGCCCGCAGTGCGCTGTCCAATGCCTTCATCAGGTGCGCGACACGGCTCTTTCCCGTGGGAGCCAGGGGATATCGACCGAGAACGTCGATCAGAACAGGCGTAGCGCGCTGACGCGCTTGCCGGATCAGCTCGTCTCCCACGACGGGGTCACCGCCGGCGCGGAGCTCGGCTGCCCGCGCCGCGCCCGCGGTCGCGCGCAGGATGTGGCCGACCTGGGTCGCCTTGGCAAGGGGGTGCAGGTACGCAGCGGATGCCGCGTCGCCCGCAGCCCGCGCGGCATGGCCTGCGGCCTCGTCGGCGGCAGCTTTCGCCGCGCGGTGCGCATCCAGCGAGGCGACGCGCTGCAGCTTCGTTCGTGGAGCGCCGTTGGCGAAGGTCCATGCGGCCTCGACGGCGGCGCGGGGCCGCGGGTCTTCGGGATGCGCGTCCTCGAAGATCGCCAGGACTTCTTGCGCGCTCTCGACCGCGTAGCGGGCCACGGCTCGCAGCTCGTCCATGGTCAGCTCGAAATCGCCTGGTCCGACGGGCATGCCCGCCATTCTGGCCCGGTGCGACGACGCCCGTTCACCAGCCCGCCGTTCTCCGGCTCGGCCTCCGCCGGCAGTGGGTCCGCACAACAGCGGCGGCTCCCCCGGCCGGATCAGCCGGGGGAGCCGCTTTCAGTTGTGGGACTTCCTGTCAGCCGCGCGCAGACACGCGCGAGGCACCGCTCAACCGCGCGCGACCCACTCCTCGAACTGGGACCGGACCGCGCCGATGGTGGTCGACTCGCCGTGCCCGGGCCGCACCTCCGTCTCCTCCGGCAGCGGCAGCAGCCGGTCGCGGATGGAGGACACGATCACGTCGTAATCCGAATACGACCGGCCGGTCGCGCCAGGGCCGCCTGCGAAGAGCGTGTCGCCGGTGAAGACTGTGGCAAGAGCCGGGACGTGCAGGCAGACCGCGCCGGGCGCGTGGCCCGGGGTGTGCAGCACCCGCACCTCGATCCCGGCGACCTGGAAGACCTGGCCGTCGGCCAGCTCCCCGTCAGGCTTGCGGTCCGGGTGCGTGAGGTCCCACAGCACCTGGTCCTCGGGGTGCAGCAACACCGGCGCGCCGACCTGCTCGGCCAGAGCCGGGGCCACGCGCACGTGGTCGTCGTGGGCGTGGGTGCACAGCAACGCCCGCACGTGGCGTCCGCCCACGAGCTCGCGGATCGCGGCCGCGTCGTGCGGGGCGTCGATGACCACGCATTCCTGGTCATCACCCACCACCCACACGTTGTTGTCCACGTCGTAGGTTCCGCCGTCCAGCGAGAAGGTGCCCGAGGTGACGGTGTGATCGATGCGAGCGGTCATCAGAGCGTCACCACCGAACGCAGCACCTCGCCGCGGTGCATCTTCTCGAACGCCTGCTCCACCTGGTCCAGGGCGATCTCCTCGGTGACGAACTTCTCCAGCGGCAGGCGTCCCTGCTGGTACATCTCGACCAGCATCGGGAAGTCCCTGCTGGGCAGGCAGTCTCCGTACCAGCTCGACTTGAGGGCGCCGCCGCGGGCGAACACGTCGATCAGCGGCAGCTCCAGCTGCATCTCCGGCGAGGGAACACCGACGAGCACGACCGTGCCCGCCAGGTCCCGGGCGTAGAACGCCTGGGTGTAGGTCTTCGGGATGCCCACCGCGTCCACCACCAGGTCGGCGCCGTTGCCGCCGGTCAGCTCGCGAATGGCCTCCACCGTGTCGCTCTCGCCGGCATTGACCGTGTGGGTCGCACCGAACTGGCGGGCCCAGTCCAGCTTCACCGGGTCGGTGTCGACGGCGATGATCTGGCGCGCTCCGGCCAGGTTCGCGCCGGCGACCGAACCGGCGCCGACGCCGCCGCAGCCGATGACGGCCACCGAGTCACCGGGACCGGCCTGCCCGGTGTTGACCGCCGCGCCGATCCCGGCCATCACGCCGCAGCCCAGCAGGCCCGCCACCGCGGGCCGGGCGGACGGGTCCACCTTCGTGCACTGCCCGGAGTGGACGAGCGTCTTCTCCGCGAAAGCGCCGATCCCGAGCGCGGGCGACAGCGGGGTGCCGTCCTCCAGCGTCATGGGCTGAGCGGCGTTGTGGGTGTCGAAGCAGTACTGCGGCTTGCCGCGCCTGCACGCACGGCACAGACCGCAGACCGCGCGCCAGTTCAGCACGACGAAGTCCCCGGGTTCGAGGTCGTGCACGCCCTCTCCGACGGCGTCGACCACACCCGCGGCCTCGTGGCCGAGCAGGAACGGGTAGTCGTCGCTGATCCCGCCCTCGCGGTAGTGCAGGTCGGTGTGGCAGACACCGCACGCCTGCACCCGCACCACCGCCTCACCCGGCCCGGGATCGGGGACGTTGATCGTCACCACCTCGACCGGCTTTCCCTTCCCGGCGGCGACGACCCCACGCACTTCGGTCATGAGGTACTCCTTTCGGTTTCGCTGTGGCACGGCTACGCGGCGGACGAGGGAACGTCCGCCGCGTAGCCGTTGTCAGGTAGGTCGTGTTCGACGACCGTCAGGGCTCTTCGACAAGCGGCGGAGCCGCCTGCGGTACTTCCCGGAACCCTCTTCAGGCAGCGCTGGGCCGCCTGTACTCGGTGGCCGCGTCGGCCAGCCAGTCCGCGAGGTAGCGGGAGAACGACGAACGCACGAAGACCCAGAAGCCCGGCACCGCGGCGTGCCGGCGCACCAGGACCACCTCGGCGCGGGCGAGCATCGTCTGCGCGCACCGCCCCGTCTCGAAGCTGCGGGGGTGCAGGTCGAGAGCGCAGCCCTTGTTCAGCAGCTCCTCGGCCTTCGACCCCGCCACGTCCACGATGGTGCGGTGGGCCGAGACGTCCACGATCGCGGCGTGCTCCGCGCCCACGGCGTCGGCCAGCGTGCTCTGGAGCGCCTCGGCGGCACCCTCCTGGCCGACCAGGAGCCACTCGTCCGGCCCCATCCACAGGACCAGGACGCTCCCGGAGACCGCGACCTCGCCGGGCTGCTTGGGAAGCGTCGTTCCCAGTGCGGTCCCCACCCGTTCCGCCGCGGCACCCTTGGGGTCGAGGCGAAGCGTGATCTGGGCCTTGAAAGGCACCTCGCTGATCTCCAGGACACCGGGAACCGAAGCCTGGGCCAGCAGCTCCGCCCGGGAGGCCAAGGGAGATGCGCCGTGGATCTCAGCCATCGCGGCGTGCTCCTTCCTTGTCGTAGAAGACGGGCTCGGTGATCGTGACCGCGGCGAGCCCGTCACCCGCGGTGGAGTAGATCGTCTCGCCGATGCGGTCGCGGCCGCCCTTGACCAGGGCGAGGGCGAATCCGCGCCGCAGCGCGGCACTGCGGTAGCTGGAGGTGACGTGGCCGAGCATCGGCACCGGCGGTTGCGGCAGCTCGGAGTGCTCCACCAGCTGGGCTCCCTCCTCGAGCACCAGGTCCTCGTCGGCGGGCAGCAGCCCGACCAGGTGCTTGCGGTCCGTGCGCGAGGTGTCGGCACGGGTGAAGGAGCGCATGCCCAGGAAGTCGTCCTTCTTCTTCGACACCGCCCAGCTCATGCCGAGGTCGTGCGGAGTGATGGTTCCGTCGGTGTCCTGGCCGACGATCGGGAAGCCCTTCTCCGCGCGCAGGACGTGCATCGTCTCGGTGCCGTAAGGCGTGATGCCGAACGGGGCGCCCGCGTCGACGAGCGCGTCCCAGACCCCGCGACCGTGCCACCAGGGCACGTTGATCTCGAAGGCGAGCTCGCCGGAGAAGCTGATCCGGCACACCCGCGCCCGCTGTCCCGCGACGGTCCCGTCCTGCCAGGCCATGAACGGGAAGTCGTCGTTGTCCAGGTCCATGTCGGACGCGACGCGGGCCAGCACCTCGCGAGAACGCGGACCCACGAGGGCGATCGTGGCCCACTGCTCGGTGACCGAGGTGAGGTGCACCTCCAGGTGCGGCCACTCGGTCTGCAGCCAGTCCTCCAGCCACTGCAGCACCCCGGCGGCACCGCCGGAGGTGGTGGAGATCAGGTAGCGGTTCTCCCCGGTGCGCGTCACCGTGCCGTCGTCGAACACCATGCCGTCGGCGTGGCACATCAGGCCGTAGCGGATGCGGCCGACCTTGAGGGTGCTCATCTTGTTCGTGTAGACGAGGTCGAGGAACTCGGCCGCGTCCGGACCCTGCACGTCGATCTTGCCCAGGGTCGAGACGTCCTGGATGCCGACGCCCTCCCGGACGGCCTGGCACTCGCGCAGGACGGCGGTCTCCATGTCCTCGCCGGGACGCGGGTAGTACCAGGGCCGCTTCCACTGACCCACGTTCTCGAACGGGGCGCCCTGCTCGACGTGCCAGTCGTGCATGGCGGTGACCCGCACCGGGTCGTAGAGGTCGCCGCGGTCCCGGCCCGCCAGCGCCGCGAAGGTCACCGGCGCGTAGGGAGCGCGGAACGTGGTCGTACCGACATCGGCGATGTCACGCCCGAGCGCCTCGGTGATGATGCCCGTCGACAGGATTCCCGAGGTCTTGCCCTGGTCGTGGGCGGTGCCGATCGTGGTGTAGCGCTTGACGTGCTCGACCGAGTGCAGACCCGCCCCGACCGCCCTGCGGATGTCGGCGACGGTGGCATCGCGCGCCAGGTCGACGTACTGCGTGTTGCCCGCCGAGTCGGCGGGGCTGGGCACCAGCCACACGTTGCGGCCCGCCAGGACCGGCGGGTTCGCCGCTCGCGGAACCGGACCGGCCTCGGCGTCGAAACCGGCGGCGACGGCGGCGTCCCGGCCGGCGACGGCGCCGGTGCGCAGGCAGTCGGCGGTGGCGAATACGCCTGCCGCCGCACCGGCCGAGCGCACCGACCGCGCGGACCGGTCGGGCACGAACGCACCGATCTGCTCGGCGAACCGCAGCGTGCCCCTGGACTGGCTGTGCAGGTGGACCGCGGGGTTCCAGCCGCCGGACACCAGCAGGACGTCGCAGTCGATCACCTGACGCACGTTGGTCATGCGGTCGGTCGGGGTCTCCCAGCGGGCCACGTGCACGTGGGAGATCCGGCCGGTGCCCGAGGTGCTGACCACGGCGGCTTCGGGGTGGATCGGGATGCCGCGCTCGATGCAGTGGGAGGCCCAGCGGGTCGACACCACGTCGCGCACGTCGATGATCGCCGCGATCGCCACTCCGGCGTCGTGCAGGTCCACCGCCGCCGCGTAGGCACTGTCGTTGGCGGTGAACACCACCGCGCGACGCCCCGGCACGACTCCGTAGCGGTGCAGGTAGGTCCTGGCGGAGCCGGCCAGCATCGTGCCCGGACGGTCGTTGCCCGCGAACACCAGCGGCCGCTCGTGCGAACCGGTCGCGAGCACGACCTCGCGGGCCCGGATGCGCCAGATCCGCTGCCTGCTGGGCGCGTCCTCCCCGCGGTTCTCCACCGCGACGAGGTAGTTGTCGTCGTAGTGCCCGAACACGGTGGTGCTCGGCAGTTGCCGCACCTCCGGATAGGTGGCCAGCTCGGCAACGGCCCGCCGCACCCACTCCGTGGCGGGGGCGTCGTCGAGGCGCTCACCGATGCCCAGCAGGCTGCCGCCGAACTCCGTGTCGGCGTCGGCGACGATCACCCGCGCACCGCTGCGCGCCGCGCTCAGCGCGGCGGAGAGCCCGGCGGGTCCCGCGCCGACGACGAGCACGTCGCAGTGGGCGTGCATGGTGTCGTAGCGGGCGGGGTCCCCTTCCTCGGCCAGACGTCCCTGACCGGGCAGGCCGGTGGCTTCGAGGCCGTCGCGCAGCGGAACCGTGGTCGCGGTCAGCATCGGTTCCGGGAACGGCTTCTCGATCTGGACCAGCGCGTTGGGTTCCTCGACCCCGGCGGCCATGATCCCGCGCGGCCGGCCGTGCTTGATGCTGGTGCCGACCTGGTGGACACCGTTGGCCAGCAGCGCCGAGGCGAGCGTGTCGCCCTCGTAGCCGACGTACTCGCGGCCGTCGAAGCGGAAGCGCAGCGGACGGTCGCGGTCGATCCGGCCGCCTTCGGCAAGCCTGAACTCGTTGCTCACCTGGTCACCGTCCTCGTGGTCGCGTCGTGTGCGGGGCGGATCTCGTTGGTCAAGGTGTCGCGCTCGACGTTGAACCACCGGCGGCACCCGGCCGCGTGGACCCAGCGCTCGGCGAACACACCCTTGGGGTTGTCGCGGTAGAACAGGAACCGGCCCCATTCCTCATCCGACACCGTCCCCGGGTTCTCCGGATACCGGACATCGGCCTGACCGCCGTAGTGGAACTCGCTCTCATCACGCGGCCCGCACCACGGGCAAGGGATCAGCATCATCGGGAAACTCCTAGTGGGCCACGCCGGCCGCGCCGTGCTCGTCGATCAGGGCGCCGGTGGTGAAGCGGTCGAGGGAGAACGGGGCGTTGAGCGGATGCGGCTCGTCGTGGGCGATGGTGTGCGCGAAGCACCACCCGACTCCGGGCGTGGCCTTGAACCCGCCGGTGCCCCAGCCGCAGTTGACGTACAAGCCCTCGAACGGCGTCAACCCCATGATCGCCGAGGCATCCGGCGTCACGTCGACAACACCGCCCCAGGTGCGCAGGACGTGGGCGCGCGCGAACATCGGGAACAGCTCGACCGCGGCGGCCATCTGGCGTTCGATGGTGTGGAACGCACCCCGCTGCGAATACGAGTTGTAGGCGTCGATTCCCGCGCCGAGGACGAGTTCGCCCTTGTGCGCCTGGGAAACGTAGACGTGCACCGCGTTGGACATGACGACCGTGGGGTGCACCGGCTCCAGCAGCTCGGAGACCAGCGCCTGCAACGGGTGGCTCTGGATCGGCAACCGCAGGCCGAGCGAGTCGGCCAGCACCGAGGTGTGCCCCGCCGCCGCGAGCGCGACCTTGCCCGCCCGGATGTCGCCGCGGGTCGTCTCGACGCCCACGATCCGGTCGCCGACCCGCTCGAACCCGGTCACCTCGCAGTTCTGCACCAGGTCCACGCCCATGCGGTCCAGCGCGCGGGCGAAGCCCCAGGCGACGTAGTCGTGCTTGGCGATACCCGCCCGCGGCTGCCACGTCGCACCCAGCACCGGGTAGCGGATGTCGTCGGAGACGTTGAGGATCGGGCAGATCTCCTTGACCTGCGCCGGGTCCAGGAACTCGGCGTCGATGCCGTTGAGCCGGTTGGCGTTGACCCGCCGGACGCTGTCGCGCACCTCCTGCAGCGAGTGCGCCAGGTTCAGCACCCCGCGCTGGGAGAACAGCAGCGGGTAGTCGAGCTCGTCCTCCAGCCCCTCCCACAGCTTCAGCGCGTGCTCGTAGAGCCCGGCGCTCTCGTCCCACAGGTAGTTCGAGCGGATGATCGTGGTGTTGCGGGCCATGTTCCCGCCCGCCAGCCATCCCCGCTCCACCACGGCCATGTTCGTGATGCCGTGGTTCTTCGCCAGGTAGTAGGCGGTGGCCAGACCATGTCCCCCGCCACCCACGATGACCACGTCGTAGGACGGCTTCGGGTCGGGGTTGCGCCAGAGCCAGTCCGGGTGGTCGGGCAGGTCGGCGCCGGGAGTGCGCGGCGTCATCAGAACCCTCCGTTCAGGTGCGGGTAGAGGGGGAACTCGGTGGCCAGCGCCTCGACCCGGGCGCGCAGGGCCTTGGACTCGGTGTCGCCGAGGCCGGGCGAGAGTGCTTCGGCGATGATGTCGGCGACCTCGGTGAACTCGGTCTTGCCGAAGCCGCGGGTGGCCAGCGCCGGGGTGCCGATGCGCAGGCCGGAGGTCACCATCGGCGGGCGCGGGTCGTTGGGCACCGCGTTGCGGTTGACCGTGATCCCGATCTCGTGCAGCCGGTCCTCGGCCTGCTTGCCGTCCAGCTCCGAGTCCCGCAGGTCCACCAGCACCAGGTGCACGTCGGTGCCACCGGAGACCAGCCGGACCCCGGCCTTGGCCGCGTCGTCGGCCAGCAGCCGCTCGGCCAGGATCTTCGCGCCTTCCAGGGTGCGCCGCTGCCGGTCGCGGAACTCCTCACCGGCGGCGAGCTTGAACAGCACCGCCTTGCCCGCGATCACGTGCTCCAGCGGACCGCCCTGCTGGCCGGGGAACACCGCCGAGTTGAACTTCTTGGTGAACTCCTCGTCGCCGGACAGGATGACCCCGCCGCGCGGGCCGCCGAGGGTCTTGTGCGTGGTGGTGGTGACCACGTGCGCGTGCGGCACCGGGTTCGGGTGCAGCCCCGCGGCCACCAGCCCGGCGAAGTGGGCCATGTCGACCATCAGGTAGGCCCCGACCTCGTCGGCGATCTCGCGGAACCGTGCGAAGTCCAGCTGACGCGGGTAGGCCGACCAGCCCGCGATGATCATCCGCGGCTGGTGCTCGCGGGCCAGCCGGGCGACCTCGTCCATGTCGACGCGGTGGTCGTCGTCGCGGACGTGGTAGGGCACCACGTTGTAGAGCTTGCCGGAGAAGTTGATCCGCATCCCGTGGGTGAGGTGCCCGCCGTGGGCCAGGTCCAGGCCCATGATCGTGTCACCGGGCTTGAGCAGCGCGAACATCGCCGCGGCGTTGGCCTGCGCACCCGAGTGCGGCTGCACGTTGGCGAACGAGGCGCCGAACAGCTCCTTGACCCGGTCGATGGCCAGCTGCTCGACGACGTCGACGTGCTCGCAGCCACCGTAGTAGCGCTTGCCCGGATACCCCTCGGCGTACTTGTTGGTCAGAACCGACCCCTGCGCCTGCAACACCGCCTGCGGCGCGAAGTTCTCCGAAGCGATCATCTCCAGCGTCGTCTGCTGACGACCCAGCTCAGCCCCCACCGCCGCAGCCACCTCCGGGTCGACCGCCGACAGCGCGTTGTTGAAGGTGCCGCTGGCACCATCGTTGCTGGACAGACTCATGCGATTCCTTCCGCGGACGGAGCCGGGCGACGACCGGGCCGCCCTGGAGAACAACAGACATCCGGCTGACATATCAGTTGTCGGCCACACTAGGGACGGCCTGCCGCCGGGTCAAGACCGAGCGGGCCAACGATCACCGACGCACCCCTGAAGAGGGACCCGGCGCGCGGTCCGCGAACAGCGCCCGGCCGGTTTCGATCCGATGTGTTGACCTCGCCCGTCGCGCCTGCTTACTCTGATGTCCAGTTGATATATCAGATCGGCGCTATAGGTATACCTGGCCGGTCGCACGTCGTCGCAGGCCCTCGATCTCCACCCCACGTTGCCCGCATGCGGAGGCCACGTCCGCCGCGCCCGCGCAACGTGCGTCGTCGATGGCAACCAGTTAGGAGACCAGTCATGAGCACGACACCTCGCGTGGTCATCATCGGAGCCGGGATCGTCGGGGCGAACCTGGCCGACGAGCTGACCGGACGCGGATGGGACCGCGTCACCGTCGTCGACCAGGGCCCGCTGCCGCTCACCGGAGGCTCGACCTCTCACGCGCCGGGGCTCGTCTACCAGACCGCCGGGTCGAAGACGATGAGCGGTTTCGCCACGTACACGGTGGCCAAGCTCAAGAGCCTCGACGTCGACGGCGCGTGGTGCTTCAACCAGGTCGGCGGACTGGAGATCGCCACCACGCCGGAACGTCTCGCCGAACTGCACCGCAGGCAGGGCTGGGCCACCTCGTGGGGCATCCCCGGCGAGGTCGTCGATCCGGAGGAGTGCGCCCGGCTGCACCCGCTGCTCGACCGCGACGAGGTCCTCGGCGGCTTCCACACCCCGACCGACGGGCTCGCCAAGGCTTCCCGCGCGGTGGTGGCGCTGGCCAGGCGTGCCGAGTCCCGCGGGGCCGAGTTCCGGGGCTCGACCCGGGTCACCGGGATCAGCCAGCAGGGCGGACGCGTCACCGGTGTGCAGACCGACCAGGGCGAGATCCCTGCCGACATCGTCGTGTCCTGCGCCGGATTCTGGGGCCAGGCCATCGGGGACATGGTGGGCATGAGGGTGCCGCTGCTTCCGCTGGCGCACCAGTACGCGCACACCGGCCAGATCGCCGAGCTCGTCGGCCGCAACGACGAGCAGGTCGAGGCGCGGCTGCCGATCCTGCGCCACCAGGACCACGACCTGTACTACCGCGAGCACAACGACCACCTCGGCATCGGCACCTACGCCCACCGCCCGATGCCGGTCCGCCTCAGCGAGCTGCCCGAAACCGAGGACGGTTCCACCACCGAAGCGGCGATGCCGTCAGTGATGCCGTTCACCGAGGAGGACTTCACCCCGTCCTGGGAGCAGAGCAAGCGCCTGCTGCCCGCGCTGCGGTCGGCGAAGGTCGAGACCGGTTTCAACGGGATCATGTCCTTCACCCCCGATGGCGGCCCGTTGATCGGCGAGTCGCCCGAGGTCGCCGGTTTCTGGATCGCCGAGGCCGTGTGGGTCACCCACTCCTCCGGCGTCGCCCGCGCCGTCGCACAGCTGCTCGTCGACGGCCGCAGCGAGCTCGAGCTGCACGGGTGCGACGTGCACAGGTTCGACGAGATCGAGACTACCGAGGACTACGTCACCGAGACCGGCAAGCAGAACTTCGTCGAGGTCTACGACGTCCTCCACCCGCTGCAGCCCAAGCTCTCACCCCGCGACCTGCGCGTCAGCCCGTTCCACGCACGGCAGAAGGAGCTCGGCGCGTTCTTCCTGACGGCCCACGGCTGGGAGCGGCCGCACTGGTACGAGGCCAATGCCCACCTGGTCAAGGACCTGCCCCCCGAGTGGCAGCCGCGGCCTCGCGACGCCTGGTCGGCGATGTACCACTCCCCCATCGCCGCCGCCGAGGCGTACAAGACCCGCAACGCCGTGGCCATGTACGACATGACCCCGCTGAAGCGGCTCGAGATCAGCGGTCCGGGGGCGCTCGCCCTCCTCGACCGGCTGACCACCGGCAAGATGGACAAGTCGGTCGGCTCGGTCACCTACACGCTGATGCTCGACGAGGCCGGCGGAGTCCGCAGTGACATCACCGTCGCCCGGCTCGGCGAGCAGCTGTTCCAGGTCGGCGCCAACGGCAACCTCGACCTCGACCACTTCCGCCGCGAGGCCCCTGCCGACCACAGCGTGCAGATCCGCGACATCACCGGCGGCACCTGCTGCATCGGCGTGTGGGGCCCGCGGGCCCGCGACCTGGTGCAGCCGCTGAGCCACGACGACTTCTCCCACGAGGGCCTGAAGTTCTTCCGCTGCAAGTCCGCGCACATCGCAGGCATCCCGGTCACCGCGATGCGGGTGTCCTACGTCGGTGAGCTCGGCTGGGAGATCTACACCAGCGCCGAGTACGGCCAGCGGCTCTGGGACGTGCTCTTCGAGGCCGGGCGGGAGCTCGGGGTCGTGGCCGCCGGCCGTGCGGCGTTCAACAGCCTGCGCCTGGAGAAGGGCTACCGCGCGTGGGGAACCGACATGACCACCGAGCACAACCCCTACGAAGCCGAAGTCGGGTTCGCGGTGCGCAAGCAGAAGGAGGACTTCGTCGGCCACGACGCGCTGGCCGGGATCGACGCCGAGTCGGTGTCCCGGCGCCTGGCGTGCCTGACCATCGACGACGGCCGCAGCGTCGTGCTCGGCTCCGAGCCGGTGTTCCTCGACGGGGAGCCCGCGGGCTACGTCACCTCCGCCGCCTTCGCCCACACCATCGGCACCCCGATCGCCTACGCCTGGCTCCCCGCCTCGGCGACCGTGGGCACCCGGGTCGAGATCCAGTACTTCGACCGCAAGGTCCGCGCCACCGTCGCCGCCGAACCGCTGGTCGACCCGGACATGCACCGCATCCGCCGCTGACGCCGACGGTTTCCGCCGAGAGAGACCCAGAACCAAAGGACTCTCCGCAGCCCCGCATCGCCACGCAAAGCCCCTTCTGCAACCACTCCTGAAGGACTTCCATGCGCTCAGACACCATCGACAGCTTCTTGTCCGGCCTCGCCGCCCGGATCCCCGCTCCGGGCGGCGGCGCCACCGCCGGCCTGCACGCGGCCCAGGGCGCGGCGCTGGTCGCGATGGTCGCCCGCTACAGCAACGGCCCGAAGTACGCCGAGCACGCCGCGACCATCGACCGCGTGCGCGAAACCGCGGACGACCTGCGCGAACGCTCGCTGGAGCTGGCCGAGCAGGACATCGCCGCGTTCAGCGCGGTCGGCCACGCCTACGGGCTGCCCCGGTCGACCCCCGAGGAGAAGACCGCGCGCTCGCAGGCGATCGCCTCGGCGCTGGCCGAGGCCGGGCGGGTACCCGCCCACGTCCTCGCGGTCGCCGAGCGGATCATCGCGCTGGCCGAGGAGCTGCGTCCGGTGGGCAACCCGAACGTGATCAGCGACATCGCCGCGGCCGCGGACGCCGCCCGCGCCGCGGCGTCCACCGCCCGGGTCAACGTCGAGATCAACCTCTGCGCCTCCACCGAGCTGGAGAACCGCGCGGAGCTGGTCGAAGCGATCGCCTCGACCGACGAGATCCTCCTGCAAGCCGACAAGACCACCGCCGCAGTCCGGGAGCAGATCCTGCCATGACCACCATCCCCACCTCGGCGCCTTCGGCGACGAAGACCCTCGGCGGCACCCAGCTCGCCCGCGACATCCGCGCCGGGGTCACCTCCGCGGCCGCCGAGCTCACCCTGCTCGGCCTCCCCCCGCGCCTGGCCGTCGTGGCCGCCACCGACGACGAGTCCAGCGCCTGGTACGTCAGCTCGATCGCCAAGGCCGCGGCGAAGTCCGGCATCGTGTGCGACGTCGTCGACCTCGGCGCGGGGGCCACCCCGCAGGGCATCCGCGCCGAGCTGGAGAAGCTCAGCGCCGACCCCGCGGTGCACGGGATCATCCTGCAGACGCCGCTGCCCGCGGGCGCGAACTTCGAGGACCTGGCCGCCTCGATCGCCCCGGACAAGGACGTCGACGGTGCCAACCCCGTGTCACTGGGCCGACTCGCCGCCGGGCTGCCCGCCTACGCGCCCGCCACCGCCGCGGCGGTCCTCGCGCTGCTCGACCACCACGAGGTACCGCTGGCAGGGCGCACCGGCGTGGTGGTCGGGCGCTCCAACGTCGTCGGCAAACCCGCGGCCCAACTGCTGCTGCAACGCGATGCCACGGTCACCATCTGCCACCGCCACACCCGGAACCTCGACCACTACACCCGGACCGCCGACGTCCTCGTGGTGGCGGTCGGCCGTCCGGGGCTCATCACCGCTCAGCACGTCGCCGAGCACACCGTGGTCATCGACGTCGGCACGAACCCCACCGACGATGGCGGTCTCGTCGGTGACGTCGACGAGACCTCCGTCAGCGGCCGGGTCGCCGGCCTGACGCCGGTGCCGGGCGGAGTCGGCCCCGTCACCACGGCGCTGCTGCTCCACCACACGATCCAGAGCGCATCGCGGTCGCAGCACTCCTAGGGAACCCATGACGATCACCTCCGAACTCCTCACCCGCGAGCCGAATCCGCCACCCAGTGGTGGAGTCGCCGAGGGCGCGCCGCTGCTCCAGCGGCTGCGCGCCCCTCGGCCGCTGCTGTGCGGCATCGTCAACGTGACCCCGGATTCCTTCTCCGACGGCGGTTCCTACCTCGACCACGGCGCGGCGGTCGCCCACGGCCTGCAACTGGCCGAGGAAGGCGCCGACATCATCGACGTCGGCGGCGAGTCCACGCGCCCCGGCTCGCGGCAACCCGGCGTCGCCGAGGAGCTGGAGCGCGTGGTTCCGGTCGTCGAGCGGCTTTCGCGCGCGACCTCGGTGCCGGTGTCCGTGGACACCTCGCGCGCGGAGGTGATGCGCGCGGCCGTCGCCGCCGGAGCCGGCATGATCAACGATGTGCGGGCCCTGCGAGAGCCGGGTGCGCTCTCGGCCGCGGCGGAGTCGGGCGTGCCGGTCTGCCTGATGCACATGCAGGGCTCACCCGGCGTCATGCAACGCGACCCGCGCTACGTCGACGTCGTCGGCGAGGTCGTGTCCTTCCTCCGCCGGCGCGTCGACGAGTGCTCCGCGGCAGGCATCCCGCCCGGGCGTCTCGTCGTCGACCCCGGTTTCGGGTTCGGCAAGACGCTGGAGCACAACCTGGACCTGCTGGCGTCGCTGCCTGCCCTGGGGCAGCTCGGCCTGCCCGTCATGGTCGGGCTGTCGCGCAAGAGCATGCTCGGTCAGATCACCGGCCGCCCGGTGCGGCACCGCCAGGCGGCCTCGGTCACCGCGGCGGTGCTGGCGGCCCAGCGCGGGGCGAGGATCCTCAGAGTCCACGACGTCGCGGCGACCCGCGACGCGCTCAAGCTGCTCGGCGCGGTGGCCGCCGCGGAGGTGCCGCGATGAACCGGCGCGGCTCAGGTGGCCGACCGGATCGCTTTCTCGAAGCCGAGGACGTGCTCGCGCGCGAGCTTGCCCACCTTGGCCACGTCGCCCTCGGCGATCCCGCGCAGCAGCGCGACGTGCTCGCCCACGTGCTGGTCGAAGTGCGTCATGCGGTCCAGGAACAGGCAGAAGATCCGCGTGGCGAGGTTGTTGTAGCGGATCAGGGTGTCCTCGAGGTGCGGGTTGCCCGCGGCGCGGTAGATCCCCCGGTGCACGCGCAGGTCCCACCGCATCAGGTCGGCGCGGTCGATGGTCGTGACGTCGAGGGCCTCGATCTCGTCGGCGAGCTCGGCGAGCTTGCTCCTGATACCGCGGTCGGCGGTCTGCGCGGCGCGGCGCGCCGCCAACGGCTCCAACTGCACGCGGATCTCGGAGATGTAGGCCAGGTCGGTGATGTCCACGCCGGTGGCGAAGGTGCCGCGACGCGGGTAGGAGACCACCAGCCGCTCGGCCTGCAACCGCTTGAGGGCCTCCCGGACCGGGGTGCGGCCGATGCCCAGCGACTCGCTCAGCGCGCCGTCGTCGATCGGCGCCATCGGCGGGATGTCCAGCATGATCAGCAGATCCTGGATGGCGGCGTAGGCCCTGTCGGCCAGCGAGACCGGGGCGGGTTCGAGCTCCTGCGAGGTGGCGGTCACGGCTCTCATCTTAGGGCCTGACAACCGCAGACCCATTCCAAGGGCACAACATAGCTATACAACTTACATGTTACTGATATATTAGTCGCGTATCTGCTGGTTCCCGTCGCGGTGACCACAGCCCAGACCCACCCGGGGACGCTTATGACCATCTCAGTGTTCGACCTGTTCAAGGTAGGAATCGGACCGTCGAGCTCGCACACCGTCGGCCCCATGCGGGCGGCCTACCTCTTCGCCACGCGACTCGAGGAGTCCGGCGCGCTCTCGCGGACCGCGTCGGTGCGCTGCGAGCTGTTCGGCTCCCTCGGCGCGACCGGGCATGGCCACGGCAGCGTCAAGGCCGTCGTCCTCGGACTGACCGGTGAGCAACCCCACCTCGTGGACCCGGTCGCCGCCGATCCGGTGGTGCACGCGGTGCGCGAGGAGGGCTGGATCAGGCTCGGCGGTGCCCACAAGGTCGTGTTCTCGGTCGACGAGGACATCGTCCTGCACCGCACCAAGCGCCTGGACTTCCACAGCAACGGCATGGTGTTCGAGGCGCACGACGCCGAGGGCGCCCTGATCGACCGGCGCGAGTACTACTCGGTCGGCGGCGGCTTCGTCCTCGACGAGGACGAGACCGGTGAACAGGTTCTCGTCGAGGACGCCACGCCTGTCCGCTACCCGTTCAGCACCGGTGACCAACTGCTCGCCCACGCCCACGAGACCGGGCTGCGGATCAGCGACATCATGCTGGCCAACGAGCTCTCCTGGCGCGGCGAGGAAGAAACCCGCGCGGGGCTGCTGCGGATCTGGTCCGTCATGCAGGAGTGCGTCGAGCGCGGTTCCCACACCACCGGGGTCCTGCCCGGCGGGCTCAAGGTCCGCAGGCGGGCCAGCGAGCTGCGCGAGCGGCTGGAGGGCGAGTCCGACGAGGCCGACGCCCTGCACGCCATGGAATGGGTCACGCTCTACGCGCTGGCCGTCAACGAGGAGAACGCGGCAGGCGGACGGGTGGTGACCGCCCCGACCAACGGTGCCGCCGGAATCGTGCCGGCGGTGCTGCACTACGGTCGGCGGTTCCTGCCCGCGTTCGACGACGACACCGCGGTGCGGTTCCTGCTCACCGCGGGCGCGATCGGGTTGCTGTTCAAGGAGAACGCCTCGATCTCCGGCGCCGAGGTCGGCTGCCAGGGCGAGGTCGGCTCGGCCTGCTCGATGGCGGCCGGGGGACTCGCCGAGATCATCGGCGGAACCGTGGAGCAGGTCGAGAACGCCGCCGAGATCGGCATCGAGCACAACCTCGGGCTGACCTGCGACCCGGTCGGCGGCCTGGTGCAGATCCCCTGCATCGAGCGCAACGCCGTCGCCTCGATCAAGGCGATCACCGCGGCCCGGATGGCCGTGCGCGGTGACGGCAGGCACCACGTCTCGCTGGACAAGGCCATCAAGACGATGCGCGAGACCGGCGCCGACATGAAGGACAAGTACAAGGAGACCGCCCGCGGAGGGCTGGCTCTCAACATCGTGGAATGCTGAGGAGAAATTCGTGACCCGTTCGTTCGTCCTCACCCTGAGCTGCCCGAACCGCACCGGCATCGTGCGCGCCGTGAGCGCCTACCTATTCGAGCACGGCTGCGACATCGGCGAGTACCAGCAGTTCGACGACTCGGTTCGCGACCGGCTGTTCCTGCGCACCCAGGTCAACGCCGGACGCGAGATCGACCTCGACGAGATGGCCCGCGGTTTCGAACCGATCGCCGCGGACTTCGAGATGACCTTCACCTTCTCCGACACCCGCAACGCGCGGATGCTGGTGATGGTCTCCAAGCTCGGGCACTGCCTCAACGACCTGATCTTCCGCTGGCGCGCGGGCAGCCTCGGCGCCGACATCGTGGCCGTGGTGTCCAACCACGAGGACCTCCGGCCGATGGCGGAGGGCGCGGGCCTGCCGTTCATCCACGTCCCGGTCACCCCGGAGACCAAACCCGAGGCCGAGGCCCGGTTGCTGCAGCTCGTCGACGAGTACGACGCGGAGCTGGTGGTCCTCGCCCGCTACATGCAGGTGCTGTCCGACCAGGCGTGCAAGGCGCTGCACGGCCGGGCGATCAACATCCACCACTCGTTCCTGCCCGGCTTCAAGGGAGCCAAGCCCTACCACCAGGCCTACGACCGCGGGGTCAAGCTCGTCGGCGCCACCGCGCACTACGTCACCTCGGACCTCGACGAAGGCCCGATCATCGAGCAGGAGGTGATCCGGATCGACCACACCTACCACCCCACGGCGTTGCAGACGGTCGGCCGCGACGCCGAGGCCCTCGCCCTGTCCCGCGCGGTGCGCTGGCACTGCGAGCGCCGCGTGCTGCTCAACGGCCACAGCACCGTGGTCTTCCACTGACGCAGCCACGCGTGCCCTCTTCCTCCCGGAAGGGGGCACGTGGGCTTGGGCGGGGCGGGACTGGGCTTCCGGCCGCAGGCCCGCCCATCGGAGTCGCCGGGGTCAGGCGGGCCGGTCGAGGCGCACGTTGAAGGTGAAGACCCTGCCGTCGCGGTTGACCGTGGTCGCGACGGGGTTGCCCGGTCGAACGCCCTCGATCGCCTTGGTCAGGTCCTCCTTGTAGTAGACCGGCCTGCCGTTGGCCTCGACGATCACGTCACCCGCCTTCAGCCCGGACTCGGCGGTGTTGCTGCCCCGCTTGACCGACGCCACCTTCGAGCCCTGACCTAGCCGCCCGCTCCACCCTCACCAGCGAGCACCTCGCGGGCCCACGCCGTAAGCAGTCCGTAATGCCCGAACCACCCCGTTCCGGGTTAGCGTCGACGGCATGGCACGGCGATCGGTCTTCCTTGTGGTGACGGTGGTTCTGGTGGTACTGCTGGGAATCGGGGCGTGGGCGTTTCAGCCGTGGCGCCTGTGGACGCAGCGGACCGTCGACGAGGCACTGCCGCCACGGCCCGCCCCGACCGCGCCCGCGAACCCCAGCAGCACGGGCACACCGCCCCCACCTCCCCCAGCCGAGCCGGCTGGGCCGGTCGAACTCGCAACGGGGGCCTTCGTCACCCAGGAGCACAAGACCACCGGCACCGCCAGAGTGCTCTCGCTCCCGGACGGCACCCGGCTGCTGCGGCTGGAGAACCTGGCCACTTCGGACGGACCTGACCTTCACGTGTGGTTGACCGACCAGACCGCCGGCGGCACGTGGGGCAAGTACGACGACGGACGCCACGTCACGCTCGGTCCTCTCAAGGGCACCCATGGCAACCAGAACTACCCCCTGCCGCCCGACGCCGACCTGCACGGCCTGACCAGCGTGGTCGTCTGGTGTGACCGGTTCAACGTCGCCTTCGGCTCCGCTCCGCTGGCTCTGGGCTGAGCCCGGCGGCGAGGTCGCCTGGGATGCCCGGCCCGGAACGGAGATCAACCGCCGACTCCCAGAACGCGGGCGAGGCGGTGCCCTGCTCCACTCCTGCGTCGCGTCCCCGGTCTCCGCAAGCCGAACGCTGCTTCGGCCAGGAGTCCGCCAGCCACGCCAGAAAACGGCCCCGCGACCAGCAGCGGCCGATGGCCTCGACGCGCGGAGCCGACCGGTCGAACACCGCCAGACCGATGATGCTGTGGCCGGAGGCGGGGCGATCACCGAGTGTCGGGATCGTCGGCGCGACCCCAACCCCCTCCACGGACACCCACGCCACCGCCCGGCCGGCCGCCGCTTCCCTGAGCCGGTGCAGGAAGCGCAGGCGGTCCTCGAGCGGGAGGCGCGACAGCATCCACGTCGTGGTGACGACAGGCAGGGCGTCCTCGGGCACACGGGCGAAGGCATCGGGCACCAGCTCGACGGCGTCACCTTTCAGCAGCAGCGGAGGGGCCTTCGCCACCAACGCCATCTCCGCCTCGAGCCTCGCGACCCGCTCCGGCTGATCCGGCCACAGGCAGGCGCGCAGCCATCGGGCGTCATCCGCGTCGGTCACGTCGACCGGATCGAGGTCGACGCCGATCCGGGCGACGACCTCGGGCATGGCCCGCATCGGGATGGGCCGGTCTCCCACGGGCGAAGACGACATCTGCACGGGAGAGGACGGGTCGCCCAGCGACTGTCCGTCGCCATACGTGATGCCGACGCGATCGACATTGAGACTGAGCCCGGCCGAACAACCCACGTCGATCAGCCCGACGGTGTTCGCGCCTACCCGGCGCGCCGCCTCGGCAATGGCCGGATAAAGCACGGCGCAGCGTCCGGTCTCGTTGCTCCGCGTCGGCCGGCGCACGGCGATGGCAACGACCGAGTCGGTCATTCGCAGAAGCGTGTCGATCGCCGCGTCGGCGGCGGCGTCGCCGTCCTTGGCGGCATAGGCCGCGGCAAGCGCCGGGGCGCGTCCGGCGAGGGCGAGGTCGTGCAGCGCAGCGAGGATCACCGTCGGGTGCCGCTTGCGCGCCGGGGCCGCCTCGATGGCACGCAGCGCCTCGCCGGACTCACTCACGGCGACGGCGACACGCTCGTACAGCGGCGATGTTTCGGCGGCGTCGACCTCACCGAAGTGCCGGTACATCTGAGCGAGTGTGCGAGCCCTACGCCCGGTGGCCGTTTCCCGTTCACGCGGCGGGGTTGCGAAGTCTCGAACGTCCTGGCTCATGCGACTGAATCGTATCGTTGAAAGACCGGTTGAGACTTCGGTCGCCGTCACCACGCGGCAACGTCGCAAAGTTCCAAATCAGTGGAAACCTTGCGACCATCCGGCCTCGCCCGCGGGCAGGCCGTCTCGCCGCAGCGCTCCGCGCCTACCGGACCGCGGGTCTTTTCACGCGGGCTGGCGTTCGACGAGGCGCTCGGCTCCGGTGTAGACGTTCATCGAGCGGCCGCGCAGGAACCCGACCAGCGTCAGGCCGCTCTCCTCCGCCAGCTCTGCGGCCAGCGACGAGGGCGCGGAAACGGCCGCCAGCACCGGAATTCCCGCCATGACGGCCTTCTGCACCAGCTCGAACGAGGCCCTTCCGCTCACCAGCAGCACCGAATCCCGCAGCGGCAGCAGGCCCGACCGCAGTGCGTGGCCGACGACCTTGTCCACCGCGTTGTGCCGCCCCACGTCCTCCCGCAGGCACAGCAGTTCGCCCGCGGTCGAGAACAGACCCGCGGCGTGGAGCCCTCCCGTGGTGTCGAAGACCCGCTGTGCCTCGCGCAGCCGGCCGGGAAGGGACTCCAGCACCTCCTGCTCCACGCGGGCCGGGTCCTCGGCCACGGTCCAGGCCGCGGTGGTGCGCACCGCGTCCAGACTCGCCTTCCCGCAGAGGCCGCAGGAGGAGGTCGTGTAGAAGTTGCGCTCCAGCGACGCATCCGGGGCCGCGACGTCCGAAGCCAGGACGACGTCGACGACGTTGTAGGTGTTGCCGCCATCGGCTGTGGCGCCCGCGCAGTACCGGATGCCGCGCACGTCGCCGGCCGCGCGCACCACGCCCTCGCTCACCAGGAACCCGACCGCCAGGTCGAAGTCCGAGCCGGGCGTCCGCATCGTCACCGTGAGCGGACGCCCGCCGACGCGGATCTCCATCGGCTCCTCGGCCGCAAGCGTGTCGGGCCGCTGCGAACGCACCGACTCGCGGATGCGCAACACCCTCCTGCGCACGGTCGCCCGGCCCATGTCGTCCTCCTCGGAGTCGGAGTGATCTTCGAAAGCGGCGTCAGCCGCCTGGCCCGCCCGAGAGCTCTCAGCCGACCGGCTCCAGCCGGACCACGACTCCCTTGGACGTCGGCGTGTTGCTGATGTCGGCCACGCTGTCCAGGGGGACCAGGACGTTGGTTTCCGGATAGTAAGCGGCGGCCGAGCCCGGCGTGGTCGGATACGACACGACCCGGAAGCCGGGCGCCCGGCGCTCCTCTCCCCCGCGCCACACGCTCACCAGGTCGACCTCGCTGCGGTCTGCGATCCCGAGGGCGTCCAGGTCCACCTGGTTGACCAGCACCACCCGGCGGGCGTTGTGGATGCCCCGGTACCGGTCGTTCATCGCGTACGGGATGGTGTTCCACTGGTCGTGCGAGCGCAGGGTCTGGAGCACGAGGTGCCCCGCGGGGACCTCGAGGTTCACGAACTCGTTGCGGGTGAAGTTCGCCTTGCCGGTCGCGGTGCGGAACTTCCCGTGGTTGGCCGGGTTAGGAAGCCGGAACCCGCCCGGTTCGGCCACGCGGGCGTTGAAGTCCTCGAAGCCCGGCACCACGCGGGAGATCCGGTCGCGGATCGTGCCGTAGTCGGCCTCGAACTCCTCCCACGGGATCGCCACGTCCTCGCTGAGGGTGCGGCGGGCCAGCCTGCACACGATCGCGACCTCGCTGAGCAGCGCCTCCGAGGCCGGCTCCAGCCGGCCGCGCGAGGCGTGCACCTCGCTCATCGAGTCCTCGACCGTCACGAACTGCTCACCGCCGGACTGGACGTCGCGATCGCTGCGGCCCAGCGTGGGCAGGATCAGCGCGGTCTGCCCGCACACCGCGTGCGAGCGGTTGAGCTTGGTCGAGATGTGCGCGGTGAGCCGGCAGTTGCGCATCGCCTGCTCGGTGCGGTCGCTGTCGGGACTGGCGCGCACGAAGTTGCCCGCGACACCGAGGAAGAACTTCGCTCGGCCGTCGAGCATGGCCCGGATCGAGTCCACCGAGTCCCAGCCGTGCTCGGTGGGCGGGGTGAAGCCGAACTCGCGCTCCAGCGCGTCGAGGAACGCCTGCGGCATCCGCTCCCAGATGCCCATCGTGCGGTCGCCCTGCACGTTGCTGTGGCCGCGCACCGGGCACGCGCCCGCGCCGGGCTTGCCGATGTTCCCGCGCAGCAGCAGGAAGTTGACGACCTCGCGGATCGTGGGTACGCCGTGCTTGTGCTGGGTCAGGCCCATGGCCCAGCAGACGATGATCCGTTCGCTGCGCAGGACTCGGTCGCGGACCTCCTCGATCTCCTCGCGTCGCAGTCCGGTGGCGGCCAGGACGTGCGCCCAGCCGACCGCGCGGACGTGTTCGGCGAACTCGTCGAACCCGCTGGTGTGCTCGTCGATGAACGCGCGGTCGAGCACGGTGCCCGGCGCGGCGTCCTCGGCCTCCAGCAGCATCGAGTTCAGCGCCTGGAACAGCGCGAGATCGCCGCCGGGGCGGATCTGCAGGAACTGGTCGGCGATGGCGGTGCCGCGGCCGAGCACGCCGCGGATCTTCTGCGGATGCTTGAACCGCATCAGCCCGGCTTCCGGCAGCGGGTTCACCGCGATGACCTGGCCGCCGTTGCGCTTGGTCTCCTCCAGCGCGGACAGCATCCGCGGGTGGTTGGTGCCCGGGTTCTGGCCCACCACGAAGACCAGGTCGGCCCGGTGCAGGTCGTCGAGGCTCACGGTGCCCTTACCCACGCCCAGCGTCTCGCTCATCGCCGAACCGCTGGACTCGTGGCACATGTTGCTGCAGTCGGGCAGGTTGTTGGTGCCGAAGGCGCGGGCGAACAGCTGCAGCAGGAACGCGGCCTCGTTGTTGAGCCGGCCGGAGGTGTAGAACAGGGCTTCGTCGGGCGAGTCCAGCCCGCGCAGCTCCTCGGCGAGCAGGCCGAACGCCTCGTCCCAGCCGATCGGCTCGTAGTGCTGCGAGCCGGGGCGCTTGACCATCGGCTCGGTCAGCCTGCCCTGCTGGTTGAGCCAGTAGTCGGACTTGGCCGCCAGCTCGGAAACGCTGTGCTGGGCGAAGAAGTCGGCGGTGACCCGGCGCGTGGTCGCCTCGTCGTTGATGTGCTTTGCGCCGTTCTCGCAGTACTCGTTGAGCGCGCGCTCCCGCGGGCCCCCTTCGGGCCAGGCGCAGCCGGGGCAGTCGATCCCCTTGGCCTGGTTCACGTTGAGCAGGGTCAGGGCGGTCCGGCGGACCGAGGTCTGGCTCAGCGAGTACTGCAGGGCGTGGGCCACCGCGGGGACGCCGGTCGCCCAGGTCTTGGGCGGTGTCACCGAAAGGTCGTCAGTCGGGTCTTCGATGGAGCTCATCCTCGCCTCTGTTCCTCCACTGGGTACTTCCGACGCGAGCCGTCCCGGACGCCCAGGGAAAGACGTCCGGGCCGGCCCGGCGACCGCCCTCGCACAGGACTCACCCGTCGAAGGCAGAACGTGCGGTCATCGGACGACCGGAACGGACGCGGTGCCCGCCGAGGCGCCCCAGGTCCTCCACCGCTTCCCCCTCGACCGGGCGCTCCGAATTCCGCGCCAGACAGTTATCGGCGACCCCCGCTGAATTGTCAAAGAGACGTTCCCGATCGCTTGATAGCCGCCGTCTATCCCGAATTGCCGTGCGGAGTCACTCCAGTGACGCGGCGAGGTCGATCGACCGCGCCACGTCGACGAACGCGCGCCCGACCACCGATCCGGGTTCCCGGGAGGACAGCACCAACGCGACGCGTGCGGCGTCGTCGGACTCCTCGATGGCCACGGCGCGCACACCCGCCATGTCGTCGAGCGCGCGGGCGAACGGTGCGGGAACGATGGTGGACCAGCTCCCGGTGGCGACGTGGGAGCACAACGACGAGATCGAGTCGGTCTCCAGCTGCGGCGAAGGCGCGACGCCGGCCTTGCCGAAGAGGGCGTCCAGCCTGCGCCGCCCCTGCATCGACGGGGTCAGCAGGCACAGCGGCACGCGGGCGGCCTCGGCCCAGGTCACCGACTCGCGCCGCCCGAACTCGCCGTCCGACGGTGTCAGGAACACGTAGTGCTCCCGGTACAGCGGAACCGAGGTCAGCCCGTTCACCTCAGCGCCGTGGTCGTAGGTCAGCGCGACGTCGATCTCGAAGGTGCGCAGCCTGCGGGAGATCTCGTCGGTGGAAAGATCGGCCACGACGTGCACCTGCGCGAGCGGGTGCTTCGCGCAGAACGCGGAGGTGAGCAGGGGCACCGCGGGCGCGGCCGTCGGGATGACCCCCAGGGTGAGTCGTCCGTTCAGGCCGGTGCGCAGGGCACCGACCTCCTGTCGCATCGACTCGCGGTCGGCCAGGATCCGCTCCGCCCACCGGACGATGCGCTCGCCTTCCTGCGTCAGGCCCTGGAAGCGCCTTTCGCGGCGGATCAGCGCAACGCCGAGCTCGTCCTCCAGCTTGCGGACGGCCGCCGACAGCGTCGGCTGCGAGACGTGGCACGCCTGGGCCGCGCGGGCGAAGTGCTGCTCTCTCGACAACGCGACGAGGTACTCGAGCTGCCGGAATAGCATTGCCCCACCTTACGGCCCAGTACACGTGTCAGGCGTCCCCAGTGGTCAAGCCGCGACGAGACCGGGTTTGGCGATCTGGCGCCGGGCCCGCCCGAATGCCTTGGGCTGGTTGAAGGCCAGCACGGCTACGAGTCGGCCCTCGTGCTCGTAGTGGGTGAGGAAGCTGCGGTCCTCGACGTCGCCCTCGACGACGCGCGCCTGGGCTCCGGGAGTCACCGATCCGGCGAACTGGATCCGGCTGCCGTACTGGTCGGACCAGAAGTACGGGGTGTCGTCGTGGTGCTCGACGGTGGTGCCCGCCAGCAGGTTGCGCACCGCCGCGCGCGGCTGGGCGGTGGCCGCCGCCCAGTGCTCGGTGCGGGTGGCGTAGCCGAGGTGGGGGCGGTGCACCTGGGCGACGTCGCCGACCGCGGCGATGTTGGGCAGGTCGGTGATGCCGCCCGCGTCGCAGCGGACGCCGTCCTCGATGGTCAGGCCCGAGTCGGCCAGCCACCCGGTGTTGGGGCGGACGCCGATACCGACCACCACGACGTCGGCGGGCAGTTCCTCTCCGGAGGCCAGCCGGACCCCGGTCACCTGGCCGGCTGCCGAGAGGATGCCGGCGACACCGACACCGAACCGCGTCCGCACCCCGTGGTCGCCGTGCAGTTCCGCACACGCCGCGGCCATGCTCCGGCCCAGTGCGTGGACGAGGGGGAGCTCGGCGGCTTCGACCACGGTCACGTCGGCGCCGAGGTAGGAGCACGAGGACGCCACCTCGGCCCCGATGAAACCGGCACCGATGACCACGACCCGTGAGGCGCTCGTCAGCTGCTCGCGCAACCTCGCAGCGTCGTCGAGCGTGCGCAGGGTGTGAATGCCGGCGATCCCCTCGGTGCCCGGCAGCCGCCGGGGAGTGGCGCCGGTGGCGATGACGACGCCGTCCACGCCGACCCGCTCGCCGCTGAGCAGCTCCACCGCGCCGTCGGTGCGGCTCAGCCGCACCGCGGGGTCGCCGACGAGCCACTGCGCCTCGAGGTCGTCGAGGTCGGACTTCTCGCCGAGCGCGAGAGCATCCGCGTCGACCTTGCCCAGCAGGAAGTCCTTCGACAGCGGCGGACGGTCGTACGGCGGGTGCACCTCGTCTCCGACGAGCACCAACCGCCCGCCGAAGCCCTGTGCGCGCAGTTGCTGGGCGGCGGAGTACCCGGCCAGCGACGCCCCGATCACCGCGATGCTCCTCATGCGACGGCCTCCTGCTCCTGTGCGTTCTCGGACTGCTGGCTGGTGTTTGCGGTGACGTGCACGTGGATCACGCCGTCTTCGATGGTCACGGGGTGGGTGCGCACCGGCCGTTTGGCGGGCAGGCAGGTCGGCATCCCCGTGCGCAGGTCGAAGAACGCCGCGTGCAGCGGGCATTCGACGAAACAGCCCTCCAGGAACCCCTCCGACAACGACGCGTCCTGGTGCGTGCAGGTGTCGTCGACCGCGTAGAACTCACCGTCGGCGTTGAACACGGCCACGGCCACGTCCGCCCAGACCCGGGTCGACTCCCCCGGCGGCAGCTCCTCGACACGGCACACGGCGACCATGAGCACCCCCTCCAAACGTTGCGCATAACAGAACATGTCGCTCTATACGCAACAAGGATCCACAGCGACCGGGTCACCGTCAAGAGATCCACTGGCGGCTCTTCGGGCGACTTCTCCGCCTCCAACAGGGGTTTCGGCCGCCGGGCACCACGCGACCCCCGGCTACCGATCGGTAGCGGCAAACGTTGGCAAGTGCCTCTTGACAGGAAGACCACCCAGCCTCATCGTTGTCTCAAATTGAGCAACGCTGTGCGCTATGCGCAACATGCTTCTCCGTGGCTTTCGCCCTCCACCACTCTCAGCGCTCGTGCGAAGAGGAGATCTGCCCGTGCGACACAAGGCCCGAGGCGTCGTGGCACGCAAGAAAGGCGCCCCCGTCGAGGTACTCGACATCCTTGTGCCCGACCCCGGCCCAGGCGAGGCACTCGTCGCGGTGCAGGCGTGCGGGGTCTGCCACACCGACCTGCACTACCGCGAGGGCGGCATCGGCACCGAGTTCCCGTACCTGCTCGGACACGAAGCGGCGGGAGTCGTCGAGGCCGTGGGCCCCGGCGTCAGGAACGTGCGACCCGGTGACTTCGTCGTGCTGAACTGGCGCGCCGTGTGCGGACAGTGCCGGTCCTGCCGCCGTGGCCGCTCGCAGTACTGCTTCGACACCCACAACGCGCGCCAGCCCATGACGCTGGAAGACGGCACACCGCTGACCACGGCCCTGGGCATCGGCGCGTTCGCCGAGAAGACCCTGGTCGCCGCCGGCCAGTGCACCAAGGTGGACCCCGAGTCCGATCCCGCGGTGGCCGGACTGCTCGGCTGCGGCGTCATGGCCGGAATCGGCGCGGCGGTCAACACCGCACCGGTCCGGCTCGGTGACACCGTCGCGGTCATCGGCTGCGGTGGTGTCGGCTGCGCGGCCGTCGCCGGAGCCGACTTCTCCGGCGCACGGCAGGTGATCGCCGTCGACCTGGACTCGCGCAAGCTCGCGTGGGCCGAGCAGCTGGGAGCGACCGACCTCGTCAACGCCCGCCACGCCGACCCGGTCGAGGCGATCCGGACGCTCACCGGTGGAGTCGGGGCCGACGTCGTGATCGACGCGGTCGGGCGTCCGGAGACGTTCCAGCAGGCCTTCTACGCCCGCGACCTCGCCGGAACCGTCGTCCTGGTGGGAGTACCGGGCCCGGAGATGGATCTCGACCTGCCGCTGATCGACGTGTTCTCCCGCGGTGGCGCCATCAAGTCCTCGTGGTACGGCGACTGCCTGCCCGAACGCGACTTCCCCGCGCTGGTCGAACTGCACCAGCAGGGGGGCATCGACCTGGACGCGTTCGTCACCGAACGGATCGCGCTCGAGGAGGTCGAGACGGCCTTCGACCGGATGCACAACGGCGAAGTGCTGCGCTCCGTGGTGGTGCTGTGATCCCGGCTCGCGCCGGAGGAACAGGTGCCTGAGGCGAACCGCCGCCGCACCGCGACAACGAATTCTCGTACACGCTCACCGACTTGGCCGGGAGCTCGATGCCGCCTGCCCTCGTCGAGGCCGCAACGGTGCGGTCACCACCGGTTTTTGTCAGTCCCGAACAAGACCAGTTGTCCCACTACACGAGTGAGGTTGAGATGACCACGACCGGACCGACGGAAAGCCTGATGGCGACGCTGCCGGGCCAGTACTACACCGACCCGGCGATTTTTTCTCTTGAGCAGTCGCGGATTTTGGAGGCGCAGTGGTTTTGTGCGGTGCGCTGTGATGATCTGGACAAGCCCGGTGCGTTCCGCACGGTGCAGGTCGGGCGGGAGAGCGTGTTGATCGCCCGCGGCCGGGACGGCGGGATCAATGCGTTTCTCAACATCTGCCGTCACCGGGGTGCCCGGTTGTGCACCGAAGACAAGGGCGAGGTGCGTCGTTCTTTCCAGTGCCCGTACCACGCCTGGACCTACGGGCTGGACGGCAAGCTGATCGCCGCGCCCAACCTCAACGACATGCCCGACATCGACCGCACCGAGTTCGGGCTCAACCGGGTGCACGTGCGGGAGTGGCTGGGGTATGCGTGGGTGTGCCTGGCCGAGCAGCCGCCGTCGTTCGACGAGACCGTGGTCTCGGATGTCACCGCGCGGCTGGGTGATGCCGGGGCGATCAACTCCTACGACATCGCCGCGCTGAAGCTGGGCAAGCGCATCACCTACGACGTGAAGGCGAACTGGAAGCAGATCATCGAGAACTTCATGGAGTGCTACCACTGCGCCACGATCCATCCCGAGCTCACCGAGGTGCTACCGGAGTTCGCCGACGGCTTCGCCGCGCAGTACTACGTCGGCCACGGCGCGGAGTTCGGTGAGGACGTGCAGGGCTTCACCGTCGACGGCAGCCAGGGCCTGGACCGGCTGCCCGGCGTGTCCGACGAGCAGGACCGGCGCTACTACGCGATCACCGTGCGCCCGCAGGTGTTCATCAACCTGGTGCCCGACCACGTGATCTTGCACCGCATGTTCCCCGTCGCTGCGGACCGCACGCTGATCGAGTGCGACTGGCTGTACCTGCCCGAGGTCGTCGACTCCGGCCGCGACCTGTCGCACTCGGTGGAGCTGTTCGACCGCGTCAACCGCCAGGACTTCGACGCCTGCGAACGCTGCCAGCTCGCCATGGACTCCCGCGGCTACGCACGCGGCGGAGTCTTCGTCCCCAGCGAACACCACATCGCCGAATTCCACGACTGGGTCCAGAAGCAGATCTCCTGACGGCGAACTCCCTTCCAGCAACGGATCAGGCGGTGGCGCGGGACGCCCGGACCGCGTCGCCGCTGTTCGGCCGCGAGACAACACTCCCTGGTGCTTCTGCCTCTGTCACTCTTGGACGAGAGCGACAGAGGGCCATCCGAGTGACGGAATCTCGCGGTGGCCGAACGTCGGGTAGTCCTGCGCTGACTACCCGGCGTTCGGCCTGGCGACCTTCGGCCCGGTAGCGACATGCTGTACCCGCCCGACGGACACGAGGGATTCGGGAACAGATGCGATACCGGAAACTGGGACGAAACGGTCCCGAGATGTCGGCACTCGGCGTGGAGGTCGCGGACCCGATACCCGGCGAACGCGACGAAAGCGATATCGCGGCAGCCGTGGCCGCGGCCGCGGACGGATCGATCACGTTCATCGACATCACCGGCCCGCACCGCAGCGAGACCGTCGTGCGACGAGTGCTGTCCCGGCGCCGCGAACAACTGGTCCTGAGCGCAGGCTTCGGTGAGCGGACCGACCGGCTCGGACGGACGATTCCCGGGCAGGCGCGCCCCGACGCGTGCATGCGCGCGGTCGACCGCAGCCTTCGCCGGCTCGGCACCGACCACATCGACCTGTACTCACTGCGCCGGCACGACCCGTCGACCCCCGTCGAGGAAACCGTCAGCACCCTCGGCGAGCTGGCGCAGGCGGGCAAGATCCGCTGGATCGGCCTGCCCGGTACATCCGGGAAGATGATCCTGCGGGCCCAGACCGTGCACGCCGTCACCGCGGTGTCCTCGAGCTACTCCCCGATGCAGCGCCAACCGGAGCACGAGGTGCTGCCGGTCTGCCGGCGACTCGGCATCGCGTTCCTCGCGCGCCATCCGCTCGGCGAGCATCACGGTCCCCGCGGCTACGCCCCGGCCCACGAGCAGCTCCTCCAGGCGGTGCTGGGTCCGATGGCCGCCGCGCTCGGCATCACCACCACGCAGCTCGCCCTCGCCTGGCTGCTGGACAAGGGGCTCATCCCGATGCCGACCGCGCTGAACCTGGAGGACGTGCGCAACCACGCCAGGGCGACGGATCTCGACATCGCCCCCGGGCCCCTGCGCGAGATCGACGCGCTCTTGGCGCCCCGCACCGCTGGGCCGCAACGCTCTCCTGGCGCACCAGATGTCAGCGGACTCCGGCCAGATGCGTGCGGTGGTACGCGTAGGCGGCGCTGACCAGCGTCATGTGGTGGTGCCACCCCCGGAACGAACGGCCCTCGAAGTCGTGCAGCCCGAAGTCGAGCCGCAGTTCACGCAGATCGCGGCGGGTCTGGTCGACCAGCCTGCCGAGACCGACCACCTCGCCTCCCATGCGGTGCGGGAAGTTGGTCAGCCAGTACCGCACCGGCAGCTCCTCGTTCGGCGACCGCTCGACGATCAGCCGGAACGAACGGCCCGCATCCGCGGGCGCGCTGACCTTTCCGGACGGCTCGAACTGGACCGGAACGGACAGGAAGTACGTCCCGAAAGCGCTGCCACCGTCGCCCCGCCACACCACGGCGGGCCGCCGGTTCCGGATCACATCCTGCGCGCAGTCCAGTGCCGTGCGAACTCGGCCGTCGTCCTGGACCAAGGGTAATCGCGCGCCGACCTGAAATACGAATCCAATTCGCGACTGGTGCAGGCGATGGCCGAGATCCGCGGCGCCGGACATGTTCCGGACGTCGCTCACGACCGGCAACGAATCTCCCGCCCAGCGATTCCGCTGTTGGTCGACCAGGTCGAGGGCATACCGCCATTCGGGCTCGCTTCGCTCCTCCGCCGGAATGCGAGCGCGTTTGCGCAGGTGCGCGTCCGAACCCCACTTTTCCGGCAGCACGATCCGCCAGTCCACCGGTACGCCCGCCCCGTCACCGGCAAGGAAGAGCGCTTTACCCACCTGGCAATTCAGGGTGCGCCGTTCGGCCTCCACGTACCGCCGCGCGACGCCGACCGAATAACGGCCGCTTTTCGGGATCACCGTGTTGTCCAGCACCCATGCCTTCGGTCGCAGGTGCTCGACGGCGTGCGCGGCGAGGTACTGGCGCACCGGCTGCCAGTCCCAGGGGCTCTGGTTCACGAACTGCTGCAACGACTGCGCCACCGGAAGTCCGAGGATGGCATCGGCGATCTTGCGCGCGGACTTTCTTCCCTCCCGCTCCAGCAGGCCGCGCACGTACACCTCGGCCCATCGACGCTGGTCCAATCGGGACAGAGAAGCAAACGCCTCCTGGACAAACCGCGAAAATCCGACAGTTCCCGCGATTAACACATCAGAATCGGAAAGTAGCATATTGGATACCCCAGATAGATCAAGCACGTTCCTTCGCGCGACACACCGGCTGCTCGTCAGCATTAATTAATAGCGCAAACAACCGACGTTCCGCCCTCTGCTCCGGCCGCTAGTGAGGTATGTCATACAAACTTTCGAGCCACGAAGTGCCGCATATCCCCACCCGAAACGACTATTGACAGCGCGAACCCGATCACCGTGGGTGCATATTTGCTGCCGAAACGAACCAGACTACAACCATCGGAGTCGCGCCGTTTTGCGAAATCAATTCTCCGGGCCGAGGAGAATCAGGAATCCGGAACCAGCGCGATCGCCGAATCAAGGCTCGCCCGTCGCAGTGCACCGCGCAGGTCCGCGTCGGCACCGGCCAGCATCAACCAGGTGCTGGGACCGAACCGCTGCTGGGCGTGGGCCAGGCAGCGCACCGCCGCCGCGGACACCACGCCGACGTTTGCGACGTTGAGCACGATCCGGTCCACATCAGCGTCCCCGGCACGCTCCAGGTAGGCGGCCAGGATCTCGGCGCCGCACTCGTCGAGCGCTCCGACCAGATCGATCCTCGCTGTTCCCGCGCTGAAACCGAGGTGGCACTCCAGCACGGTCTCCGACTGCCTCTGCGCGGTCATCCTCCTGCCTCCTCACCAGCCACCAACACGACCACCGAGTGCGCTGCGACGACGATCCGCGCTTGGTCGGGTAGCTGCTCTTCGGATCCGATCGGTGTGGCAGCGGGCTCCCGGCAGGTATCCAGGAAGCGGTGCCAACCGGTGCCCGGAGGCACCTCGGGCAAGGCGATCTCCTCCGCCTCCGCATGCGCATTGGCGATCACCAGCACGGTGTCGCCAGGAACCTCCTGGTGCAGCAGCGCCACCAGCAGTCCCGACGCCGTCGACCAGTCGGGGTCGCCCGGCCTGCGTCCGTGCCAGCTCACCGGTGGGTACGCCGCACCCTCGTCGGCCTCCCCGCTGGGATGCGCGGTCCGCCGCAGGACGGGGTGTGCCCGCCGGAACGCCAGGCAGCGGCGAACGAACTCGACGAGGCCGGCGTTGCGGTCGGCCATGTCCCAGTCCAGCCAGGTCAGCGAGCCGTCGTGGCAGTAGGCGTTGCTGTTGCCGAGCTGCGTGCGGCCGAACTCGTCGCCGCCGAGCAGCATGGGCACGCCGTGGCTCAACAGCAGCAGCGCGAGCGCGTTGCGGACCTGGCGCTCGCGCAGCCGCAGCACCCCCTCGTCGTCGGTCCGTCCCTCGACGCCGCAGTTCCAGCTCGCCTCGTCGCCCGGCCCGTCCTGGCCGTCTTCACCGTTGGCCTCGTTGTGCTTGTGGTCGAAGGCGGCCCAGTCGGCGAGAGTGAAACCGTCGTGGCAGGTCACGAAGTTCACCGATGCCGTGGTGCCGCGCTCGCCGTAGAGATCGGGCGAGCCGACCAACCGGGTGGCCAGTTCCCCTGCGCTGTCGGGGCGCCCGACGAGGAACCGCCGGACCGCGTCGCGATAGCGGCCGTTCCACTCCATCCACCGCTGGTGGTGCGGGAACCTGCCGACCTGGTAGAGGCCGGCGGCATCCCACGGTTCGGCGATGAGCCTGCAGTCGGCCAGCACGGGGTCGTGCGCGATCTGCTCCAGCAGCGGCGGGTTCTCCAGCGCATGCCCGTCACCACCCCTGGTCAGCGCCGACGTCAGGTCGAACCGGAAACCGTCCACCCGGTACTCGGTCGCCCAGTACCGCAGGCAGTCCACGACGTAGGAGCGGACCACGGGGTCGTTGGCGTTGACGGTGTTGCCGGTGCCGCTGTAGTTGCAGTCCTCACCGCCGGGGCCGAGCAGGTAGTACGTCGCGTTGTCCACACCCCGCCACGACAGGGTCGGCCCCCGGTGGTCGCCCTCGGCGGTGTGGTTGAAGACCACGTCCAGCACGACCTCGATGCCGTGTGCGTGCAGGTCCCGCACCAGTTCCTTGAGCTCGCGGGCCGGTGCCTGCGGGTCGGCGGCGTAGGCCGCCTTCGGCGCCAGGAAGCTGACCGGGTCGTAGCCCCAGTAGTTCACCAGCCCCTCGCCCGCGGAGTTGTCCGTGTCGTCGAACTCGAAGACGGGCATGAGCTCCACGCAGTTGACCCCGAGCCGAGCGAGGTGGGGGATCTTGTCCCGGAAACCCGCGTAGGTTCCCGGAACCCGCGTCCCCGATGACGGATGCCGGGTGAACCCGCGCACGTGGGCTTCGTAGATCACCAGGTCCTCGGGTGGGATCCGCGGCTTCCGGTCGGCTCCCCAGTCGAAGTCGTCGACCAGGACGCGGGAGCGGTAGGTGCGGGCCCGCCCCCAGATCTCCCCGCCCGCGACGGCGGTCCCGTGCGGGTCGAGCAGCAGGGCATCGGGGGCGAACCGGTTGCCGGTCCCGTCCGGGCCGTCGACGCGGTAGGCGTAGTCCACCTCCGCGGGGAGACCGACGACCGTCATGGCCCACACCGCGCCGAACCGGTACTCCCCGGGGAACGGGATGGTGGCGATCTCGGTGCCGTCCCGGGGCGAGAGCAGCACCAGCCACACCCGCTCCGCGGTGCGGGACACGACCGCGAAGTTCACACCGTCGTCGACCGCTACCGCACCCAGCGGCGCCGTCCGCCCTGGGCGCACCGCGAACCCGTTCGTCGTGGTCATCGGCCCTCCTCCACGGTCGGCCGCAGGCGAACGCGCACCCGCACGGGATGCTCGCTGTCGGGCAGCGGCACGGTCATCGCCACCGGATCGAAGTCGTCGCTGGGCTCGCCGTCGAGATGCACCTGGTCCAGGACCACCTGTCCCGGCGGCAGCGCGTCGGGCGCGACGCGCAACACCCGGCCCGGGAAGTCGGCGTCGGGACGCGGCCGGAACCACAGCTCCAGCGGCTCCCGCCGAACCAGGAGTCTGGTGTAGACGGTCGCCAGATAGCACAGTTCCGCCGCGTGGTACATGCTCATCGAGTGGCTGCCCTTGCCGCGCTCGGTGCCGAGCAGGTACGGCAGCCCGCCCGAGAGAACGGCGAAATACACCGCGCCGTCATCGTGGTCCAGGAAGAAGGCGTTGTAGAACGCCGAAGCTTCACGGGCATGCCGCGCGTACTCCGCGGCGCCAGTGGTGCCGGCCAGCAGCAGGTAGGCCAGGATAGCCTGCTCCTGCTGCCACCACGTCTTGCGGTCGTGCCAGGCGAAGCGGTGCCTGCCGTCCTCGGCGGCCCGGTCCACCACGTCGTACCACCCGCCGCGCTGCGGGTCCCGGCCCACGTCGGGCATCCGGCTCGCGATGAGTTCGGCCAGTGCGCGGTAGTCGTGCTTGGGCACCAGCGAATGCATCCGCGCCAGGTTCCAGGCGATCTTCAGGTTGTGCCCGACGACGGCCCCGTTCTGCTGCCAGCCCCACTCCAGGTCCGGCGTCCAGTCGCGGTGGAACCGCTCCCGCACGAACGGCTCGCCCGCCAGGTCCCGGTCCGCGGGGAAGTGCGAGACGACGAGGTCGAAGGTGCTCTCCAGCATCCGCAGGTACCGCTCCTGGCCGGTGGCCAGGTAGAGGTTGAACAGGTAGGCGGGAGCGTGGTCTCCGATGGAGTTCCAGTTCTTGCGCGACCGGTTGCGTCCCAGCGACCGCGCGCGGGGGCTCAGCTCCAACGGGTCCAGGTGCGAGAAGTAGCCGCCGTACTGGGGGTCGGCGTAGAAGCGTTCGAACAGCCGCACGGTGCCCTCGATGTCGGCGCGGAGCGACGGGTCACCGGTGACGCGGTAGGTGTGCACCGGGCCGGCGAGCGCGTAGATCTGTTCGTAGGCCGGCAGCGCCTGCTCTTCGTCGCCGAACTCGGAGGCGAACAGCTTGCGCTCGCGCACCCCGTCCAGCTCGACGCCGTGGTACCAGTAGGTCACCTGTTCATCGTCGTCGGCGAAGCGCAGGTTGTCCTGCATGTAGGCGGAACCGCGCTCGGCGACCTCGAGCGCGTCCTCGTCGCCTGTCAGCAGGTAGGAGGCAGCCATCCCGTATACCAGGCGGGAGATCGTGTCGGTCTCCTGCACCCGCCGACCGGCCTTCGCGCCGCTGAGCCCGAGATCTGTGCGGTAGCCGGTGAAATCGGGCGGGCCGCTGCCGAACTGCGCCTCCCGGTAGAAGGCCGCCAGTTGCGTGAGCTGCTCGACCCACCAGCGCGGGTGCTCGTGGACGGGCCGTGTCGGGCACTCGCCGACGAAGGTAAGTTGCGCGCAGTGGAACCGCAGTCCGTCCGGTTCCGGGTAGACCGGCCCGTAGCTGAAGACCAGCTGTCCCGGCACCAGCAACTCCGCGATCCGCTCCGTGACGTCGGAGTAGGGTTCGCCGAGGTTGCGCAGCAGGCGTGCATGGGTGCGCGAAGTGAACCGCACGGTGACCGCGCGACCATCCACAGTGTTCAGACGTGCCCAGGAGTCGCCGCTGTGCACGACGTAGCCGGCGACGGTGTCGGAGAAGGTGAAGTCGACCGCAGCCACCGCCATCACCGCCCAGCCGCGGCCAGCCGGCCGATCAGCGTCCTGGCGAGCTGAGGTGCGACCTCCACCGAGCGCCCGGTGATCAGATCCCCGTCGACCACGACGTCCTCGTCGACGTGGTGCGCACCCATGTTGCGCACGTCGCCGACCAGGTTGTTGTGGCAGGTGACCGAGCGCCCGGCCACCAGCTCGGGCGCCGCCGACACCAGCCACAACCCGTGGCAGGAGAACACCTTGAGCAGGCGTGGCATCCGGAAAGCGCGCTGCAGCAGCCGCAGCGCGGGCGGGACCACGTCGAGGTCCTCGGTGTAGCGCAGCCGATCGGCGACCATCCCGGAGGGCACGATCAGCGCCGACAGCCGCGACAGCTCGCCGTAGTCGAGTTGTTCGAGGTCACGGTCCACGGTCAGCGGCACACCGTGCTCGTGGCCGGTGAAGACCAGCGACTGGTTTCCCCACAGCCGCGTCAGCAGCGCCACCTCGGCGCCTTCCTCGGCGAACCGCATCCGGTAGTAGGAGATCTCCTCCTCGACGTAGTCGCTCTCCAGCAGGATTCCGATGCGCGCGCCCTCGAGCGCGGGCGGCGCCGGTCGTTTCGGGGTGTCCACTGTGCTACTCCTCGCTAGCGATGTGGGGAAGAGGTGGTGGTCGGTGGTGCTCGCACCACCGACCACCACCGCGGCCGCGCCTTCGGCGGCAGGTGTCAGCTCACCTCGTACAGCCGCGGCGAACCCGGCATCGGTTCGGGCTCGCGGAGCCTGCGGGTCCGGATCTTCGGCGCGCCGTCCTGCAGCACGACCGACAGCTCCTCGACCCAGTCGCAGCCGATCCACTGACTGCGCGGGGCAGGCGGGTCCCAGGTGCGGGCCTGCCAGTTGACCCGGGCCCGCACTTCCGCGTGCAGCGGGGAGGTGAGCTCCACCTCGATCCCACGCACTTCGCGGACCTCGTCGAAGAAAACGGTGGTCACTTCGTCGTACCACTGCTCGAACTCGTCGCGGTCGCGCACCAGCCGATGCGGGAAGCCGAACACCAGCCCCGCGCTGGCCAGGAACTCACCGAGCTCCGCGCTTTCCATGTGCATGTCCAGCGCCGCGCACCACCGGAGCACGAAGCCGCGCGCACCTTCGACGTTCAGCGGCGAATCGGTGGCCATGGTCCTCCTCTCACTCGACGGCCAGGTCGATCAGCAGTGGCCCGTCTCCGGAGAGCGCGGCCGTCACCGCAGGTTCGACCTCCCCTGGCTCGGTGACCCGGCGCGACGCGACACCGAGCCCGGCGGCGAGCTCGCCGAATCCGATCTCCGGCCGCGTCAGGTCGAACGCGTCCGGGTAGTCGTGCGGCGCGATGCCCTGCGCCGACCAGTACTGCTCGATGTTGCGGTCCAGCAACCGGTACCGGCCGTTGTTGCAGACCACGATCGTGACGTCGATGCCGTACCTGGCCGCCGTCCACAGCGCCTGGATGGTGTACATGCCGGCGCCGTCACCGGTGAAGGCGACGACAGGAGCGTCCGGCCTGGCCAGCTTGATCCCCATCGCCCCCGGTGCCCCGACCCCGAGCGAACCGCCTCGGGTCTGGAAGAACCGCCCCGGCTCACGCGGCGGCAGATGCCGCAGCACCTGCGGTGACGCGGTCAGCGCCTCGTCGAAGACCACCAGGTCGCTCGGCGCTCGCTCGGCGAGCTCCCGGGAGAAGCTCCCGAGCAAGCTCTCCGGTGCGTCGGTCACCTCGGTCCGGCTCGGCTCGGCGCCTTCCGGGAAGTGATCGGGGCCGGGGCCCACCGGACGCTGGCGGGTCAGCTCCGCATCCAACGCCGCCAGCGTCAACTTCGGATCTGCCGCCACACCGAGATCGACGGGGTGGTTCTTCGCGATCTCGTAGCGGTCCAGGTCCACGTGCACGATGTGCGCGTCCTCCCGGAACGGTCCGTCCAGCAACGGGAACACCTCGGGGAAGACGTAGGTGCCGACGATGAGCACCGAATCGGCGTTGCGCACCACCCGTTCGCTGTCGGTACCGAACATGTGCCCCAACTCGCCGCCGTAGAGGCGGTGCGTGGTGTCGAAGTTGACCTCCGAGGAGTTGACGCCCCACACCGGTGCGTTCAACCGCTCGGCCACCGCCGTGAGCTCGCGCTGGGCGCCGCTGGCTGCGACGCCGTCGCCCATGAGCACCAGCCGCCGCTGCCCGGCCAGCAACCGGCTGGCCATGTCGGCCACCGTCGCCGGCGCGGGCGTCACCCGCGTCGACGGCACCGGGCTCGGCCGCACCGGCTCGTGGTTGGGTTCGTCGAGCACGTCGGCGGGCAGGACCACCACCACCGGACCGCACGGCGGAGTCATCGCGATCTTCGTCGCCCGCCGCAGCACCCGCAGCACCGAGCTCTCGTCGGTCACCCGCGTCGCGTACTTGGTGACCGGTTGGGCGATCGACACCAGGTCCGCGGCCATCTGGGCGTCCATGGCGTCGTAGCGCACGCCCGCGTCACCGACCACCACCACCAGCGGCGCCCCGCCCCGCCTGGCTTGGTAGAGCATGCCGACGGCGTTGCCCAGGCCGACGCTGCTGTGCAGTTGCACCAGTGCCGGCCCTCCCGATGCCCGGGCATAGCCGTCGGCCATGCCCACCGACACCGACTCGTGCAGTCCCAGCACGTACTCCAGCTCGGAGCTGCCCGCGACGTCGAGGAAACCCTGTTCCACTGTGCCGGGATTGCCGAACATGTACTCGAAACCATCGGTGGCGAACTGCTCGTGGATCGCCACCCTGCCTGGTCTGGTCGACATCTTCTTCCTCTCCGTCCGCGCTCACCAGCCGGAGCGCTCGAGGCCGTTCTCGAGCACCTGCACCAGCTTCTGCCCGGACTCGACGGAGTCCGGTGTGGACCGTGCGGTGATGAACGGGTAGTCGACGACGACGGAGATGTCCTTGCCGACGTTGCCGTGGAAACCGCCGTCCGGACCGGTCGCGTCGCGCAGGATGTACTCCAGCGGATACGGCGGCGGCCCCATGTTGAAGTCGACGCCGACGAAGCCCGTCCCGTCCTTGTAGTCGTACTCCTTGGGATGGCCGGTGACGTGCTTGCCCCACAGGATGCTCTCCCGCGATTCCATGTCGCGGGCGAAGGCCAGCACCGCGACGCCGTAGCACTCCGCGACGATGGGCTTGTCCGCGGCCACGAAGGCCAGCACGATTTCGTGCAGGCGCTCGTTGTTGGCCAGGTCGACGATCGGGCCGCTGCCGCCGACGATGACCAGGGCGTCGAAGCCCTCCACGAGCTCGGCCGTCGCCGAGTCGAGCTTGCGGTTGTACTCCTCCAGCGCACGCAGGTGGTTGACCGCGCTGTAGTAGGGCCGCTCGGGCACCAGGTCGGCCAGGCTCAACGGGTTGTCCAGCCGCGACGACTCGTCGAGCTCACGGGCACGACGGGCCATGGAGGCCGTGGTGACCGGCCGTCCCAGCGGCGGGTCGACGTACTCCGGGTCGAGGCTCGGCGGCAGCGCCTGCGGCCGGGCACCCGTCGGGGTGGCGAAGGCGATCCGGTAACCGGCCCGGTCCATCTCCTCCACCGGGCCGACCAGTTCCTCACCCCAGTACCCGTACTCCGACAGCACGACGAGAACGCGCTTGCTCATCCTTAACTCCACTTCTTTTCGATCTGACGTCTGCGCGGGAGGCTGTCACCGGGCTTCGGGCCCGATGACCCAGTTCTGCTCGACGGCGAGGGTGTGCACGTACCGCGGCTCGACGAACTCCCGCAGTTCGGACTCGAAGGCGCGGTACTCGGCGGTGTTGCGGGCGTCGACGAGTGCCTCCGGGCCGGCGAAGTGCAGTTGGAAAGCGGCATCCAACGGCGCCTCGCCAACGCCGTACATGCCGTCCCGGGAGTGCCCCTGGACGTAGCGGACCAGCCCCGGAATGCTCGTGGCGCTCCGGGTTCGCAGGGCGCGCCGGCGGAAGTCGTCCAGGCTGATCCCCTGCTTGCGCTTGACCAGCACGAACAGCTTCGCCTCGTGCTGGTCGGCGCGCTGCGGCGGCCCCTCGACCAGCACGTGCGCATCGGTGTCGAGGACGACGGTGCGCCAGAACGCCGCCCAGCGCGGCTCGTCGGCGCGGGCGCCGTCGAGGAACTCCGGAGTCTGCAGCGAGGCCAGCTGCTCCTCGGCGTTGCGCAGCCAGATCTCCCCGACCCCGCTCCACAGCGGTTCACCGCCGTCGTCGGGCAGCTCGAGCCTTCGGTCGACGGCGTAACGGCGGATCTGCGGGATCTTGCTCGCGTAGCGCACCGCGTGCACGTCGATCCAGTAGTCCTGGAACTGCCGCTCGGTCATCCCCGGTTTCGGGGCGGCGAAGATGAGTTGGTGGATCACGGTCTCTCCTCTTCCTTCCCTGGTTCGGTCACACGTCCCGGTACCTGCGCTCGACGTCGTCGGCGAAGCTCAGGTAGTCGCGCAGGGCCCAGATCTCCTCGAACTCGAGGTACTCGCGCATCGGGAGGCGGAACACCGACCGGTCGAGCTCGTCGGCCGAGGGCGCGTCGACGATCGCGATCACCCGCTTCTGCCCGGCCACCTTCCAGATGCCCACGCAGAAGCCGGAGTCCAGCGTCTCCTGCGCGTGCTTGGTCTCCTCGTACTCGATGTCGAGCAGCTCGTCGATCGTGATGCGCCCCTCGTGGTTCCAGCGCATCTGGCAGTAGAAGAGCATGATCAGTCCTTTCTGGTCGGACTCAGGAAAGCTCGGTCGTCAGGGCGTGGCCGGCACCGAAGACCTCCGCGGCGAGCGCGGCCGGGGTCTTGCCGTCGTGGCCGACGAGATCGGTACGCGCGCCGGCGGCGAGCAGGATCCGGCTGCATTCCTCGTAGCCGTGCCAGATCGCGTCCAGGAGCGGGGTGTAGCCGTTGGTCGGCCCCCGGAAGTCCAGATCCACTCCGGCGGTGTGCACCAGGATCTGGGTGATCTCGGCGTGTCCGTTGTAGACGGCTTTGTGCAACGGGACGGCACCGAAGGTGGGCTCGGTGGCGTTGACGTCGGCTCCCGCGGCCAGCAGTTCGCGCACGATCTCCACGTGACCGTCACGCGCGGCGACCAGCAGCGGGGTGTGGGCGTCGTTGAACCCGTTGAGCACCGGCGAGCGTTCGTCCACGGCCACGCCCTGCGCCAGCAACTCCCGCACGCGCTCCAGGTCGCCCGCGACCACAGCGCTCATCAGGGCCTGCTCGGCGGCCTGGCGCTCGTCCCTCTCCAGCCGGGCACGCAGGGCGTGTTCCGCGGCGGCGAGCTTCTCGGTGCCCAGCGCGTTGGCCTGCAACGCGTACTCGATGTGGTCCCGCATCGAGAAGCCGTAGTGCGTGGTCAGGTTCAGGCCCGCGTCCTGCGCGAGCAGGAACTCCGCGATGTCCGGCATCTTGTACCAGAAAGCGTCCAGCAGCGGGGTGTGCCCCGTCGTGGGCACCACGGCGTCGATCTGCGCGCCGGCGTCGACGAGCAGCCGCACCGATTCCAGGTCACCGCCCTGCACCGCCTTGTGCAGCGGGGTCCCGCCCGCCGCCGCATCCATCGCGTGCACGTCGGCGCCGCCTTCCAGCAGCAGCCGGACCGACGTGGCATCCCCTCGGCCCGCGGCGATCATCAGCGCGGTCAGCCCGGTGTCCTGGTCACGTGCGTCGACCTGTGCTCCGACCGAGATCAGCTGCGCGACCTCCTGGCTCTCGCCGGCGCGCACAGCGGCCAGCAGCCGCTGGTCGAGGTCGTCGTCGAAAGCCGCGACCTCCGGGGTCGGGTCGAAGTAGACCTTCCAGTAGCTGATCTGGCCGCCGGCGTCGACGGTCAGCCGGTGGGTGGCCTCGATCCCGAACTCCACGCCGGTGCGGCGGTGGCGCATCCGCGCCCAGGTCACCACGTATGCCTTGTCCCCCTCCACGACGACGTCGCGGGTCACGTACTCCACGTCGGCGGACGCCTCGCCGCGCATCCGGAAGGACTCGGCGACGGCGTCGCGCCCGATGTGCACCCCGAGGTTCGGGATCACCGCATTGCGCTCGTGGCGCGGGAGTTCGTGGTACACCGAGGGGGACAGGGTGGCGAGGACCCTTTCCAGGTTGCCCGAACCGATGTCGGCGAACCAGGTTTCGACGATTTGCCGAGTACGGCCGCTGTCCATGCTGCACTCCTTGGAAATATTGCTTGACCGGCGCGTGCACCGGTGATTCCGCGGCGCACGCGGAGGCACTCGAAGAGTTCACGGGGAAACTGCCGTGCCCCGAATCCGAGTGAACCGACAAAGGAGTTCCCACGCAAGGAAAACGGGAGACGCGGATCGAAAGTCGGTAACTTCGCGAAGTACTGGCGCATTGCGTGACTACCGTCCGGATGCGCGCAAGTATTCACTGCAGGGAGTTAACGAAGTCCTGACCGAATCCTGACGGATAAAGGGCACGAGCGACGAACAATGGGGAGCATCGTTTCCCGACACAGCACGCGGAAAAAGTTCATGTTCACGAGAACGAGAGGTGATCGCCATCAACGCGCAAACCCACGCGTCCCGCGAGTCGCGCGTCTGGTTCGTCACGGGTGCGACGTCGGGCTTCGGAGCCGCCATCACCCGAGCCGCCAGCGCGGCCGGGCACACCGTATTCGCCACGGGGCGCCGGGTGCGGGCGCTGGAACAGCTCGCGGCGGAGGCGCCAGGTGAGTCGGTGCATCCCCTTCAGCTCGACGTCACGCGGCAGGACCAGATCTCCCAGGCCGTCAGCACCGCCATCAGCCGCACCGGGCGCATCGACGTGCTGGTCAACAACGCGGGCAACGGCCACGTCGGCGCGGTGGAGGAAACCTCGGAGGAGGAACTGCGCGACATGCTCGACGTGCTGTTCTTCGGCCCGATGGCGTTGACCAGAGCCGTGCTGCCGCACATGCGGCGCGCGCGAACCGGCACGATCGTGCAGATCTCCAGCGTCAACGGGCAGGTCGGCTACCAGGGGTTCTCCTCCTACGTCGCCGCCAAGTTCGCCCTCGAAGGCGCATCCGAATGCCTGGCTGCGGAAGTGGCGCCGTTCGGCATCGACGTGCGGGTGGTCGAGCCCGGACTGTTCCGGACCGACTTCACCGGCTCCAGCCTGCGGCACAGCGACCGCATCGACGACTACGCCGAGGTCATGGACCCGGTGCGGGAGCTGGTGCGCGGCTTCCACGGGACCCAGCCCGGCGATCCGGACAAGGCCGCGGCGAGGATCCTCGAGGTGGTCGACGACGGCCCGTTCCGCCTGCCCCTGGGCGTGGACTCGCTGGAGGCGGTGCTCGGGAAGCTGACCTCGACCCAGCGCGAGATCGAGCAGTGGAGCCGCGTCTCCGCGAGCACCGACCTCGACGACCTGCTCTGAGCCGGCACGCGGACGAGGGCCGCCTGCTTCCCGGCGGCCCTCGCCGTGCTGCCCGGGTCAGGCGGAGCCGACGTCGCTGGCGTCGCCGAACTTCTCGCTGCCGATCACCGCGAGCAGGTCCAGCGCGTTCTGCGACGTGCTGCCCTCCGGCGCGGTGTACATCACCAGCTGCTGGTCCCCGCCGCCCGGCAGCAGCAGGGCGTTGTAGTTCAGCGTCATGCGCCCGACCAGCGGGTGGCGGAACTCCTTGACCCCGCTGCCGGGACCGCGGACCTCGTGCCTGCTCCACCAGTCGCGGAACTGCTTGCTGCGAGCCGAGATGTCCTCGATCAGCGCATTGGTGTCCGGATCGTCGGGCGCGCGGCCCAGAGCGGCCCGCAGGTGGGCGATGCCCTGCATCGCCATCCGCTCCCAGTGCACGTAGAAGTCCCGCGCCCGGTCCTCGCAGAACGCGAACCAGACCAGGTTGCGGCGGCCGGCCGGGAGCTCGGCGAAGTCCATGACCAGCGCCGCCGCCATCCGGTTCCAGGCCAGCACGTCGAGCCGTGCGTTGAGGACGTAGGCGGGCACCGGATCCACCGACTCCAGCAGCCGCTGCACGCCGTCGTCCACGCCGCCGGCACCTCCGGAGCGGGCCACGACCTCCGACCTGGCGATCAGGTACAGGTGTTCGCGCTCGTCCTCGTCGAGCCGGAACACCTCGGCCAGCGCGTCGACCACCGAACGGGACGGACGGTTGCTGCGCCCCTGTTCCAGCCGCATGTAGTACTCGGGGCTGATCCCGGCGAGCTGCGCCACCTCCGCACGGCGCAGCCCCCGCACCCGGCGGCGCCCGTGCACCGACAGTCCCACGTCCTCGGGCCGGATCCGGTCCCGCCTCGACTTCAAGAAATCGGCCAGTTCCACGTTGCCGTCCCGCATTCTTCCCAGCCTACCCAGCGACTGCGCGTCCCGTGTTTCATCACATGGCGCAGCGGTGCTACTCGATCAGTTCGTACTCGGTCACCACCGGATCGGCCGCCAGCATCCGGGCCAGCCGCTGCCCCTGTTCCACGACGAAGTCGCTCTTGCCGTGCTGGTCGAACGATTCCCGGTCGTCCCAGCGCTCGTAGAGCAGGAATCGGGTTTCCACCGCCGTGTCCTGCTGCACGGAATAGAACACGCATCCTGGGTCGTGGGAACACGTCCGCACTGCCGAACGCAGCTCGGCAGCGAGGTCCTCCACTGCGTCCGGAAGCGACACCAGCGCTACGGTCACGACGTACATGAAGTTCTCCTCCTGGTTCAGAAGTCGTTGTGCCCGGCCATGAACTCGGCGAGCTCGTCGAGCCTGCGCAGGGCGTCGTCACGCACCATCGGGCTGAGCGAGAACAGGATTCGCCGCGGCCGGATCTCCGCGGCTTTCTCCAGGTCGCCCGAGTCGAGGGAGTTGAGGAAGAAGTTGATCTGCGGTTCCGGCAGTCCACGCTCGGCGGCCTGCTCCCGCAGCCTGCCTGCCGGGCCGGTGACCTCCTCCACGCCCCACTCCGGCGGCGACAGCCAGCCGTCGGCGTAGTCCAGCACGCGGCCGTAGACGTTCTCGCTCCAGCCGCCGAGCAGGATCGGGGGGTGCGGCCGTTGCACCGGCTTGGGGAACGAGTACATCGCGTCGAAGTCGACGTGCTCGCCGTGGAACTCGGGCAGTTCTTCGGTCCAGATCCGCCGCAGGACCCGAGCGCGTTCGCGCATCACCCCGAAGCGCCGCTTGGGATCGACGCCGTGATTGCGCACCTCGATGCGGTGCCAACCGGCGCCGATGCCGAGGATGAGCCGGCCGCCGGAGAGCACGTCCAGCGTTGCCGCCTCCTTCGCGAGCAGGATCGGATCCCGCTGCGTCAGCACAGTCACTCCGGTGCCGACCCGCAGCCTGCGGGTGGCCGCCGCGGCCATCGAGAGCGCGACGAAAGGGTCGTAGGTGTAACGGAAGAACGCGGGGATCGGAGCGTCGCCACCCGGCCACGGCGTGGGCCGGGCGGGCATGTGGGTGTGCTCGGCGGTCAGCAGCGACTCGAACCCGCGTTCCTCGACCGCTTTGGCGAGTTCGGCGGGCCGCACGGCGGGTTCGCCGGTCTCGGTCACGTCGGTGAGGAAGGTGGAGATCCCGAACAACATGTGCGCTCCTCTCGGCGGATCGCCGCCCGCCTGTGTCGGTCCTTGCATTCAGCTCGGCTGGCGGATCTCGTCCGCGCCGTACCGGAAAGCGGGGAGCAGAGCGATCAGCGCGACCCCGGCGGCGACACCGGCCACCGCGGCCACGTACGCCGCGTGGTAGCCCGACAGCGTTCCCGCGGGGCCGGCATCGGGCCGTGCGGCGGCGGCGATCACGACCAGTGACGCGGTCGCCAGACCGGAGCCGACCTGCTGGGTGGTGATGTTGAACGCCCCGGCCACACCGTGCTGCTCCTGCGGAAGCCCGCTGAGCGCGGCCGCGGTGAGACCGGTGTAGGCCAGGCCCTGACCGGTGCTCATCACGACCAGCCCCGGCAGCATGTGCCACCAGTAGACGCCGTCGAGCGGGGTGGGGATCCACAGCGCCACACCGCAACCGATCATCGCCAACCCCACCAGCATGAGGCGCCGCTGGCCCACCCGGTCGAGGATTCGGCCTGCGAAGTTGGACGAGATGATGACCACCACGCTCATCGGCAGCATCGCCAGCGCCGAAAGCAGCGGCTCCCAGCCGAGCAGGCCCTGCATGTACAGCGGCGCGAAAAACAGCAGACCGTTGACCGCGCCGAAGAACAACAGGCCCGCGAACGCTCCCGCGCGTACCGGCCGCCTGGACAGCAGTTCCGCAGGCAACAGCGGCACCGCCACCCTGCGCTCCCACACCACGAACGCGACCAGCAGCGCCAGGCCGAAGCACAGCGCTCCTGCCGTGGACAGCGACGTCCAGCCGACCTGGCCGCCCCGGGTGATCGCGAACACGACCAGCAGCAGACCGCCGGTGATCAGGACCGCGCCGGGCACGTCCAGCGGACGGTGGTGGCGCGTGCCCTTCGCCAGCAGCACCTGGGCACCGGCGACGACGGCGATCCCGAGCACGACGTTGACCGCGAACACCGAACGCCATCCGAACAGGTCGGCGAGAATGCCTCCGAGCACCAGCCCCGCACCGAAGCTCGCCGCACCCACCGAGGCGTAGATGCCCAGCGCCTTGTTGCGCGCGGGCCCCTCCGGGAACGTCTGGGTCAGCAGGGTCATCGCCGCGGGTACCGAGATGGCCGCACCCACGCCCTGCGCCCCGCGGGCCACCATCAGCACCGCGGCGTTCGGCGCCACGGTGATGACCAGCGCCGACGCCGCGAACAGCCCGACCCCGCAGGTGAAGACCAGCCGCTGGTCGAACACGTCGGCGAGCCGCCCGCCGAAGAGCAGGAAACCCGCGAAGGTGACGGCGTAGGAAGTCATCACCCACTGCAGCGTGTCCGGTCCGATGTCCAGCTTCGCGCCGATGTCGGGCAGCGCCGCGTTGACGATCGCGACGCTGCTGACATCCAGGCCGACGGCGCTGGCGATGACGATGAGCGCGCCCCACAGCCTGGCGTCGAACACGCCAGACGACAGGCCGGCACCCGCCTGACTTTCGGTGGAAACCACGAATGATCTTCCTTCTGAACAGCCCGGCCGCTGGGACCGGAGAACGGGCGGTTGACCACTTCCGAAGCTAGGAAACAACCGAGGACCGGGCCAGATCCCGGATGTGCCTAGCCCTGGCAGTACTACCCTCCCGGTTTCCACCACGGCCTCCCGCTGACTGAATCCGACAGCCGTTCTTGCGCATTCATCGTCACCCCGGCCCGGAAGCGCAGGCACGCAATTCACCCGGACAACGTCCATTTCTCGCAAGCAGCCGTGCTTTTCGTGAAGTCCGCGGAATGGCGACGGCCTCCTCGCCTCCTTCCTCCCGGTTCACCAGGCTCGAACACGATGACCCATTCGATTGCGGAGGCGGCGGTGAGCGGTCGGTTCAGCATTGAAGACGTCTCGCCCGATGACAGGGGTGGCGCGCACGCCACGAAAGCCGTCGTCGGGGAGCACATTCCTGTGGCGGCGACGGTATGGCGGGAAGGGCACGAAGCGGTGGCGGCCTCGGTCGTCTGGCGCGGTCCCGATGCGGTGTCGCGCAGCACCCGGATGCGGGAGGAGCCGGGCACGGACCGGTGGTCGGCCGCGGTCGTGCCGGATGCCGAAGGCATGTGGACGTTGCGGGTCGACGCCTGGGGCGATCCGTGGACGAGCTGGCTGCGGCGGGTCGACGCGCGGGTGTCGGCTGCCCAGCCACTGCACAACGACCTGGAGATCGGCGCCCGCCTGCTCGACCAGGTGCGGCAGCACATCGCCAACGACCAGGACGACGCGCTGCTCGACCTGGCGGCGCAACGACTTCGCGACCACGAATCCGCGCCGAAGGACCGGCTTTCGCTCGCGACGTCCGAACCGGTGCTGAGGCTGGTCTCCGAGCACCCGGTGCGCGAGCTGGTCACCGAAGGCCGCACCCAGCAGCTCTGGGTGGACCGTCCGCGAGCGCTGTTCAGCGCCTGGTACGAGCTTTTCCCCCGTTCGACCGGCGGCCTCGACCCCGACGGCGCGCCCGTGCACGGCACGTTCGCGACCGCCACCGCCGAACTCGACCGCATCGCGGACCTGGGCTTCGACGTGGTCTACCTGCCGCCGATCCACCCGATCGGCGAGGTCAACCGCAAGGGCCGGAACAACTCCCTGACCACGGAGCCGGAGGACGTGGGCTCACCGTGGGCGATCGGCTCCGCCGCCGGAGGACACGACGCGGTCCACCCGGAGCTCGGCGACCTCGCCGGCTTCGACGCCTTCGTCGGACGAGCCCGTGCACTCGGCATGGAGGTGGCGCTCGACCTCGCGTTGCAGTGCGCACCCGACCACCCCTGGCTGCGCGAGCACCCGGAATGGTTCAGCACCCTGCCCGACGGGACCATCGCGCACGCCGAGAACCCGCCGAAGCAGTACCAGGACATCCACCCGCTGAACTTCGACAACGACCGCGACGGGCTCCACGCCGAGATCCTGCGGATCGTGCTGCACTGGGCCGCCCACGGCGTGCGCATCTTCCGGGTGGACAACCCGCACACGAAACCGCCGGACTTCTGGCACCGGCTGATCGTCGCGGCCAAGGAGCGCCACCCCGACCTGCTCTTCCTCGCCGAGGCCTTCACCCGGCCCGCACGCCTGTGGGGACTGGCGCGGCTCGGGTTCAGCCAGAGCTACACCTACTTCACCTGGCGCACGAGCAAGGAGGAGCTCACGAGGTTCGGGCGGGAGCTCCTCGAGCACCAGGACGAGGCGCGGCCGAACCTGTTCGTCAACACACCGGACATCCTGCACGAGTCGCTGCAAGACGGTGTACCCGCGATGTTCGCGCTGAGGGCCGCGCTCGCCGCCACCCTCTCCCCCTCCTGGGGCATGTACGCCGGTTACGAGCTCTACGAGCACGAACCGGTGCGCCCCGGCAGCGAGGAGTACCTCGATTCGGAGAAGTACCAGTTGCGACCACGTGACTTCGCAGGCGCCGCCGCGGCGGGCCGGTCGCTGGAGCCCTGGCTCCGCCGACTGAACGAGATCCGCAGACGGCACCCCGCGCTGCAGCAGTTGCGCACCCTGCACTTCCACCACATCGACAACGACTCGCTGATCGCCTACTCCAAGACCGACCCCGCCACCGGCGACGCGGTCGTGTGCGTGGTCAACCTCGAGCCGCACCGCCCGCAGGAAGGAACGCTCCGGCTGGATCCGGCCGTGCTCGGCCGGGAGCCGGGTGAGCGGCTCGCCGTCCGCGACGAGGTCAGCGGCCGGCGATGGGAGTGGGACCAAAGCACCCGCGTCCGCCTGGAGCCGTGGCACGCGGTCGCGCACATCGTCGCAGTGGAGGACCGTCATGAGTGAGCGCATCGCCCCCGGAGTGATCGTCGAGCCGGGATCCGAGCAGTTCGGACAGGCGCAACCGGCTCCCGACCAGCCCGAGTGGTTCAAGACCGCCGTGTTCTACGAGGTGCTGGTGCGCGCCTTCGGCGACCGCGACGACAACGGCACCGGGGACCTGCTCGGCCTCGCCGACCGGCTGGACTACCTGCAGTGGCTCGGCGTCGACTGCCTGTGGCTGCCCCCGTTCTACGACTCCCCGCTGCGCGACGGCGGATACGACATCCGCAACTTCCGCGCAGTGCTGCCGGAGTTCGGCACCGTCGAGGACTTCGTCCACCTGCTCGACGAAGCCCACCGCCGGGGAATCCGGGTCATCACCGACCTCGTGCTCAACCACACCTCGGACACGCACCCGTGGTTCGTGGAGTCGCGGAACAACCCGGACGGCCCGTACGGGGACTTCTACGTCTGGAGCGACCACGGCACCGAGTACCCGGACGCCAGGATCATCTTCGTCGACACCGAGTCCTCCAACTGGACCTACGACCCGGTGCGCGGCCAGTACTACTGGCACCGGTTCTTCTCCCACCAGCCGGACCTCAACTTCGACAACCCGCACGTCCAGGACGCGATGCTCGACGTGATGCGGTTCTGGCTCGACCTGGGCATCGACGGATTCCGGATGGACGCGGTGCCCTACCTCTACGAGCGCGAGGGCACCAACGGGGAGAACCTGCCGGAGACCCACGACTTCCTCAAGCGGTGCCGCAAGATCGTCGACGACGAGTACCACGACCGCGTCCTGCTGGCCGAGGCCAACCAGTGGCCGACCGAGGTCGTCGACTACTTCGGCGACCCGTCCTCCGGCGGCGACGAGATGCACATGGCCTTCCACTTCCCGCTGATGCCGCGGATCTTCATGGCCGCGCGGCAGCAGACCCGCGGCCCCGTCTCGGAGGTCCTGCGACGCACGCCGGAGATCCCGTCCGGCGCGCAGTGGGCGATCTTCCTGCGCAACCACGACGAGCTGACCCTGGAGATGGTCAGTGACGACGAACGGTCGTTCATGTACCGGGAGTACGCCCCGGATCCCCGCATGAAGGCCAACATAGGCATCCGGCGCAGGCTGGCGCCGCTGCTCGACAACGACTACAACCAGCTCGAGCTGTTCACCGCACTGCTGCTGAGCCTGCCCGGCTCGCCGTTCCTGTACTACGGCGACGAGATCGGGATGGGTGACAACATCTGGTTGCGCGACCGGGACGCGGTCCGGACGCCCATGCAGTGGACACCGGACCGCAACGCCGGGTTCTCCCGAGCCGACCCCGAGCGCCTGTACCTGCCGCCGGTCATGGACCCCGTGTACGGCTTCCACCGGGTCAACGTCGAGTCCCAGCAACGCAACAGCGCGTCGTTCCTGCACTGGACGCGTCGCATGCTGCGGATCCGCAAGCGTCACTCGGCGTTCGGCCTCGGTTCGTTCCACGAGATCGACCCGTCCAACCAGACCGTCCTGGCCTTCCTGCGCAAGCACCGGTCCGCCACCGGGGACGACGTGATGCTGTGCGTGAACAACATGTCGGGTTCTCCGCAGCCGATCGAGCTCGACCTCGCCGACTGGTCCGGGCACACCGTCCGGGAGGTCACCGGTGGGGCCGCCTTCCCCGCCATCGGTGACCAGCCCTACCAGCTGAGCGTTCCTGGCCACGGCTTCTTCTGGTTCGCGATCAGCCCCGCCGAGGAGACGAAATGAACACGCCGATGCGAGGTCCGGCCGCTGCGGACCTGCACCGCCAGATCGCCACGTGGCTTCCCGCCCAGCCCTGGTTCGCCGACAAGAACCGGCGGATCGACGAAGTCGGGATCGTCCGCGCCGTCGCGCTGGACAGCGGCACCGGCCCCAGAGCGGTGCTGTCGGTCATCCGGCTCACCTTCGACGACGGCGGGCGCGACTACTACCAGGTCCCCCTCGGTTTCCGGTCGACGGTGCCGCCCGCGCTGGGCAGCGCGGTCCTGGGCGAGTCAGACGGCAGCGTCGTCTACGACGCCCTCGCCGACCCGGAGCTGGTGCGCCGGCTGGTGGCCGCGTTCGCCGCCGAACGGGGTCCCGGCAGCATGCGATTCCGCCTGACGGCCGACGCCAGAGGCCTGGAACCCGGTCGCGGCGGAGTCCGGGCTGTCGCGCAGGAGCAGTCCAACAGCTCGGTCGTCGTGGACGAACGGCTGGTGCTCAAGGTCTTCCGCAGACTGGTCCCCGGGATCAATCCGGACGTGGAGCTCAACCGCGCGCTGGTAGCCGCGCACAACGCACATGTGCCGGTCCTGCGCGGATTCATGGACACCGACGTGGGCGGCGTCACCACCTCGATGATGACGTTGCAGGAATTCGTTCCCTGCTCGACCACCGGTTGGGACATGGCACTGCACGACCTGGCCGGAGAGCTCGAAGGCCGCGACTTCTCCGCGTTCCCCGCGGCCGCGGTGGAAGTGGGCGTCGCCGTCGCACGGGTCCACCGCGATCTCGCCCGCTCCTTCGGGACATCACCGTTCGAGCAGAAGCACAGCATTCGGCAGCTCAACTCCACTTTGGACTCGGCACTGCCGCTGTCACCCCGGCTCGCAGAGCACGAAGCCGCTCTGCGTGAGACCGTGCTCTCCCTTGGGGAGGAGATCGTGCGAACACCGCAAATTCCCTCCCAGCGAGTGCACGGGGACCTCCATCTCGGCCAGGTGCTGCACTCGCTCCGCGGCTGGCTCGTGCTCGACTTCGAAGGGGAGCCCGACCGTTCCCTCGCCTCGCGATTGCTTCCGGCGTCCCCGCTGCGCGACGTGGCCGGCATGCTGCGTTCCTTCGACTACGCCGCCGACCGCACCGCCCTCGCGCGGCAGGCCGGCGAAGGCCCGCGCGCCTGGGCGGAGCGCGCCAGGTCCGCGTTCCTCGACGGTTACGCCGAAGCCGCCGGCTTCGACCCGCGGGAGCAACGAGCGCTCCTGGACGCCTACGTGTTGGACAAGGCCCTGTACGAGACCGCCTACGAGGTCCGGCACCGGCCGTCGTGGTCGGAGATCCCGATCCGGGGGGTGCTCCGGCTGCTGGAGGAATCCGATGCCGGCTAGGAGCGCGCTGGGAGACCTCGACCTGCACCTGCTCGCGGAGGGCAGGCACGAACGGCTGTGGGACGTGCTGGGAGCGCACCACCGCGTCCAGCCCTCGTCCGGCGGTTCGGTCCAGGGTGTGTCCTTCGCGGTGTGGGCGCCGCGCGCCCGGCAGGTCCAGGTGCGCGGTGACTTCCACAGCCGCGGCAGCGGAGCCACTCCCCTGCGCCGGTTGGGGGCCTCCGGCATCTGGGAGACCTTCGTCCCTGGGGTACCGGACGGGGCGACGTACCGCTTCGACATCCTCGGGGCCGACGGCCGCTGGCGGGAGAAAGTGGATCCGCTGGCGTTCGCCGTGCAGCCACCACCGGAGAACGCCGCCGTCGTCCACACCTCCGATCACGCCTGGAACGACGCGGACTGGCTCGCACGCCGCACCGCACGCGAGCGGCCGATGAGCGTGTACGAAGTGCACGCCGGTTCGTGGCGACGCGGCCTCGGATACCGCGAGCTCGCCCACGAACTGGCCGACCACGTCGTGGAAGCCGGGTTCACGCACGTCGAGCTGCTCCCGGTGACCAGCCATCCGTTCGGCGGGTCGTGGGGATACCAGGTCACCTCCTACTACGCCCCCGCACCGATGTTCGGATCACCCGACGACCTCCGGTACCTCGTGGACCACATGCACTCCCGGGGCATCGGTGTCGTGCTGGACTGGGTTCCGGCGCACTTCCCCCGCGACCACTGGGCGCTGGCGAGCTTCGACGGGGCACCGCTGTACGAGCACCCCGACCCGCGACGGGCCGACCACCCCGAGTGGGGCACCCTGCAGTTCGACCTCGGTCGGCCCGAAGTGCGCAACTTCCTGCTCGCCAGCGCCCTGTACTGGATCGAGCAGTTCCACGCCGACGGCCTCCGGGTCGACGCCGTGACCTCGATGCTCTATCTGGACTACGCGCGGCAGGACGGCGAATGGCTTCCCAACGAACACGGGGGCCGCGAGAACCTGGACGCGGTCCGGTTCCTGCAGGAGCTCACCGACACCGTCCACCGGCTGCACCCCGGCGTGCTCGTCATCGCGGAGGAAGCGACCGCGTGGCCGGGCGTCACCGCATCCACGTGCGATGGCGGACTCGGGTTCGACCTCAAGTGGAACCTGGGCTGGATGCACGACACCCTCGGCTACCTCGGCCAGCAGCCCGGGCAGCGCGCCGCGCACCGCGCCGACGTCGTGCGGCCGCTGTCCTACGCCTGGAGCGAGCGGTTCCTGCTGCCCTTGTCCCACGACGAGGTCGTGCACGGGAAGGGTTCGCTGTGGACGCGGATGCCCGGCGACGACGCGCTCAGGGCGGCCGGGACGCGTTGCCTGCTGGCCCACACGTGGGCCCATCCCGGCGATCAGCTCCTGTTCATGGGCGGAGAGTTCGGGCAGGTGCGCGAGTGGTCGGAACAGCGCTCACTCGACTGGGAACTGCTGGCCGATCCGCTGCACGCCGGCATCCTGCGCCTCACGGCCGACCTCAACGCCGTCTACCGCTCGACACCGGCACTGCACGACCACGGTCCTGCCGGTTTCGCGTGGATCGATGGGCAGGGCGCGGTCTCGGACGTCGTCTCGTTCCTCCGCGTCGGCCACACCGGTCCTCCGCTGGCCTGCGTCGTCAACTTCGCGCCCGAGGCGCGTTGGCACCGGCTCGGGCTGCCGCTGTCCGGACGCTGGCGGGAGGTGATCAACACCGACGCGGCGGTCTACTGCGGAACCGGCGTCGGCAACGCCGGCTCGGTCTCGGCAGCGCCCGAACCCTGGCAGGAACACCCCGCGTCCGCCTGCGTGCGCCTACCGCCGACCGGCGCGCTCTGGCTCAGCCACGCAGGTCCGGCCTGATCCGGATGTTCAGGAGGTCGCGCAATGTCCCCGAAAGCCCGCTACGAGATGCAGTTCCCCACCAAACCGATCCTAACGGCCATCCTCGTGGCGTTGCTGATCGGCTATCTGGCCGGGATCAACCGCTTCGGCATGACACCGCTACCAGCACCCACGGCCCCGGCGGTCGTCACCGGCGAACGCGGGCCACTCGGGTGTCCGGTTCCTCGGTGAAGCGGGCTCAGCCGAGCCGATCGCCGATACCATCGCTGTGAAGGCGGGCACGCCTGAGGCCGGTGACCTGGGCGAGTGCCGACAGCGGCCGTGGTCCTCCGCGCTCCCGGGCTCGGCGTTGGCGCGACGTTGGCGCAGCATTGGCGCTTCCCGTGATCATGTGAGCGACACGTGCGTGTTCGGCGTGGACTCGTGGGCCTGATCACCGGTGATCACTCCTGGATCAGGCATCGCGCCCGCGGAGAACGCTCGCAGCGCAGCGTCGGCATTCTGTCCGAATTATCTCGAAAGGCGGAGCATGCCCTGCGGGGTCGTGACCGAGGAAACCACACACTGATCCGCTGAGCAGTTCCGCCGAGCAGTTCCCCTTTCCGCATCGACACATCCCGGGGGTGGGCCCCGCCATGACCAATCCGTTGGTGGCGCAACGGCAGGACTCGACGCAGGGGTTCAGCGGGGTTCCGATCCTGGAGTCGGTGGACGAGACGCGCAAGGCGATCGAGTCCGGTGACTGGGCGGCCGGGGTGCTGGGTGCGGTGGGGACCGGTCTGGATGCGCTGGGGATGGCGTTGGATCCGTTCGGGGCGATCCTGGCTGCCGGGGTGGGGTGGCTGATGGAGCACGTCGGCCCGGTCTCGGACGCGCTGGACTCGCTGACTGGGGATCCGGACGAGATCAAGGCGCATTCGGAGACGTGGAAGAACATCGGCGCCGAACTGGCCGCGATCGCCGCGGACATGACCGATTTGGTGGACAAGGACACCGCCGGCTGGACCGGGCAGGCCGGCGATGCCTACCGGGCCCGCAGCGCCGACACCGGCAAGCTGATCACCGCCGCGCAGAGCGCGGCCGAGGGGGCTTCCAGTGGGATCGCCACCGCCGGTGAGGTGGTGGCCGCGGTGCGCACGTTGGTGCGCGACATCATCGCCGAGCTGGTCGGTCATCTGGTGAGCTGGGCGTTGCAGGTGGTGGCCACGCTGGGGATCGGGTTGACCTGGGTGGTGCCGCAGGTGGTGGCCGAGGTCGCCAAGGTCGCCGCCAAGATCGCCGACATCACCACGAAGCTGGTCAAGGCGATGAAGTCGTTGATGCCCATGCTCACAAAGCTGGGCGGTTCCTTCGACGAGGCGGCCGACGCACTCAAGAAGATCAAGAACGACAGCAGCACCGCCCCACCGCCCGTGAAGACCCCGCCACCGCCCAAGCAGGGCATCACCGACCGTCCGGCGGACACCTCTCCGACCGGCGCCGACAACTCCGGCCCCGCGGGCGGCAAGGGCCCCGGCACCGGCCCGGACACGACCACGCCTGCCGGCGCGAGCACTCCACCTCCCCCGAAGGACGTCGGAGCGCCCAAGAGCGGGCCCGGGGGCGGTGCGACGCCCCCGCCGTTGTTCGGGGCACCCCGCCCGCCGACGCCGCCAACGACGCGCACGGGCAGGCCGATCGTCCGGCCTCCCAGGCCCGCGCCGAGCACCGCCCCGCAGAGCGCTCCGCCGCCGCGGAACGTCCAGCCGCAGGCCGCTCCACCGCAGAACGCCCAGCCCCAGAACGTTCCGCCGCACAACGCCCCGGCCCAGAAGCCGAACGTGATCGACGCGAGCAGCTTCAAGACCAAGGAAGAAGCTGACGCCTTCATGAAGGCGCACTTCGAGCCGGTGCAGAAGATCAACAAGGACAAGTTCGACAGCAAGACCGCGGGACACGACACCAACTGCGGCAACTGCACGGTCGCCACCGCGCACACCATCAAGACCGGGCAGTCGTACCAGGTGGACCCGGCCAAGCCCATGAGTATGGACAACGTGGCGAGCGGTTCGGTGGCGCACGGTTCCAGCGGGAAGTTCCAGCCGGTCCCGGGTGGCTACGACCAGCTCAGCCATGACGTCGCCAACCAACCGCCCGGGTTCGTGGCGTCCGTTGCGGCGAGGTGGCCCAACGAGGAGGTCGGGCACTTCTTCAACGTGGTCAAGCAGCCCGACGGCACGGTCGTCTACCTCGACGGGCAGAGCGGAATGCCCGCCGACATCAGCAAGAAACCCAGCGAGCTGTACGCGATGGACTACCCGAACGCCCCGGCGGTCGATACGAACGCTCCCGCGGCCAAACCGGACACGCCGCCCGCCCAGCCGCAGGCACCGCCCACAAGCCAGCAGGCACCGGCGAGCCATCACGACCAGGACGTCCAGATGGCGGACGCGGACTCTCCAGCGTCCCGGCCGGATACCCCGCCTGCGGTTGACCAGGACACCCCGATGCCCGATGCCGGCCATGCGCGCACGAGCTCGGATGGGGATGTCGAGATGGAGGACGTGGGTAGTCCGCGACCGAGCTCGGACGAGGACGACATGATCGAATAGGCACCCGCCACGCACCCTGCTCGTCCTTGATCCGATGCCACAGAATCGAGAAGCCCGCGACATGATCGATCCGATCCGCAGCGCAGCCACTTGGCTGGAGCAGGTCTACGGCGGAAGCGTCGGCGTCACCGACCCGGCGCCGGTCGCCGAGGGACGGCACAGCTGGCTGGTCCGGTGCGGCCACCGGGACGCCGCCGCGCAGCCCATGCTGGCCGGCACCGTCGCCGTCCCGAAGGACGGACGCGCCCCCTTCCCCGTCGCGAACGCCGCGCCGATCGACGAAGCCCTCAACCTCGCGCCGCCTCCGGCGCCCGTCTTCCCCGGGCGCGAACCGTGGCGCTGGCGGGTCAACGCGCGCAACTGCGTGGTCGCGGTCGACGCCGTCCTGCGAGGCGCGCAGGCGAGCGCGCTGCCGTGGAAGCCGGCCGACGAGCGCCCGGACTGGTGGAGCCGCCTGCTGGCCGAGCACTTCCCGGACGCGACCACCACCGCGCACCGCACCTGGGCGACGGCGCTGGACGTGATCGCGGCGGGAGGACCGAACACCTGCGCGGTGGTCTGGCTGCGCCGCCGGTTCCGCGGCACCGAGGTCACCGGACACCTGCTGTACGCCAAGTACGCCGACGGCGCCGTGCTGGTGCTCGACCCCCAGCGCGGGATGCCCGCCGAACTCCGCGACGAGGAGGTCCACGAGCTGACCGTCGCCACGTTCCGCCGGGAGCCCGCGACCGCCGAGCCCATCCCGGTGCCCTGGCGGAGCGCCGCTCCCGACCTCGACTCCGCGGTGGCCAAGGCGACGGCGTGGCTGGAGGCCACCTACGGCGGCGAGGTCGTCCTCGTCGCCCCCGCGGCCGAGGACGAGCTGCGCCGCGGCTGGCTGTTCGCCTGCACCACCGAGACCTTCGTGCGCACCGGTGACTGGCGCGACCAGCTGCTGGACTCCGCGCTCGTCGTCCCCAAGGACGCCGAGGAAGACCCATTCGGCCTGCCCAACGAGGACCCGTGGGAATACCTGCGGCACTGGGACGCGCACGCGCAGAACCTGCCGGAGCCCCCGGACCCGGGCGCCGCCGCCTGGTTCGAGCCGACGATGCGCGACCTGGGACCGGTGCTCGGCACGAGCCACCACACCGCTTGGCCAGAGGTGATCTCCCAGGTGCAGACGCTGCCGCCGGACACCGGCGCCGTGGTGTGGTTGCGGCGCAAGGACCGGAGAGGCCGCGAGACCGTCGGGAACCTCCTGGTGGCCACCAACGACGGCGGCAAGGCCCGCATCGCGGACCCGCGCAACCCGACCGCCGTGCCCCGGCTGGAGGACAGCCCGTTCGGACTGCTGCTCGTCACCTACCGCGACACCCGCGCCCGGCTCTGACCTGCTCGGTCCGCAGCATCGCGGCGTAGGCATCGTCGTGCCCAGCACCGAGCACGGCGACCGCGACGCCTGGGGTGCCTTCGCCGTCGTGCGAGACCGGCTCGCTGGGCGCACCGCCGGTGCGCGTCGCATCCTTGATGCACACCAGCGGAGGTGACCATGACCGAGGAACGCGTCTACACGATCGTGGTCGGCGTTGACGGCTCACCAGCCTCCAGGGAAGCGCTGCGGTGGGCGCTGTGGCACGCCGGCCTCACCCACGGTTCCGTCACGGCGCTGATGGCCTGGGACACGCCGCTGATCTACAACTGGGAAGTGCCCGGTCTGGAGGATTTCGGCACGACCACCGCCCGGTACCTCGACGAGGTGATCAACGAGGTGGGCGGCCGGACCTCGGTTCCCGTCAGCAAGGAGGTCGCCCAGGCCCATCCGGCCAGGGCGCTGCTCGATGCCGCGCGGGACAAGGGCGCTGACCTGCTCGTCGTGGGCAACCGCGGGCACGGCGGACTGACCGGGGCACTGCTGGGCTCGGTCAGCCAGTACTGCGTGCACCACGCCCACTGCCCGGTCGTCATCGTTCGGGGCCCGCAGTAGCAGGGGTGGCACCGGAGCACGAGTCGCTGGTCAACGTCCCGAACCGCACTGGATCAGCGGACCGGTGACCATGCGAGCCGTCTGCGCCTGACCCATCCTGAGTGCGGCACCGCCTGGCCAGGCGGAGGGGGAAGCACCATGGAGACGCAGGCGCCCGTGGTCGTGGGGGTGGACGGTTCCGAGCAGTCGCTGGCCGCGGCGACGTGGGCGGCCGACGACGCCGCGCTGCGGCGCGCGCCGTTGCGGCCGGTGCTGGTCACAGACCTGCCCCCGTACGGGGGCGAGCCCGAGAAGGTGCTGCACTCAGCCGTGCTGCGCGCTACGGGGCACCACCCCGACCTGGCCACCGAGTCCGAGGTCCGGCGCGGTAACCCCGCCCGCGAACTGGTGGCCGAGTCCGGAGGTGCCCAGCTGCTCGTCGTCGGCTCCCGCGGGCGCAGCCCGGTGCGGGCGAGACTGCTCGGTTCGGTCAGCACCAAGGTCGCCACCCACGCCCACTGCCCGACCGTCGTGGTCCGCGACCACCCCGCCGACAGCGGCCCCGTGGTCGTCGGGCTGGACAACTCGCCCCACAGCCGAGCGGCCCTGCGGTTCGCCTTCGGCGAGGCGGCCGCACGCGGCAGCGAGCTCGTGGCCGTGCAGGTCTGGGAAGAAGACGAGTACGCCCCCGTCGTGCCGCTGCTCGACATCGAGGTCGCCGAGCGAACCGACGAGACCCGGCGAGCCCTGTCCGAACAGCTGGCCGGGTGGTCGCAGGACTACCCCACCGTGGCAGTGCGCGAGATCGCCCGGCGCGGGAACCCCGTGGTCGCGTTGACGACCTTGGGAAAGGACGCGCAACTGGTCGTCGTGGGACACCGCGGGCGTGGTGGCTTCGCGGGGATGCTGCTGGGGTCGGTGGCCACGGGCGTACTGGACCACGCCCCGTGTCCCGTCGCCGTCGTGCGAGACCGGACGAAGTGAGGAGCGCGGCCATGGTCAACGCCGGCAACCCGGTCGTCGCGGCCGTCGACGGATCCGAGCACGCCCTCGACGCGGCCGTCTGGGCCGCCGACGAAGCCCAGCGGCGTGGGGCCGCCCTGCAGGTGGTGATCGCCAACGACGACCCGGCGCGGGCCGACTACGCCGGAAAGGCGCTCCGCCAGGCCGCCGACCGCTGCCGCGAGCACGCACCCGGCCTGCGCGTCACCGAGGAAGCGCTCACCGGCTACCCGGCCGGAGAACTGATCAAGCGCAGCGACCACGCCCAAGTGCTCGTCACCGGCTCGCACGGGCGCGGCGGCTTCCCCGGCGCCCTGCTCGGTTCGGTGAGCAAGGACGTGGCCACCCACGCCCACTGCCCGGTGATCGTCATCCGCTCCGACCACACGTCCGCCACCGGTCCCGTCGTGGTCGGTGTGGACGACTCGCCCGGCAGCCGTGCCGCTCTGCGCTTCGCCTTCGACGCCGCGACCCAGCGCGGCTGCGAGCTGCTCGTGATGCAGATGTGGCGGGAGGAGGGCCTGCTCGCGGTGCCCCTGCCACCCGAGGACGCCCAGCGGGTCGAGGACGCGATCGAGCGCTCGCTGATCGAGCAGACCGCCGAGCTGCGGCAGAACTACCCCGACGTGCCCGTGCGTCACGTCGCCGAACGCGCGCACCCCGTCGCCGCGCTGGCCAACGCCTCCGGTGATGCCCGGCTCGTGGTGGTCGGCCATCGCGGACGCGGCGGCTTCCGGGAGCTGCTCCTCGGCTCGGTAGCCAGCGGCGTGCTGCACCACGCGCGGTGCCCGGTGGCCGTCGTCCGCGAAGCGCGGTGAACCCACAACCGGGAAGGTTCACACCGGCACAGCACCGACAGCCGCGTTCGTGCAGGTCAGTCCGGGCTGTTCACCGGCGAGCCGGAGTCCATCACCAGTTCCCACGGCTCGCGCCGCGGAGTGCGCGGCATCGGCGAGCCATAGCCGACGCGGACCACCGCCTGCGGCCACAGTCCTTCCCCGAGCAGCCGCCGCAACTCCGCGTGCGCCTGCGCGACCTCCACCACCTGGGACAGCAAGGACGCCGACAGGCCCTGCGACGTCGCCGTCAGCAGCATCCGCTGCAACGCCTGGCCCGCCTCCAGATCCTCGATCTTGCCCGCGCGGTACGAACACAGCACCACGAGCAGCGGTTCATCCTCGAAGTCCTTGCCCGCCACGCGCTGCCGCGCCTGACCGCCCGAGAAGTCGCGCACCACCCACTGGTCCTGCGGTTCGGGCTCCGGTCCCGCGCTCGCCACCGGAACGCCCTCGGCCGTCCCCTGCGGTACTCCGGTCCAGCGGGCCAGCTCCTCGCGGAACGCCGGATCGTTCATCTGCTCCCGGTGAGCACGCTGCACCAGCCGTTCCAGCCCGGCCCGCTCATGCCTTTCGATCACGTGCAACCGGCAGTGCTCCTCGCGCACCGCCTTCTCCAACTGGTGGCGATCGCCCGCGGGTACGGCGGTGTCGAGGAACGGACGCCGGTTGCTGCGCCGCGCCGGGATCGCCCGGTACAGCATCTCGTCGGCGGGCGCGGGCGCCCCGCGGCCCTGGACGCGGACCTCGGCCAGCGCCAACGGACCCGCCAGTCGCGGCAGCAGGGTCACCACCGGCCGCACACCGGCGTGCGTGAGGGCCAGCCGCAGGTTCATCAGCGCCGCACCACAGGCCAGCCGCAGTTCCCGGTCGGCCGGGTCGGCCGCGGGGAGCCGGCGCCGCGGGTCGCCGTGCAACTCGATCACGTTCGGCGAGAGCCGGAACCGCCACGGCTGGCTGTTGTGCAGCGACGGTGCTGCAGCGGCCGCCCGGACCACGTCCTCGGTCTGCTGCGGGGACAACCCCAACGCGGAGGGAAACGAGCTCATCCTCCCCACCCCCTCGGGCCGCTACTCACCCGGCCGCATGCCCAGCGTGCCCCACCGGGGCTCAGGCGGCGACCCTGATCACCGCCGCACCGTGCACCCGGTCTCGGGCGAGGTCTTCCAGCGCCCGGTCGGCCTCCGCGAACGGGTAAGCGGTCGTGGTGACCCGCATCCGGTGGCGCGCGGCGAACCGGAGGAACTCCTGACCGTCCTGGCGCGTGTTGGCCGTGACGCTGCACAGGTTCCGTTCGGAGAACAGGTGCCGCTGGTAGTTCAGCGGCGGCACGTCGGTGAGGTGGATGCCCGCGACCGCCAGGGTCCCGCCCCGGTCCAGCGCCTCCAGCGCGACGGGAACGAGCTCTCCGACCGGCGCGAACAGCACCGCCGAGTCCAACGGCTCCGGCGGACGGTCGGCCGCCCCGCGCGCCGAGGCCGCGCCCAGTCCGAGCGCCAGCTCCCGGGCCTGCTCCGAGCGCGTCAGCACGTGCACCGTCGCGCCGCAGGCCATGGCGACCTGGGCGGTGAGATGCGCGCTGGCGCCGAAGCCGTAGATACCCAGGCGGCCGCCTTCGGGCAGTTGCGCCCGCAGCCACGCCCGATAGCCGATCAGCCCCGCGCACAGCAACGGCGCGGCTTCCTCGTCGGAGTAGCCGTCCGGCAAGTGGTAGGCGTAATCGGCGGGCACGGTGGTGTACTCAGCGTAGCCGCCGTCAGCGTCCCATCCGGTGTAGCGGGAGTTCGGGCACAGGTTCTCCCGGCCCCGGCGGCAGTACGCGCACTGCTGGCAGGTGCGGCGCAACCAGGCGATGCCGACGCGGTCCCCCTCGCCGAACCCCGTCGTCGCCCCACCCGCCGCCACGACGCGCCCGACCACCTCGTGGCCGGGTACCACCGCCGGCCTGTGCGGCGGAAGATCACCTTCAGCGACGTGCAGGTCCGTACGGCAGACCCCGCAGACCGACACGCGCACGAGCAGCTCGTCATCCGCGGCTCGCGGCAGCGGGAGGTCCCTCGGGCTGAGCGGCCCGCGCTCCACCGGGCCGGGCGCCTCCACCACCCACGCCCCCATCGTCTCGCCCGGAGCCATCGTGTCCCCCCTTGCCAGCACTTCGCCCCCGCGTATCCGACTCGGCCGCCGATCCGCGGGTACCGCAGCCCACCCCCACGGCATACCCGCGGTTTCCGCCGCTTCACGCTGCGGCCAGGCGCCCGGTCGGCCACCGTGGATCCACGTCCTGTGCCTGCTCGGCCGCAACGGGAGTGTTCGAGGTGACCAACGCCGAGAAGCAGTACGTGGTCGTCGTCGGGGTCGACGGGTCCCCGTCGTCCAAAGCGGCCCTGCGCTGGGCCGCGTGGCACGCGCGCCTCGTCGGTGGCGGCCTCGTGGCGTTGACGGCGTGGAACACCTCGACCGTCTACAGCGACCGGATCGCTGCTGGAGCCGACTACGAGCGCCTGCTCGCCGGCGCCCTGTCCGAACTGGTCGGCGAAATCGTCGGCGAGGAACCGGTGAACGTTCAGCAGCGCGTCGTGCGGGACCATCCGGCGCATGCGCTGCTCAGCGTGGTCGCGGACCCCGATCTGCTGGTGGTGGGCAACCGCGGTCACGGTGGCTTCACCGAAGCGATGCTCGGCTCCGTCGGCCAGTACTGCGTCCACCACGCCACCTGCCCCGTCGTGGTGGTCCGCGAGTAGCTCCGAGCACGTGACCTGTCCTGGCAGCGGCAGCAGTCGAGCCCAGGTGGCTGCCGAGTGGCATCGGATTACGCCGTGCAGTGCTGAAGCTGCGACGAGAGGGGTGTCCTCCTCCCGCGGGTGTGGACTTCCCCTGCTACGACTACCGACTCGCCGAGTCTTGGCCGTGAGGGAGGTGTGGGATGAACAGTCGCAGTCCCGGTCCCAGTACCGGTGAGTCGTTCACCCGTCCCCACCCGACCACGGCCGGTCCTTCGCTGCACTGAGCTCATTCCCATCGGGACGCCACATGCGGCCGCAAGCACCAGTCGCGTTGTCGGGCTGCCCGCAGGGAGGTCCGCGATGTTCCTGGAACTGTCCTGGCAACTGCCCGGCGGCACCGGACCGCGGTTGGTGCTGGCGTTCTCGGCCGGGTCACCGATCGTTCCTTCACCAACCGGACCAGGAGAACGCCCGCGCGAATCCGGAGCGTGGCACCGCGTGCTGGACTGCGCCGAGCCCGTGGCCGTGGCATTGGCGGAAATCGTCGGCGCGGGCCTGCTCCGGCGGTAGGTGGCGCCCCCGGCCGCGCGGCTTCTGCACACGCTGCTCGGGCCGGCAGAAGCAGATCAGCGGTCGACCTCGGCCCCTGAGCCGGCTGATCGCAATGGCTGACGGTGCCGACTGTGCGACGCGCACGGCGTGGGTGGCGCGGCTGTGCAATCAGACCGGTGACAGCGGCGTGATCAGCCCCTACGCTGCGCATGCGCAGCCCCCTACGCGCCGCACTCATCGCCGGTTCCGGAGCGATGACGCGAGCAGGTAGGGCTCGGCGCCCGCTTGCTACGGAAGGCCTCATGGTGGTGATCTCGGCGAAGACCTGCTTCCTCGCACCGAGCGTCGCGCGCGTCTACGACTTCCTCCTCGGCGGCAAGGACCATTACGCCGTCGACCGCGAGGTGGCCCAGCAGGTCCTGGCCATCGCGCCGGACGCCGGCCGGGCGGCCCGGGCCAACCGGGCCTTCCTGCGGCGAGCAGTGCGCCACCTGGTCGCCGACGCCGGGATTCGGCAGTTCATCGACCTCGGTTCGGGGCTGCCTGCGCGGGGCAACGTGCACGAGATCGCGCACTCCGTCGATCCGGGCGCCCGCGTCGTCTACGTCGACAACGACCCCATGGTCGTCGCCCACAACCGTGCGCTGCTCGCCGACGATGCCACCACCACGGCCGTCCACGCCGATGTCGTGCGCCTCGAGGAGATCGTGGGCGACCCGGAGGTCCGCAGGTTCATCGACTTCGACGAACCCGTGGGCGTCCTGCTGTTCGCGGTCCTCCACCACGTGCGGGAAGAGGACGACCCGGCGGGCATCGCCGCCACCCTGCGCCGCGCCCTCCCCTCCGGGAGCCACCTCGCGCTGTCGCACTTCCACAACCCCGCGGAGGCCAACCCGGAAGTCGCCAGGCAGGCCGAGACCAGCGAGAAGCTGTTCGTCGACGCCTTCGGGGGCGGATGCTGGCGCTCGCGCGCGGAGATCCTCGACCTCCTCGGCGGCTTCGACGTCCTCGAACCCGGCGTGGTGCCGCTGGCCGAATGGCGTCCCGACCCGGCCGACCCGTCGCCGTCGCTGGACCTGATGCACCACCAGTTCCTCGGCGCCGTCGCCCGCAAACCCTGACACGAGCCCGCGGTCGAGCGGACTTCGGCCTCGATGGCCGAGCGCGGTCACCGGACGGTGGAGTCCGCCGTCGTCCCTGCGAGCGGATCCCGGTGCGCTGATCAGGCATCAGACGAGCGCAATCTTCCACGCTGCGCCGGCGAATCGGACACAAACCACCCGCCTATGCAGCGTGCACGTCGCCAGCGGTCCGGGTGTGCAGTCCGACCACTGACATGTCGTGATCAAGCCCTTACGGTGTGCGGTGACTGCACAGCCCCAGCCGAGAGGGAACTCGTCATGGCTTCGTCGGTCGGTGTCGACGACTACGCGCTGACGCGGGTCCCGGACCGCGCCCGCTACTCGTGGTGGTCGGTCGCCGTGCAGCGGTTCGGCCAGGTCTCGGCGCTCAGCCAGTTCCTGCTCGGCGCCACGCTCGGTTTCGGCATGGACTTCTGGCAGGCGTTGCTGGCGCTGACGCTCGGCGCGGTGGTCCTGGAACTCGTCGCGATCCTCGTCGGAGTCATCGGGGTCCGCGAGGGCCTGTCGACCTCGATGCTGGCCCGGTGGACCGGGTTCGGCCGGGCGGGATCGGCGCTGATCGGCCTGGCCATCGCGATCAGCCTGATCGGCTGGTTCGGCATCCAGTCCGCGGTGTCGGCACGCGGGCTCGTGACACTGGTCGGCGGACTTCCCGAATGGGCGTGGTCGCTGGCGTTCGGGCTGCTGGTGACCGCGATCGTGCTGCGCGGATTCCGGTCGATGGCCTGGACCGCCTACCTGACGGTGCCCGCGTTCCTGGCGCTGATCGCCTGGTCGATCGGTTCCGAGCTGCTGCATCACGACCTCGGCGCGCTGATGACCTCCGCACCGCCCGGCCCGCGGCTTTCGCTGCTGGAGGGGACAACGCTCGTCGCGGGCGGGTTCATGGTCGGCGCGCTGATCACGCCCGACATGACGCGGTTCAACCGCACCACCTCCGACGTGGTCAAGCAGACACTGATCGGCATCACGCTCGGCGAGTACGTCATCGGGCTGTCCGGCGTGCTGCTGGCGCACGCGGCGGGCACCGACGACGTCACCGCGATCATCACCTCGTCGGTCGGCTGGGTCGGAATCCTGGTGATCCTCCTCGGCACCGTGAAGGTCAACGACTGGAACCTGTACTCGTCCGGGCTGGGCCTGGTGAACTTCGTCGGCACGGTGTTCGGCAAGCAGCTCAACCGGGGCGTGGCCACGGCCGTGTTCGGCGTCATCGGCAGCGCGCTGGCCGCCGCCGGAATCCTGGAGCAGTTCAGCGGGTTCCTCACCGTGCTCGGCGTGGTGTTCCCGCCCATCGGCGGAATCATGGTCGCCGAGTACTTCGTGGTGCGGCGCTGGCGCCGCGAGCTGGACGAGTCCCGGTCGCGGCAAACCGTGCCCGAGGAGGCACCGAACTGGGTTCCCGCGACGCTGGTGATCTGGGTGGTGTCCGCCCTGGTCGGTGGTCTCGTCGGAATCGGGCTGCCGAGCCTGAACTCGCTGCTGCTCGCGTTCGTGCTCTACGCGGTCGCCGGGAAGCTCGGGCTGGTCCACGGCGTTGGGGGCAAGCCGTCGGCCACCGACCTGGCCCGCACCACCTGATCGAGACAAGGGGAGACCAGAAGTGCGTATCGGCATCGACGTCGGGGGGACCAACACCGACGCGGTCCTGCTCGACGAGGCCCGGGTGTTGGCAGCGGTCAAGGTGAACACCACGGAGGACGTCACCTCCGGCATCGTGTCCGCGATCGACGGACTGCAGCGGCAACACGCGTTCGACCCGGCCGGGGTGCAGGCCGTGATGATCGGTACCACCCACTTCATCAACGCCCTGGTCGAGGCCCGGCGGCTCGCGCCGACCGCGGCAGTGCGGCTCAGCCTGCCCGCCGGCCGATCGCTGCCGCCGATGGTGAGCTGGCCCGAGCGGCTGGTGGACGCGGTGGCCGGGCGCAGCTACCTGTGCCACGGCGGGCACGAGTTCGACGGCAGGCACATCTCCGACCTCGACGAGGACGAGCTGCGCAAGGCCGCCGACGACATGGGCCGCGCCGGAACCCGCAGCGTCGCGATCACTTCGGTGTTCTCCCCGGTGAACCACGAGTTCGAGCAGCGTGCGGCGGAGCTCATCGCCGCCGAGCTGCCGGACGTGGCGATCTCGCTGTCCCACGAGATCGGCCGGATCGGGTTGCTGGAGCGGGAGAACGCCACGATCATCAACGCGGCGCTGCGGGAGCTGGCGGCCGGCATCGTGGACGGCCTGGCCCAGTCGGTCACGGGCGCGGGCATCACAGCCCCGCTGTACCTCAGCCAGAACGACGGCACGCTCATGGACGTCGACTTCGCCCGCCGCTACCCGGTGGCCACCTTCGCTTCCGGGCCTACCAACTCGATGCGCGGGGCGGCGGTCCTGTCCGGTTTGGACACCTGCGCGGTGGTCGACGTCGGCGGCACCACCAGCGACGTGGGCGTGCTCAACCAGGGCTTCCCGCGGGAGGCGACCACCGCGGTCAGCGTCGCGGGGATCCGCACGAACTTCCGGATGCCCGACGTGCTGTCGATCGGCATCGGCGGCGGCAGCCTCGTGCAGGGCGAGCCGGCCGAGGTGGCGGTAGGGCCGGAGTCGGTGGGCTACCAGCTCACGTCGCGGGCGTTGGTGTTCGGCGGCGACACGCTGACCGCGACCGACATCGCCGTGGCCGCCGGACGTGCCGAGATCGGCGACGCGGACCGCGTCCGCCACCTCGCACCCGCGCTGGTCCGCGCCGCGATGGAGCGCATCGCCGCGGACGCCACCGACGCCGTCGAGCGGATGCGCACCTCGGCCGAGCCGTTGCCCGTCGTCGCGGTCGGCGGCGGTTCCATGCTGCTGCCCGACGAGATGTTCGAGCCCGGGGACGTGCGCCGCCCGGAGCACTACGCGGTGGCCAACGCGATCGGGGCGGCGATCGCCCAGATCGGCGGCGAGGTAGACCGGGTCTACGCGATCGAGCCGGGACAGCGGGACTCCGTCGTCGACGAGGCCAAGCAGGAGGCGCTGGACCGCGCGGTGGCCGCCGGGGCGTCCCCGTCGACCGTGGAGATCGTCGACTTCGACGAGGTGCCGATCCCCTACCTGCCGGGCAACGCGACCCGGATCCGCGCCAAAGCCGTCGGCGACCTGCAACTGGGCCGCTGATGCGTGAGATCACTCCGGACGTCCTCGGTGACATCGCGCTCGGCGCGGCGATCCTGGGCACCGGCGGGGGCGGCGACCCGCACATCGGCCGGCTGCTGGCCGAAGAGTCGCTGCGCGAGTACGGCCCGGTCCGGCTGACACCGCTGGACGAGCTGCCGCCGGATGCCGCGGTGCTGCCGGTGGCGCTGATGGGCGCACCGACGGTGATGGTGGAGAAGCTGCCCTCGATCGAGGAGATCGGGCTCGCGGCGCGCACCCTCGCCGACTACCTCGGCCGGGAGCTGACGCACATCGCGTGCGCCGAGGCGGGCGGCGTCAACTCGCTGATCCCGGTGGCCGCCGCCGCTCAGCTGGGGCTCCCGCTGGTCGACGCCGACGGGATGGGCCGGGCGTTCCCGGAAATCCAGATGACCTTGCCGACGCTGTACGACGTCCGGGCGACCCCGATGGCGATCGCGGACGAGAAGGGCAACCGGGCCGTGCTGGACACGGTGGACAACAGGTGGGCCGAACGGCTCGCACGCAGCGCGACCGTGGACATGGGTTGCTCGGCGAGCATCAGCTCCTACGCGATGACCGGGCAGCAGGCCCGGGAGGCGCTGGTTCCCGGGACGCTGAGCCTGTGCGCCGAGCTCGGTCGCCTGGTGCGCGACGCGCGGGCCGAGCACACCGATCCGGTGGACGCGGTCGTGTCCCGGCTGACCGGACGGCGGTTGTTCACCGGCAAGGTCGTCGACGTCTCGCGGCGCACCGTCACCGGGTTCGCCCGCGGCGACGCCCGGTTGGCCGGGACCGACGCGCACTCCGGGACGGAACTGCTGCTGCGGTTCCAGAACGAACACCTCGTCGCCGAACGGGACGGCACCGTGCTCGTGTCCGTACCCGACCTGATCTGCGTCCTGGAGAACGACTCCGGCGAAGCGGTGACCACCGAATCCCTGCGCTACGGCCAGCGGGTCGCGGTCATCGCCGCACCCGCCGACCCGCGCTGGCACAGCCCGGCCGGACTGGAGGTCGCGGGGCCGCGCTACTTCGGCTACGACATCGATCCGGTGCGGGCGACCCAGTGAGGATGACGCAGTGAGCTGGTTGCTGACCGAGGAACACCTGGAGGACCTCGCCCGTGGTGCCGCGGTGCTGGGCACCGGGGGTGGAGGCGACCCGTACGTCGGGCGGCTGCTGGTGCAGCAGGCGATCCGCGAGTGCGGGCCGGTCACCGTCCTCGACCCGGCCGAGTTGGACGACGAGGCACTGGTCATCCCGACCGCGCAGATGGGCGCGCCGACCGTGGTGTTCGAGAAGATCCCGAGCGGCGACGAGGCGCTGACGGCCCTGCGCGCGCTGGAACGGCACCTCGGGACGCCGGCGGCGGCGACGATGCCGATCGAGTGCGGGGGCATCAACTCGATGATCCCGCTGGTCGTGGCCGCGCGCAGCGGGCTGCCGGTGGTCGACGCCGACGGGATGGGCCGGGCGTTCCCGGAACTGCAGATGGAGACCTTCGGCGTCTACGGCGTGACCGGGTCGCCGATGGCGGTCGCCGGAGAACGCGGCGAGACGGCGGTCATCGACACCGGTGCGGACAACAAGCGCATGGAGTGGCTGGCGCGCGGGATCACCATCCGGCTCGGCGGAGTCGCGCACATCGCCGAGTACTCGATGCGCGGCGCGGAGGTCAAGCGCACCGCCGTCCCGCGCACCCTCACGCTTGCGCACACCGTCGGCAGGGCGCTGCGCGAGGCGCGGGAACGCCAGGACGACCCGATCGCCCACCTCGGCGAGGTGCTGGGTGACAGCCTCTACCAGCATGTGCGGGTGCTGTTCCGCGGCAAGATCTCCGACGTCGAACGGCGCACCGAAGCCGGGTTCGCCCGCGGCCGGGCCACGGCGATGTCCTTCGACCGGCGGCACGAGCTGGAGCTGGTGTTCCAGAACGAGCACCTGGTGGCACTCGTGGACGGCGAAGTGCGGTGCCTCGTGCCGGACCTGGTGTGCGTGCTGGAGTCCGAACAGGCCGAGCCGATCACCACCGAATCGCTGCGCTACGGCCAGCGCGTCACGGTGGTCGGCATCTCCACACCGGAGCTGATGCGGACCCCGCAGGCCCTGGCGGTCTTCGGGCCCGCGGCCTTCGGCCTCCGGCACGACTTCCGGCCAGTGGAGACCCTGACCACCGCGGAGTCGTGAGACGGACTCGATCCGGCAACCCCGCGTCGCGGGCCACGACGGATGCGGCAGGCTGTCCGGCATGCGCATCGGGTTACCGGACGTGACCGCATTGGAACGCGGCGTGTCGCTGCTGGGTTCCGGCGGCGGTGGCGACACGGTCACCGCCGCCGCGCTGCTGCGGGAGCAGCTCACCACCCAGCCCGGCGCGGTGCTCACCCCGGTCTGCGACCTGCCCGCCGACGCGCTGGTGGCGCCGGTCGGAGTGATGGGAGCGACCCCGGTGTTCTCCGAGAAACTGCCCGACGGCACCGAGATCCGCGCCGCCGTCCGCGCGATCGAGCACTGGACCAGAGCCTCCATCGACGCGCTCGTCTCCATCGAGGTCGGTGGCCTGAACGGGATCATGCCGCTGGTCGCGGCACTCGACCTCGAACTTCCCCTCGTCGACGCGGACCTGTGCGGCCGAGCCCTGCCGCGCCTGAACCAGTTCTCGGTGGCCGCCGCGGGCAGCGGCCTCGCCCCGGCCGCGCTCGCCGAGCCCAGCGGCCAGACCCTCGTCATCGCCGAGGCGTCCTCGGCCGACGTCGAACGAACCGCCCGCTCCGTGCTTTCCTCCGCCGGCGGCTGGGCGGCGCTGGCGCTGGCGCCCATCCCGGCGCGGGAGCTGCCGGACTGCGCGATCGTCGGCACGATGAGCGCCGCGCTCGCGCTGGGCGAGCACGCGCTCGGCATCGGGGAAAGCCCGCACGGCGACGCGCTGGCCGCCGCCACGGGCGGCCGGGTGCTCGGACTCGGCCGTGTCGTGGAGGTCTCCCGGCGCCCCGGCCCCGGCGAACACGGCCGCGCCGGTTTCGGCCGGGGCAGTGCGACCATCCGGGACCACCACACCGGATCGTTGCTGCGACTGGAGATGGAGAACGAGTACCTCCTGGCGATGCACGACGGCGCTCCGGTTGCGTCCACACCGGACGTCCTGGCCGTCCTGGATCGCCGGACGTGCGTGCCGATCCCGTGCGACACCATCCGCGCCGGCGCCGACGTGGCGGTCCTGCAACTGCCCGCACCCGGCTTCTGGACCGACCCGCGGAGGTTGCCGCTGCTGGCGCCGCGCGCGTTCGGCATCGACTGCGATCCGATCCTGCTGGAGGGGACACGATGAGCAGCCTGCGCGACCTGCTGGCCCTGCCGGAGTGGCGCGAGTCCGTGCGGGTGCTGGCCGGGACCGACGAGCTCGACGCGGCGGTCCGCGCGGTGCGGCCGATGCGAGCGGAGCGGTCGATCGAGCCCGGCGAGCTCGCGGTCGTCGTGGAGCCGATCTCCGCGGGCGACTGGCGCGTCGACGCCCTGCTGCGCCAGGTCGCCGACGCCGGTGGAGTCGGCGTCCTGCTCCCGGACACCGGAGTGCTGGCAGGCACGCGCCTGCTCGGCGACCGCCTCGGCGTCCCGCTGCTGGGCGCCGAGGCGCCACCGCTCGACCTGCTGATCGCGGCCCGGCTGCTGCTGGCCGCACCCGGACTCGATCGCGCGAACCTGCTGATGGCCATCCACGACGCGGTCGGCGACCAGGTCCGTCCGCCGGAGGACGTGGTCGCCGCGCTGCGCGACGTGTTCGCCGCGCCGGTCGCGCTGCTCGACGATCTCGGAGTGCCGCTCTCGGGGGATCTCATGGCAACCGACAAGGTGCGAGTGCACGAACCGGTGCCGCAGCGGATCGCGTTCGACGGCGGCGTGCTGCTCGCGCACCCGGTGCGGATGCCCGACACCCCGCGGCCGGCGTTGTGGCTGGCCACCGAGCTGCGCGGCACGAGCACCGCGCGGGCCGCGGCGATGCCGCCCGCGCTCGCGGTGGCCGCGGGCACGGTGCAGCGGTGGATGCTTGCGAACCGGGTGCGGCTGGAGCGCGACGCCCGGTCCCGCGCCGCACTGCTGAGCGACATCCTGCGGCACGACGCCGAACCGACCGCCGACCTGCGCCGACGCGCCGCGGACGCGGGCTGGCGGCTCGGCGGCTGGCACGTCGGCGTCCGCATCGGCACCCAGTCCGCCGTCGACACCGTGGCCCGGGGCCAGGAGGCCCAGCGGGCGCTGCGGATGGGAGGCAACGACGCCGTCGTGGTGGAGCACGGCGACGGCTGGACCGCGTGGTTCACCTTCGACCAGGAGCCGACCGCCGAGCACGTGCGCACGCTGGCCGCCCAGCTCCGCGACGCGCACCGCGACCTGCAGCGCACCATGGACGCGCACATGGGCGTCGGCCGGCCGCATCCCCATGCCGACGGCCTGGCGGACACCATCGCGGAGGCGACCGACGCCGCCCGGATGGCCCTGACCCGCCCGGAGTCGGGCCGGTTCCTGCACGTCGACCAGCTCGGCATGGCGCAGCTGCTGCTGGAGTGGACCCGCACCGACACCTTCGAGCCCGCGGCTCGCGCGCTGATCGGCCCGCTGCGCGACCAGCCGGGCGACCTGGTGCGCACGCTGATGGCCTATCTGGACTCGGAGTCGTCGATCGCCGAGACCGCCGCGGTGCTGGGCGTGCACCGCAACACGATCGCGCCGCGCATCGAGCGGATCGAGCGCCTGCTCTCGGTGGACCTCAAGCACCGCGACGAACGTCTCGCACTGCACCTGGCGTGCCGCGCCGTGACGCTCGCCGACAGTCCCTGACACCGGGGCCAGTCCACATCGGACACGCCGGGTCAGCTGCGCCACCGAGATCTTGGCGACTTCGCCCGGACCGCCGGCTCAGCGCTTGAGCTCGGCCTCGATCGCCGCCCGCAGTCCCTCGTAGGTGGCCGAGCTCTGGCGACCGTTGACGAACAGCGTCGGCGTGCCCCGCACTCCCGCGGCGATGCCGTCGCGGAAGTCCGACTCGACCCGAGCCGCGGTGGCCGGATCGTCGAGCGCGGCGACGAAGGCGGACATGTCCAGGCCGAGCCCGCGGGCGAAGCCGAGGAAGGTCTCGCGGTGGTCGGCCTGCTGATCGCCCCACTGCGGCTGCGTCTCGTACATCGTGCGGTACATCGCTTCCAACCTGCCCTGCTGCCCCGCCGCCTCGATGGCCCGCGCGGCGAGCTGGGCGTTGCGGTGGCTGGGGATCGGGAAGTAGCGCATGACGAAGGTGACCCGCCCGTCGTACTCCTGGCGAAGCCTCTCGACCGCCGGGAACGCCGCCCGGCACGCCTCGCACTCGAGGTCGAGGAACTCCACCACGGTGACCTCGCCGTCGGGCGCGGTCGACAGGCGGTGGCTGTCGGAGCGCACGAGGAGCTCGGCCGGAACCGGGGCGGGGTTCGGCGCCGCCGCGGAGCCCGCCTCGAACTCAGGGTCACGACAACATACTAACCAACGTTGAAATGGGACATGCACGACGGTATCGCCCATCTTGCCCACAGTTCAATGAGCGTTAGTATGTTGATGTGACCGTGGAACGTGACAGCTGCGACCTGCTCTGCCTCGACCTCCCGCACGCCGAGGAGATCAGGACCGGCCTGCCGGCGCCCGCGACCGTGGAGCCGGCAGCGGCGGCCGCGCGAGCCCTGGGCGACCCGACACGCCTGACCATCGCCGCCGCCCTGCACACCGGCGGCGAGCTGTGCGTGTGCGACGTCTCCTGGGTCGCGGGGCACGCCAAGAACCTGGTGTCGCACCACCTGCGGCAGCTCAAGACCGCGGGGCTCGTGACGTCCCGCAGGGACGGGAAGCTGGTGATGTACCAGCTGACCGCGCAGGGGCGCGCGCTGACGACCGCCGTGCTCGGGCTGTCCGCGGACGCGACTACCGCCGATCCGGCGTTGGAAGGCCGAGCCGATGAGCGGTGAGTGCTGCGGACCCGCCGAAGGCGGTCCGTCCCAGGACCGCAGCCGCGGCGAGCAGAGCGCGGAGCGGCTGTGGCAGGTTCGCGAGTTGCGCCTGGCCGCCGTGGCGGCCGTGCTGCTCGCCGCGGGGTGGCTGGTCGGGCTGGCGGGCGCCGAACTGGTCGGCCTCGGTTTCGAGCTGGCCGCCGCCGTGGCCGGCGCCGCGACGTTCGTTCCCGGCGCGCTGCGCAACCTGCTGCGTCGCCGGGTCGGCGTCGGCACATTGATGACCATCGCGGCCGTCGGCGCGGTGGCGCTCGGCCAGTTCGCCGAGGCGGCCCTGCTCGGAGTGCTGTTCTCCATCGCCGAAGGGCTGGAGCACTACGCGATCGCCCGCACCCGCCGCGGACTTCGGGCACTGCTGGCCCTGGTCCCACCCACCGCCACGGTCCTGCGGGACGGAGGCGAACAGCAGGTCGCCCCCGACGATCTCGCGGTGGGCGACCGGATGGTGCTGCGTCCCGGTGAACGCGCCGCCACCGACGGTGTGCTCCACTCGGGCCGCACCAGCCTCGACCTCTCGGCGATCACCGGCGAATCCGTGCCGGTCGAGGCCGGCCCCGGGGACACCGTGCACGCCGGTGCGATCAACGGCGGGGGCGCCATCGAGGTCGACGTGACCGCACCGGCCTCGGATTCCTCGCTGGCGCGGATCGTGCACATCGTCGAGGAGGCCCAGGACCGCAAGGGCCGCGGGCAGCGGCTCGCCGACCGCATCGCGCGCCCTCTGGTGCCCGGCATCATGGTGCTCGCGCTGCTGATCGCCGCACTCGGACTGGTCCTGGGCGAGCCGCTGGTCTGGATCGAACGCGCGCTCGTCGTGCTCGTGGCCGCGTCCCCCTGCGCGCTGGCGATCGCCGTCCCGCTGACGGTCGTCGCGGCCGTCGGCGCCGCCAGCCGCACCGGCGCGCTGGTCAAGGGCGGAGCGGCGCTGGAAGAACTCGGACGCGTCAGCACCGTGGCGGTGGACAAGACCGGCACCCTCACCCGCAACGAGCCGCAGGTCGTGGCCACCATCGCGGCCGACGGCACCACCGAGGCCGAGGTGCTGCACATCGCCGCCGCGCTGGAAGCGCGCAGCGAACACCCGCTGGCCCGGGCGATCCTGTCCGCCGCCGGCTCCCCCAGCCCCGCCGACGAGGTCACCGCCGTGCCCGGCCACGGACTGCGCGGGCACCTCGACGGGGTTGCGCTTCGGCTCGGCAAACCCGGCTGGATCAGCCCCGGACCGCTCACCGACGACGTCACCCACTGGCAACAGCTAGGCGCGACGGTCGTGCTCGTCGAAAGCGACGACACAGTGCTCGGAGCGGTCGCGGTCCGCGACGAACTCCGCGACGAAGCACCCGAAACCATCCGGCGGCTGCGCGCACTGGGAATCGACACCGCGATGCTCACCGGCGACAACACCCGCACCGCCACCGCACTGGCGCAGCAGGCCGGGATCGACACCGTCCACGCCGAACTGCTCCCCGAGGACAAGGCCGGACTGCTCGAGAAGCTGAGCAACGGCCGCAGGATCGCCATGGTCGGCGACGGCATCAACGACGCACCCGCCCTGGCCACCGCCGACGTCGGCATCGCGATGGGCGCGATGGGCACCGACGTCGCGATCGAGACGGCCGATGTCGCGCTGATGGGCGAAGACCTGCGCCACCTCCCGCAGGTCCTCTCCCACGCCCGTCACGCGCGCGCCGTGATGCTGCAGAACGTCGGGCTGTCGATGGCGATCATCGCCGTGCTGATCCCCCTGGCCGCCGCCGGCGTGCTGGGCCTGGCCACCGTCGTGTTCGTGCACGAACTCGCCGAAGTCCTCGTCATCGCCAACGCCATCCGCGCCGCCCGCACCCGGCCGCTGCCCGACACCACGCCAGTGTCGCCGAACCACGACCGCCGACCGTCCATTGTGGGCAAGCCTGGTCCGGAAAGCGGCGGGTGCTGCGACGCCTGCTGAGCACCGGCGTGCTCGTTGCGCGGGCGGTCCTGCGGGGCAAGGCATCCCGCCGGAATCCGAGACTTCTGCGCGGATGCTCGGCAAGTGTGCTCACCGTGCGGCGATGCCCGCACCGGTGCGCACCGCGTCGGCGACCCGGTCGGCCTCGTCGAGGGCGCCGTGGGTGCCGGCGGTGGGCGGCCGCACGGCATGGCCCTCGCTGGTCAGGGCCGTCTGGAGTGCGAACAGCACGACCGTCGTCCGCCGTTCACCTGTTGCTCCCCTGACCCCGCTAGCGTTTGCCGCGCCGAGGGAGGTCAATCGTGGAGCTGCGGCATCTGGTCTCGTTCCTCGCGATCGCGGAGGAACTGCACTTCGGCCGGGCCGCGTCCCGGCTGCACCTGGCGCAGCCGTCGCTGAGCCAGCACCTGCAGCGGCTGGAGCGCTCGGTGGGGGTGACGCTGGTCGCCCGCAGCTCCCACGAGGTCCGCCTCACCCCGGCCGGGGAGACCTTCCTCGACCTCGCCCGCGACATCGTGGCCAGGGCGGACCGCGCGGCCCAGGCCGCCCGCGCGGCTGCCGCCGGGCGGTCCGGCACCGTCCGCGTCGGCTACAACTTCCCCGCCGGACAACGGATCCTGCCTGCGACCCTGGCCGCGCTGAACCGCCGCCACCCAGCCGTCGACGTGAGCATGGTCGAGCTGCGGACCGGCCCGCAGCTCGCGGCACTCGCCGACGGCCGGCTCGACGTCGCGATGGTCTACGGCAGGGGCGCCGCCACCGACCTCTCCAGCAGGCTGCTGCTGCGCGTGCCGCTGGTCGCGGTGGTCGGCCAGGGACACCGGTGGGCCGGTCTGGACCGGCTGCCGTTCGGCGAGCTCGCGGGCGAGCCCTGCGTGCTGTTCAGCCGGGCGCAGTCCTCGGCGATGTACGACACGATCTTCTCCGCCGCGCAGACCAGCGGGATCCGGCTCAACGTCGCCGAAGAGGTCGACGACCCGGGTGCGACGGCGATCCTCGCCGCGGTCAAGCCCGTGGTCGGCTTCGCGTCGGCCCTGCGCGGCCGTCTGACCGACAGCCGCTTCCCCGGCCCTCGCACCGCCGCCGTCCCGCTGGTCGACCCGGTGCCCATCCTCGACCTCCACGCGGTCTGGGCCACCGAGCACGGCCCGCTCGTGGACGCGTTCCTGGAATGCCTTCCCGACCACGTCGAGGAGTGAGGGCCCCTCACTTCAGACCCGACCGGACGAACGCGTTCACGATGTGCCGTTGCAGCACCAGGTAGAGCACGAACACCGGCAGGCACGTCAGTCCCGCGGTCGCCATCAGCGGACCCCACTCGTTCCCCTCCGTGCCGAGGAAACTGCGCAGTCCCAGCTGCACCACCGCGTTGCTGCGTTGCAGCACCATGGCCGGCCAGAAGTACTCGTTCCACGCCGTGATCGCCAGCAGGATGCCCAACGCCGCCAGCACCGGGCGAAGCGCGGGCACCACGACCGTCCACAACGTGCTCCACGACGACCGGCCGTCCATCCTGGCCGCGTCGAGCAGCTCCTTGGGGAAGCCCTTGAGGTGCTCGCGCAGCAAGAGCACGCCCATCGCCGAGCACAGCGTCGGGATGATCACGCCGGCCAGCGTCTCCAGCAGGCCGAGCCGGGACAGCAGCACGTAGTTGGGCAGCATCGTCACCTGGAACGGCACCAGCCAGGTGCCCACGAACATCAGGTGCAGCAACCGCGAGAACCGGAACGACCACGCGGCGAAGGCGTAGGCGGCCAGCAGTGCGACCAGCAACTGCCCCGCCGCGCTGAGCACCGCCACGATGCCCGTGTTGAGCAGCATCCCCGCGAGGTCGATCTTGCCCAGCGCGTCGGTGTAGTTGCCGGTGGACAGCGGCCACGGCAGCACCGACAGCTCGAAGACGTCTCCTGGCGCCCGCAACGACGTGGCGTAAAGCCAGTAGATCGGGAAGGCGCAGAAGAGCCCGAGCACTCCCAGGACGACGTGTCCCGCGATCCGCCGGGCGGGACCGCGCGCACCGACCGGCTCGTCATGCCCACCGCGCTCAGTCGTCATGATGGCTCAACCGATCCGCCAGGCCCGCCAGCAACGCGGCGAGCAGGATGAAACCCAGGAAGAAGATGACCCCGGCGGCAGCGGCCAATCCGGCGTCGTGGCTGCGGAACCCGTACTCCCACAGCAGGTAGTAGACGTTGGTGGTGGAGCCGACCGGGCCGCCCTGGGTGAGGGTGTCGATCAGCGGGAAGGTCCACTGCGCCGACAGCAAGACCGTCATCAGGATCAGGAACGCCAGCGTCGGCGAGAGCAACGGCAGCGTGACCCACCGCCTGATCTGCCCTCGCGACGCCCCGTCGACCTGGGCCGCCGCGGCGTAGTCGGGGTTGATGCCGGCCAGTCCCGCCGAGACGACGAGCGTGGCGAAGCCGACCAGGTGCCACCCGGTGATCACGATGATCACCAGCTGGGCCGTCCCAGTGGTGTTGATCCAGTTGAGCTCGGTGCCGAGCAGCCGGTTGACCACCCCGGACGCCGGGTCGAGCAGCCACTGCCAGACCGCGGCCCCGGCGACCGGTGCGACGAGCATCGGCGCGAACACCAGGGCCCGGTAGACGGCCGCCGCCCGGCCGCGCACCCGGCGGGTCAGCAGGCCGACGACCACCGGGATCAGCACGGTGAACGGGAGCATCCCGGCGATCACCACGAACGTGCGCAGCACCGACTCGCCCAGCTCCGGCGTGGTCAGCAGGCGGACGTAGTTGCCGAACCCGGCCTCCCGCATGGGCGAGGTCGGCACCAGGTTCCAGGAATGCAACGACAGGTAGAAGGTCTGCGTCAGCGGCCGGTAGGTCCACACCACGAGCAGCACGACGGCGGGAACGAGGTAGAGGTAGGGCGGCGCGATCCGCCGCACCCTGCTCCACACCGACCGGCGCGCGGCGGGCGCGGCGACCGCGCCCGCCCGGCTCGGGAGCGGGACCTCCACGAAGGACCCGGTCACCGTGCTCCCACCACCTCGTGCACCAGCCGCATCCGCTCGACCGCGTCCACGTCGTACACCTGCTCGGCGGTGGACAACGGGACCGCGGTCGCCACGACGTGGTCGCCGAAGACGTCGATCCGGCTGAATCCGGCGTCCGCGCGAGCGCGCAGCCGGCCCCGGGGCGGGACCGCGGCCACGCCGTAGGCCAGGGCCGGGCCGACCCACACCGGGATCCCGGCCAGCACGCCGCACCCCGTGTGATGGGCATGCCCGCTCACGATCAGCCGCACGTCGGTTCCCCCGACCACCTCCGCCAGCCGCTCCGCTCCGCGCAGCCGGAGCAGGTGCACGGTCGGCACCGGCGAAGGCAGTGGCGGGTGGTGGCTGACCAGGACGGTGCCGCGCGGCGCGGCGGTGGCCAGCACGTCGCCCAGCCACTCCAGTTGCGCCTCCGACAGGTGACCTTCGTGCCTGCCGGGCTCGCTGCTGTCCAGCGTCACCACCCGCAGGCCGTCCACGGTGACCACCGAGTCGCAGGTGCGGGTCTCCGGCTGCGCGTCGAACAGCTCGGCTCGGAACGCCCCGCGGTCGTCGTGGTTGCCCATCGCGTAGACGACTTCGGCGCCGAGGCGGCGCGCGGCCGGCTCGACGATGCCGCGGAGCTGCCGGTAGGCGGCCGGGTCACCGTTGTCGGCCAGATCGCCGGTGAGCAGCAGCGCCGCCACATCGGTTCCGGAGCTCTCGACCATCGCCACCGCCGCGGTCAGGTTCGCCGCGGTGTCGACGACGCCGTGCATCAGGCCGTCCGACGGCCGCAGGTGGGTGTCGCTGAGCTGGACCAGCGTGAGATCGGGACGGATCACCGGCCACCGCCCGGCAGCAGCGCGGACACCTCGCCCTGCTTGGCGCGCAGCGTCGCCGCCGGATCCGCGCCCTGGAACACCGAGCTCTCGACCGCCTCCATCATGCCGTCGCGGATCTGCAGGTAGCTGGGGCCGGGCATGGACACCCACGGCTCCAGGTGGGCCAGCTGCTCGAGGTTCGGCTTCAGGTAGGGGTTCTTCTCGGCCCAGCTCCGCAGCCCGTTCGGGTCCTCGACCAACCCCGTGCGCAACGGCAGGTAGCCGATCTTGCTCGCGATCCTGGTGTAGGCCTGCTCGCTGCTCAGGAACTTCATCAGCTCCCAGCCGGCGCGCTGCTTCTCCGGGGACCGTGAGAACACGAACAGCGCCGCACCCGAGTTGGTCGACACCGTCGGTTTGCCGTCGAACCCGGGCATCGGGGCCGCGCCCAGCCGCCACTTGCCGTTGGCTCCCTTGAGGAAGTTCCCCTGCATCGCACTGGACTCGAGGATCATGCCGAGCTCGCCGCGGGCGAACGCGTCCACCGCCTGCATCTGGGTGCGGTTGGGCATGGCGCCGGTGCGGACCATGCCCTGCATGCTCTGCACGACCTCGACCGCGGGAGCCTCGGCGAAGGTCAGGGACCGGCGGTCCTCGGAGATCACCCGGCCGCCGTTGGAGCGCACCAGCGCCTGGAAGCACCAGTCCTTGGCGGCCTTGGTCAGGCAGTCGACGTAGGCGCCGTCCTTGCCGGTGCTGTCCTTGATCGCCTGCGCCGCCCGTGCCACCTCGGCCCAGGTCGACGGCGGCTTGGCCGGGTCGAGCCCGGCGGCGGCGAACAGGCCCTCGTTGAGGTAGAGCGTCGGCGTGGAGAAGACGAACGGCAGACCGTAGGTCTTGCCGTTCCAGTCGCCCAGAGCCCGCGCGGTGGGGGCGAACGCGTGGGGCGCGCCGTCGAAGTTGCGTTGCACCTCGTCTGGCTTTGTTCGCGAGCCGTGACGTCGGTTGTGCACGAGTTTGGGAGTCACCCGGTTTCACGGTCGGGTGGTGTTCACGAGATTTGATGTCAGTGGTGGGCTTGCCAGGACAAGATCGGGTCTTACCCCGGGTGGAAGGTCCTGGTCATGCCGAAGATGTCCAAGGTCGAGCTGTACGCGGCGATCCGGCGTGACCATCGTGCCGGGATGTCGATGCGGGCGCTGCAACGTGCCTACGGGGTGACGTGGCGGACGGTGCGCAAGGCGGTGGATGCAGCGTGGCCGGAGCCGCGGAAGTCGCTGCCGCCCCGGCCGTCGGCTCTGGATCCGTACAAGCCGGTGATCGATGCGATCTTGCGGGAGGATCTGGATGCGCCGCGCAAGCAGCGGCATACGGTGACCCGGATCTTCCACCGGCTGGTCGAGGAGCACGGTGCCGAGGTCTCCTATCCGATGGTTCGGCGCTATGTTGCCGACCGGAAGCCGCAGATCCTGGTTGAGTCGGGCAAGGCGCCGGTGGAGGCGTTCGTGCCGCAGACCCACCAGCCCGGTATGGAGGCCGAGGTCGACTTCGGAGACGTGTCGGTCTGGCTCGCCGGCGAGCTGGTGGTCTGCTACCTGTTCTCTTTTCGCCTGTCGTATTCGGGCAAGGCCGTCCACCGGGTGTTCGCCTCGTGCGGGCAGGAGGCGTTCTTCGAGGGCCACGTGCATGCGTTGCGGACGCTTGGCGGGGTTCCGCGGGGCCGGGTCCGCTACGACAATCTCAAGGCCGCCGTCGCCCAGGTGCTGGGGCTGAGCAGGGCGAGGGTGGAGACCGACCGGTGGATCGCGTTCCGGTCGCACTTCGGGATCGAGAGCTTCTACTGCCGGCCCGGTGTCCACGGCGCCCACGAGAAGGGCGGGGTGGAAGGCCAGATCGGCTACTTCCGTCGCAACCACTTCACACCGGTGCCGGAGGTCGCCTCGCTTGCCGAGCTCAACGAGATGGTCGAGCAGTGGGACCGGCACGACGGGCGGCGCCGGATCGGCGCGCGGCCGCGGACCATCGACGAGTACTTCGCCATCGAGCGGCCGCTGTTGTTGCCATTGCCGGAGGAGCCGTTCGAAACCGGCCGGGTGTTCACTCCTCGGGTCGACCGCTACAGCCAGATCACGGTCCGCACCAACCGCTACTCGGTGCCCGTGCGACTGATCGGGAAACGGGTCCGCGTGGTGCTGCACGCCTCTCACCTCGTGGTTTACGACCAGAACGTGGAAGTGGCCCGGCATGAGCGTCTGATCGCCAAGGGCGGCTGCCGCCTGGAGCTGGACCACTACCTGGAGGCCCTGATCCGCAAACCGGGTGCGTTCCCGGGGGCCACCGCACTGGAACAAGCTCGTTCGGCGGGCAAGTTCACCCCGGTCCACGACGACTGGTGGGCCCGGGCCCGCAAGGTCCACGGCGAGCGAGACGGCACCCGGGCACTGATCGAGGTGCTGCTGCTGGGCCGGCACATCGCCCACGAGCACTTGGTCGCCGGTCTGGCTGCGGCGTTGCGGGCCGGAGCGCTGACCGCGGACGCGGTCGCGCTGGAAGCCCGCAAGGCCGCTCAGACCGAGGACGAGCCACTGCCGGCACCCCCTCGGCCGACGGGCGATCGCGGCGGTCAGGCGGGAGCGACTGTGACGTTCCTGCACGACTGGAAACTGGCTCACCTGCCTCCCGACACCAGACCGCTGCCGTCAGTGACCCCTTATGACCAGTTACTCCGACGCCGTCGCGCCAGCGATGGTGACCACCGAGAAGGAGTAGAAGCACAGTGACCCTGCCCCGCCAGCGAGGCTTGACCGAGCAGGCCGCCGACGCCGCCATCGACACCGCCTGCCGCATGCTGCGGCTGCCGTCGATCCGCAACGAGTTCACCGAGATCGCCGACCGGGCGGTGAAAGACCAGCTGACCTACCGCGGCTTTCTGGCCGAGCTACTCATGGCCGAATGCGACGACCGAGCCCGCCGCCGATCAGAACGGCGGATCAAGGCCGCGAACTTCCCCCGTGAGAAGTCTCTGCGGACCTTCGACTTCGATGCCAACCCGAACATCGACCCGGCTACCGTCCACACCCTCGCCAGCTGCGACTGGATCAAGAAGAGCCAGCCGCTCTGCCTGATCGGCGACTCGGGCACCGGCAAGTCACACATGCTGATCGCCCTGGGCACCGAGGCCGCCATGAAAGGCTTCCGCGTCCGCTACACACTGGCCACCAAGCTAGTCAACGAGCTGGTCGAGGCCGCCGACGAGAAGCAGCTGAACAAGACCATCGCCCGCTACGGCCGCGTCGACCTGCTCTGCATCGACGAACTCGGCTACATGGAACTCGACCGGCACGGCGCCGAGCTGCTGTTTCAGGTCCTGACCGAACGCGAGGAGAAAAACAGCGTCGCGATCGCCTCCAACGAGTCCTTCGGCGGCTGGACCAAGACCTTCACCGATCCCCGCCTCTGCGCGGCCATCGTCGACCGGCTGACCTTCAACGGCACCATTATCGAGACTGGCACCGACTCCTACCGCCTGGCCAGGACCCGCGCCCGAGCCGAGGAACCGGCCAAAGCCGGCTGACGGCCACAGACTCACCTCGACGGCCCGTCGCCCGTCCCCGGCAGCGGGCCGTCGCTGCAGTGGCGGCGGGCGTTTCACCCTGCGGAGTTACCTACCGGTCGTCCGACGAAGACGACGTCGTGGATCACTCCGCCACCCAGATCGGCAACCCCCGGCAGTCGTCCCCACTCACGGAAGCCATGCGACTGGAAGAGTCGGAGGCTAGCGGTGTTGCTGGCGAAGATGGACGCGGCCAGGGTTCGCGCGCCCAGTTTCGGGGCGTGCGCGACCGCTTCGTCCAGCAGATAGGTGCCTTGCCCACGGCCACGGTGCTCGGGGTGCAGATACACGGCGATGTCTGAGGTCACGTCGTATCCGGGGCGGCCGTTGAGGAAGGGATCGAAGGTCAGGTACCCGGTTACGGTCTGCGGGGCGTGCGAGTCATAGCCGACCCAGATGGGGTGGCGGTCCGGATGCGAAGCATCGAACCACGCTTGCCGGGAAGCGACGCTGACCGGTTCCACATCGCAAGTGCTCGCCTTCTCCAGGATCGCGTGGTTATAGATGTCGACGATCGCGGCCAGGTCCTTACGAGTCGCCAGACGGTGGCAGTAGCGCAACGGAACTCCTGTTCTGCGACGAACGCGGTCAAAGGGCCATCACTCTCATGATCGCCTACGTTGGCCTCAAGGCAGCTTCGGCGTCCAGCGCCACGCAGTGACGTCATTTTCCACGCACATCCCCGACCTCCGGACCTCCTCATACGCCTCCCGAACCGATGCACAAACGCTGTCGCCGAACATGAACGAGGCCACCTCGTCCTTGCCGACCAGGTCGTCGAGCGGCGCGGCGCCGAGCTGGTTGACCACGAAGTCCAGGTCGCTGAAGCCGAGCTGCACCACGTCCGGCGGACTGCCCGCGGTGAGCTGGCTCTGCAGGCTGGGAATCGTGTCGGTGGCCGGGTTCGCGCTGTTGCCCTGCGGCTTCTGCGCGGTGACCGTGATGCCGGGGTGGGTCCTCTCGAACTCGTCGATGAGCTCGTTGAAGGTGTCGGTCCACGCACCTGCCTGACCGAAGTTGTAGCTCTCGAAGACGATCGAGATCTGCTGGCCCGGGGCCAGCTCCGGGGCTCTGGTGACCGGCGCCGGGGTGTCGGTCGTGCCGAACCCGCAGCTCGCGGCGGTCAGCGCGACGGCCATCGCCGCGGAGACCGCGGCCAGGGACCTTCTCATGGGACTCTCCTCGATGTGATGGGGAATCAGACGCCGGCGGCGACGGGGGCGGACTGCCAGGTCAGCCTGCGGCCGCTGCCGGGGTCGAACAGGTGCAGGTGCCGGGCGTCGGCGGTCAGGGCGACCCGGTCGCCGGGGCGCAGATCGAGCGGGCGGGGACCGCGGACGCAGATCGCGGAGGCGCCCACCTCGCAGTGGGCGACCTCTTCGTGACCGAGGTTCTCCACCGCCGTCACCAGCGCGCGGATACCTGCCTCCGCGTCCGCGGCAGGACGCAGGTGCTCGGGCCGCACTCCGAGCACCACCTCGCGTTCGGGGAGCTCGCCCTCGATGCCGAGGTCCAGTGAGACCTCGGCGGCACGCGCGGTGAGCCCGCCGCCCTCGGCGCGCACGGTGGCATCGAGCAGGTTCATCGCCGGGGAACCCAGGAACCGGGCGGCGAACGTGGTCGCCGGTTGGTCGTAGACCTCGGCGGGCGTACCGACCTGCTCGAGCTTGCCCGCGTTGAGCAGGGCGATCCGGGTCGCCATCGTCATGGCCTCGACCTGGTCGTGGGTGACGTAGACCATCGTCGCCCCCAGCCGCCGGTGCAGAGCCGAGATCTCCGCACGGGTACCGGCCCGCAGCTTCGCATCCAGGTTGGACAGCGGTTCGTCCATCAGGAACGCGCCGGGATCGCGCACCAGCGCCCGCCCCAACGCGACCCGCTGCCGCTGACCACCCGACAGCTCGCGCGGTTTGCGGTCGAGCAGCTCCACCAGGTCGAGCTGGGCTGCCACCTCGGCGACCTTCGCCCGGATGCGGGCGCGCGGCCAACGCCGCGCCCGCAGCGGGAAACCGAGGTTGCGAGCGACGGACAGGTGCGGGTAGAGCGCGTAGCTCTGGAACACCATGGCGAGGTCGCGACCCTGCGGCGGAACATCGGTGATGTCGGCACCCGCCAGCCGCACCCGGCCTCCGGTCGGCGGCAGCAGCCCGGCGACCATCCGCAGCAGCGTGGACTTCCCGCAACCGCTGGGCCCCAGCAGCACCAGGAACTCGCCGTCGGCGATGTCCAGCCACACGTCGTCCACCGCTGCGACCGAACCGAATCGACGGCTCACACCCTGTAGCTCGATACCGCTCACCGCGCACCTTCCACCCTCCCCGGCGGACTTCCGCCGAACAGAGCCGAGTGCAACAGCGGTCCTTGTACTCCAGGTGAACGGCCGAGGTCGCCCGCAGCACCGGAGCAATGCGGAACAGCGGTGAGCACCGCAAACACGTCACCGCTGGTTGTCGGCGCGATCGGAAAGCGCAATCAGCCGAGAAGCTTTGCCTCTTCGCGCGGCCTCAACGTCCCGGACCCACCACGTGTCAGTGCTCCATCGCCGTACCCGCGGCCGACTACCGCGTCGCATCCAGCAGCGGCGGCGTCACCTCGCCGAGCCGGTACGCGACCCATCGGCGCGCGACGTCCACCAGCGGGACGCGGTGAAGGCCGGGGTCGGTGCGGGCCATGTGCTGCCACACCCCGAGCACAGCGACGGCGAAGTCGGTGCGGACCTCCTCGTTCACCGCCGACCACGCGGGCACGGCTTCGGCAACCCAGCGTTCGGCGGCCTCGGGGGCGTGGCCGGAATCGATGAGCCGCAACACCAACAGTGCGGCATCCACCCACGGCGCCGCACGACGCGACCACGCCCAGTCGATCACCCGAGCCCGATCGGATACCAGCACGTTCAGCGGGTGGAGGTCGGTGTGGACCAGGGAGTCGCCGTCGACGGCCTCGAACGCGCGAAGTTCCCGGTCGACGAACTCGGCAAGCCGGTTCCGCAGCCACCCTGCGGGCTCGGTCTCCCGGTCGTGCGCCAGCCGCCGCCACGCGGCCAGCCGCGCCCATTGCTCAGCCAGTCGCGGAGCCTCGACAGGTGCAGGCGTCAACGCCGAACCGAGCATGCGCAGCGTGTCAGCCAGCAGCGGCAGGTCCGGGGAGCCGGGGGTGAGATCGGCATGCCGCCCCGGCGCGTGCTCGAACCCGAGCAGCAACCACCCGTCGACCTCGACCTGCCACAGCACACCCGGCGCCACCCCGAACGGCAGGTACGGGTTCACCTGTGCCTCGTGCCGGTGCATCCTCGCGCGCGGGCTGTCGAGGCGGACGCCTTTGCAGAACAGGACGTGTCCGCCACCGGTGTGCAGGGTGGCGGACACGTCCGAATTCCGTCCGGCGGCCGGGAGCACCACCCGCGTCACGTTGCCGCACTGGTCCTCGATCGCGGCACGCACGCCTGCGGGCAGTTCGTCCCAGTCACGTCGGATCATCGGCGGTGCTCACTTCTTCGGCGGCGGGTCCGGCGGCGGGTCGTCGTAGCAGCCGTTGTGGCACTGGCTGCACGAGATCGAGCCGGTGAGGAACCATAGCTGGCGGTCGACGACGTACCCGGCCTGTTCGATCGCCGCGACGGTGCGGTGTCGCACCGCGATCGGGTCACCCGCGGGCGACGACCCGGCGACGTCTTCCGGCACGTGGTGCAGGAAACGGCCGGCGACGCGGTCGCAGAACTCGGCGTATTCGCAGGTGTACATCAGGAACTCGTGCCACCCGATGTCCACCAGTGGGCTTGGAGCCAGCGGCTGACCGTGGTTTCGAGCGCATGCCCCCAGGAAGGCAAGCGCCTGGTCCATGATGCGCGCGGCAATGGCCCTGCCCAGTTCGGTGTGCTCGCGTGCGATGCGCTCGACCAGCCGCGAGAAGAGATCATCGGGTATCAAGGCTCGTGCTGCTGTCTGTTCGAAGACAGCGGTCATGTTTCCTCCTGACGTGTACTTGACTTGGAAGTTCTTGCGGAATGGGCCGCGAGTTCCGGCCAGTGCTGGACTGCGCCGATTCGTCAAGGCCCATCCCGCCTGCAGCGGTCTTTCCTCCTTCCTGATGTGCTCATGTGTGGATGTGGCTGGGCGGTGCGCTCCGGTTATGCACCGCCCAGCCGCGCGGCTCGATACCGAGGTTCGGAGGCAACGACACCGAGCCGGGCCTATGGACGCCGAATCCCGGCGAGTTGGTGTGGGCAGGAGCTCCGGCGAGCGAAGTCGGTCGCACGGTGATGGGTCGGCCGAGGTCGGCAGGCAATAAGCACAGCGGGTCGGGCTTCAGCACCGCTATCGGTGCCTGGGCGTGCCCAGGGGGTGGCAGGGTGAGCGCCGCACGCAGCGTCCAGACGGCAGACGAGTGGTACTGCCACGACACCAGTTCGGGCGCGAACACGTCCGCACCCGCCATCGTCGGAGCGCGGAACGCGGTGGCGTCGTCCTCCCCGCGCAGGTCGGCCGTCTCAGCACGGTGGCCAAGACTTCCGGTTCCTCCTTCGGCCCGAAGACGTAGAGCACCCACGCTTGTCGGCGCAGCTCGGTCAACAGCGCGTCAACCTCGGACAAGCTCATTCGTTGCCGCGTCCTTCCGCCAACTGTTGCTCTCTGCGATCACCACGTAACCGTGTGGAGCTGCCGTGGGCGACGATGTGGACGCAACTCCCACACCGAGATCCGCCTCGGTGATCACGCGGCTGGCTACGCTGGATGCGAACCGGACAGGTGCTCAGCACACGACTGGAGACCTCCATGGCCCGTACGCCGGACGCGGTCCTCGAACTGCGGCGGGGACTGGGCGCTGCGCTCAAGGGCTGGCGCCAGGCGTCTCTGCTCGATCAGAGCGCCCTCGGCCGGATCACCAACTACTCCCGCACGTCGATCGCACACATCGAGGCGGGCCGCCAGTGCCCCGGCCGCGAGTTCTGGCAGGCCGTCGACCAGGCACTGCACGCACGCGGCGAGCTGCTCGCCCACTTCGACCGAATCCGGCAGCAGGAGAACCAGCTCAAGATTGCCGAACTGCAGTGCCCAGAGGTACCAAGGAGCGCCACAACAGCACCCATTCCGCGGTCATCCGGCTCGCCGCATGAGCACGATTGGCAACGTGACGACGTGAATCGCCGTGAACTACTCCGCCTCGTGACGGTCACAGGCAGCCTGCTCTCGATTCCCTCGATCGACATCGACCGACTCGTCCACGGCATCGAGAAGCCCCGCCAGCTCGACTCCGCGACAGTCGACACCTACGAACGCCTCAACGCAGAGCTGTGGACCAAGTTCTCCTCGGCGCGGTCGAAGCGCGAGATCCTTCCGGCGGCACGCCGGCATCTCGCCATCCTGCACAACAGCTTGAACGAGCCGCAGGAGGCCGGACTGCGTCGCCGGCTGTGCGCACTGGCTGGGGACCTGTTCCAGCTTTGCGGTGAGATCTTCTTCGACAGCGACCACTACGCCGACGCGGCGTACTGCTACTCCGAAGCCGCCCACGCCAGCAAGGAAGCCCGCGAGTTCGACCTGTGGGCCTGCGCCATGACGCGGCACGCGTTCATCGGCATCACCGAACGACAGTACGACCACGCCGCGCCACTGCTGGACGCAGCCGCGCACCTGGCCGTCCGCGGTAATCCAGACCGGTCCACCCGTTACTGGGTCGCCGCCGTCCAGGCCCAAACCCACGCCGGCGTCGGAGACCTCGGGGCATGTCGGCGTGCACTGGACAAGGCCCAGCACGTCAACGAACTCAGCGCACAGGCACTGACCACGGGCTGGCTGCGCTTCGAGGGCTCGCGCCTCGACGAAGAACGCGGCTCCTGCTACGTCACGCTCCGCCGCCCGGACCTCGCCGAACCGATCCTTATCGAGGCTCTGAAATCGGGCGTCTCCACCCGCCGACGCAGCAGCGTGCTCGCCGACCTCGCCACCGTCGGAGCACAACGCGGCGATGTCGACCAACTGCTCATGCACGGTGCCGCCGCACTCGACATCGCGCGCCAGACGTCCTCGGCCGGCTACCTCGGCCGCAAGCTCGGCGACCTACGCACCCAACTCGTGCCCTACCTGGCCGACCGGCACGTCCGCTACCTGGACTCACAACTCAAAACCGCTGCAACCGCACCCGCCCCACGGCAGTAAGGAGAACCGCAGTGTCCGACGAGCAGGGACGGATCTTCCGCGAGGCCTGGATCGCCGGAGTGACCAAGCACTACCCCGGCGAACCCAAGCCCGGCTACATCGCCTCCTGGGATGACACACCCGACTGGGAACGCGCCAGTGCCGCGGCCGTGTACCAGCAGGTGCACGACTTCATCGTGGCCACCGACGGCAACACCGCCAAGCTCACCCGCGAACAGAAGGGCCGCTTCGTCGCCACCTGCTGGATCGGGCAGATCTACCGCCACATCCCCGACCCCAAGCCCGCCTACATCGCCGACTGGGCCGACATGCCCGAATGGCAGAAGGAAACCGAGGTCGACATCTTCGAACGCATCGAAGCGGAAGTGGCAGCCAGCACATCCTGAGCCCGGCAATCGCCCGGCCAGGGGCCACCGAGGAATTGCACGACGAGGGGACGATCCACCTCGAGCTGGTCGTGTTCGATGAGCCAGCGAATGGACTCAGGCATGTCGATTGATCGGGCTCTACGACGAGGAGCAATGGTGAGCCGACTTGCCGTGACAGGCCACCGAGGTCTCGCACCGCCGACGGCCGGGCTGGTGAGCTGGGCGCTCTACGCAGACCTCGGGCAATATGACGAAGACTTCCTGGTCGGCTTGAGCTGCCTCGCCGACGGCGCGGACGCGCTCTTCGCCCGGGCGGTGCTCGACCGCGGTGGCTCACTGGTCGTCATCGTCCCGGCAACCAACTACCGCGACAAACTGCCCGAAGAGCACCACGTTGAATACGACGACCTGTTCAGCCGCGCCTCCGACGTCGTCCGGCTCGACTTCCCCGACTCCACCTCCGAAGCGCACATGGCCGCCAGCATCAAAATGCTTGAAATGGCCGACAGGCTGTTCGCGGTCTGGGACGGCGAACCCGCACGCGGCTACGGCGGCACCGCCGACGTGGTCGCCGCCGCCCGCGAACGCGGCACACCCGTGAGCATCATCTGGCCAGACGGAGCCCGACGCGACTAGCTTCACGAAGCGCGCGGCGGCCCGGTGCTTCCCCGCACGACAAGGGTGGGGTTGAGGACGATGTCGCGGTCGGCGGCGCGCCCGCCGTCGAGTCGTTCAACGGCGGCCTGGACGGCTAGCTCGGCCACTTCGGCTGCGTCCTGGCGCACGGAGGTCAGATCGATGAACGACAGGCGCGCGAGCTGGCTGTCGTCATAGCCGACGATGGACACGTCCTCGGGCACGTGGACCCCGGCGCGCAGGAGCGTGGTGAGCAGGCCGTGTGCACTGCGGTCGTTGCCTGCGACGACCGCTGTGGGGAGCTCGTCCTGCGCGAGCAGTTCCCGGGCGCAACCGCCGCGCGGAGGCGTTGCGAAAGGGCGCCTTGTCAATAGCCATGGACGCTGCGTTCCTGCTGCTTCGGAACTACCGAAGCGCGGCTGCGTGAGTCATGACCTCCCTTGATGCGCAATCCGAGGGCAGGGGTTGGGCTTCATCGGGGAAGTCACGAGTCAGGGTGTCGCAGAGTGCCGTCGTGGCCTGCTCGATGTCGGTGCTCCAGAGCATGAGGGAGTTGCCTGCGGCGGCGAGCCGCGTTCCGTCCGGGGACCACGTCAAGGTCGAGATCGCGTCAGGTCTGTCGGCCACTGTGCCGGTCAGGGTTGCCCACTCGGCGCGGGATGGGAGGTCGCGGATGACGATTGCGTTGTCCGGGGTGGCCAGGGCGAGGCGTTGGGAGTCGGGGCTGAAGGCGAGGGCGTGGCCGTAGTGGCCGGGGATGGTTCCCAGCGGGGTGCGGGTGATCGCGTTCCACAGTGTCACGCCGGTGGCGGTGCGCACTGCCAGAATGCGGCCGTTCGGTGAGTACCGGGGCACGAGGTCGTCTGCCGGGCCGGCGGCTATCGGCAGTGTGATGGAGCGTCCGGTGGTCAGATCCCACACGCCGAACGATCCATCCACACGCGTGGTTGCCAAATGCTGCGAGTCGGGGCTGAACGCGACCGTGGCATCGGGGTGGACGTCGGAGAACGTGTGGACCAACCGAGCCGCCGGACCCTGGACGTTCCAGACGTGGAGACCGTCGGGTCCGGTGGTGGCCAGCAGCGTGCCCTGGGCGTTGACCGCCCGGTAAGTGTGGGGCCCGCTGACGACAGCGATGGGTGTGCGAGTAGCCACATCGCCGACCGTGATCGTGCGGTGTGGTGGATCGTCGGCACTGGTGACGGCGACGAACCGCCTGCCCCCAGCGCTGAAACCGGCCAGCGTCGCCCCCGGAGCCCCCGGCAGCACAGGTGCCGAGTCGACGCGGTGAAGCTGCTCGGCGGCCCAGGTCGTGAGTTCACCGGACTTGTACGCGCCGAGCAGGTGCCTGCCCTCCGCACTGAAGGTGAGAGCTTCGGGATAAGGGCCGCTGTCCCGCCGGGTGGGAAGCCGGTTCGTATCCCACAGCGTGATGGCGTCGCCGAAGGTCCACGTCGTCATGGCGATGATGCCGGTCCGGCTGACGCTCATGCTCGCCACCCGATCCCCGGGGCGGGCGGGCACCAGCCGCACGGGTGGCCCGCTGCCGTTGTGATCGCGCCGGTCGACGCTGCCGTCGGAGTTGGCGATGACCAGTGACTGATCCGCAGGCGAGAACGCGAATTCCCAGATCGCGCTGTCCTGGTGGATGCTCATCTCCGCGGTGCGGCCGGCGACGTCCCAGATGGTCGGCCCCGTGCCGCTGGTGCCCATCGTGACCAGCTTGCGACCGTCAGGGCTGAACCTCGGCTCGAAGTGCCCGTACGAGCCCGGTAACGCGGACGCGGGGCCTCGCGTGTCACGGTCCCAGATCATGACGTCCCCCGGATATCCGGAGTAGGCAAGCAGCCGGCCATCGGGGGAGAACGACACCGAATAACCATTGATGATGGGAAAAGCTTCGAGAAGGTGGCCCGTGTCGAGGTCCCAGAGCTCGATGCGCGGGCCACCGGCGGTCGCGAGCACGCGGCCGTCCGGGCTGAACTCGAGATCGTTGCCCGTGGTGGTCGACGGCAGGCTGATGAAGGGCCGGCCGGGTTCGTCCAGCCGCCACACGTCGATGCGTCCGGTGACCCGGGTGGTACTGGCAGCAACGCGGGTTCCATCGGGAGAAAACGCCGCGGCCCCGTACGGGGCGGGACGGTCCGACCTGTTCGCGGCGGGGGCGGTGAGCCGGGTGCGCAAGCGACGGGTGGCGACGTCCCAGACGGATACCTGCTCGGGGTCGGCGGAGGCGAGCAGACCTCCGTCGGGACTGAACGCCAGCTTCCCCACCCCGTTGACGCGTTCACCGTTGCTGGGCAGCGTGCCGTGGTGATCGAGGTGTCCCGCGGTGCTCAGTAGCGCGCTGCGTCCTTCGGCAGTGGTGGAGCCGTCGAGCGTGGTGGTTCCGTGGGCTTGGAGGCCGAGGCGGATCGCCGCGGCGGGGTCGGTGGCCTGCGCGTCCCGCGCCTGCTGGGCAAGCTGCCGCGACATGGACTGCTGACCGCCGTTGTAGACGCTGACCGCGGTCACCGACGCCACGACCAGCAGCAGCGCGAGGCTGACGCACGCCCCGTGGAGCACACGGGTGCGGAGCACGCGAGCGCGGTGTTCGCGCCGCTCGGCGGCAGTGCTGGCATGGAGGAACTGCCGTTCTCTACCGGTAAGAGCCGGCTCCGCGCGGGTGACCCAGTCACGGGTGATGGTCAGCTGCGCGCCCCGATACAGAGCGCCGGGATCGTGGGCGAGACGTTCCCAGGTGGTGGTGGCGGCGGTGAGCTCGCGGTGCAGCCGAACACCCTCGCGGTCCGCGTCGATCCACTGCCGCAGCCGGGACCAAGAACGGATCAGGGCTTCGTGGGTGATCTCGATACCGTCGTCATCAACGGTGACCAACCTGGCCCGCGCCAAGGCATCGAGCACCGCGTCGGTGTCCGCGTCGGGATCGAGCTCGCCGCGGCTGATACGACGCTTCGTGTCCTCCGTCCCCTCCCCCAGCGCCACCAGCCGCACCAGCAAATCCCGAGCCCGACGCTGCTGCGCCTCGGTAAACCCGGTGTAGAGGTGCTCCGCCGTGTGGGCCAATGCGTGGCGAATACCGCCGCTGGCTTCGTAGCCCACCAACGTCAGAGTGTTGCCCCGACGACGCTGCCAGGTCTCCCGCAGCACGTGCGAAACCAGCGGCAGCATCCCAACCTGCCCCGACGCCTGCGCCGTGATCTCCGCCAGCAACGCACCCTCAACCGTGCAGCCCTGACTCACCGCCGGCTGAGTGATCGCCCGCCGCAACTCCTCAGTCGACATCGCCTCGATGATCTCCGGCGCCCGCATGAGCGGCACCAGCTCAGGATGTTGCAGGCATCGCGCGAAGAAGTCCGAGCGGATCCCCAGCACAACCCGCAGACGGGAGTTGTCGGCGTGGACCGCGGTGGCCAGCTGCACGAGGAAAGCGGCGCGCACGGTGGTGTCGGGGCAGAGGGTGAAGATCTCCTCGAACTGGTCCACCACCAGCACCAGCTCGGACTCCGCCGGCTCGTCGGCCAGGGCCTGCAGCACCGCCAGATGCAGGGCCTGCGGGTCCTCGGCCAGCTCACGATGCAGCCGTGTGGCCGACTCGCCGGTCAGGTGTCCCAGGTGCGCGGCCAGGGCCTCCAGCGGGCGGTGGGTCGGCGTCAGGACCGCGGTCCGCGCGCCGCTCGCACGCAACTTCGGCACCACACCCGCACGCAGCAACGACGACTTGCCCGCACCCGAAGCGCCCGTCACCGCGAGGAAGCGGTCCTCGCGGATGCGGGCGAGCACATCCCCGATCGCCCGGTCGCGGCCGAAGAACCGCTCCGCGTCCTCGGGCCCGAACGCGGCCAACCCGACATAGGGGCACTCGAGCTCGGGTGCCTCACCGTTGGCCGCCGCGGCGGTGTTGTCCTGGACGGCGAGCCGTGCGGTCACCTCCTGCCACCGCTGCTCCCACTCCCGCCGATCGCCGCCGCACGCCTGCACGTAGGCCAGCGTCACCGCAAGCGTCGGCAACTTCTTCCCGCCCGCCGCGTCGGACAACGTCGTCACCGAATAATGCGCCCGACGCGACAGCTCGCGATACCGCGGACTACCCGCCTTCTCCCGCAGAAGCCGCAGCTCAGCCGCGAACTCCGCAACCGGCCCGTTGTCCGCATCCAGCGGACGCTCCGGTCGAGGCACCTCCGGAACACCCCCTCCGATCAACGGCCGATTGTCCTGAAGATCTTTGTCCGGAGTCCAGCCACCGACCCCGGACAACTTATCCGGACTACAACAGATCACGGCGGGCACCGACGCCTGGGGGTCGTCGGAAGCCCGCACCTAGGGGAACCGGCTACGGGCAGCACATCCGGGAGCTGCCCGTAGCCACCTCCCCCGGCAGTTCCCGCGCGTCGTCCTCGGCGGCTGGCAACGGCGCTCCCGGCGCACTCGCGCGACCGCGGCACCTGTCCCCGCATCGGCGGAGGAAGACAGTCGGCTTCGTCCCTGCAGGCGCTATATATCGCAAAGTGATATATAGCGGCGGCCATGCGAAGGCAGACGATGTCGGAGCAGACGTTCCTGGTACTGACAGTGCTGGCGGAGGGCCCGCTGCACGGCTACGGGATCGTGCGCGCGGTCAGCGAACTCTCCGATGAGCAGGTGGTGTTGCGGGTCGGGACCCTCTACGGCGTGCTGGACCGCCTCAGCGCCGATGGTCTCGTCGGACTCGACCGGGAAGAGGTGCACAACGGTCGGCTCCGGCGCTACTACCGCCTGACCGAGGACGGGATGACCGCGCTTTCCCGGGAAGCCGCCCATCGGGCGGAAACCGCTCAGGTCGCGACCCAACGCCTGCGCGCCCGGGGATTTCGGCCCGCGCCCGGAGGTGGTGCGTGATGATGACGCCGTTGGACTCCCGCTACCGGTTCCTGCTGCGGCTGTTGCCGCGCTGGTACCGCACCGAGCGCGAGGAGGAGCTCGTGGCGGTGTTCCTGGCCGGCGAAGCGGCCGGCGAGAACGGCCGCGGCGATCCCACTCCCGACAGCCCCGGATCACGTGCCGAACCAGGCGACGAGGAGGAGATCGACCAGCTCAGGGGCGAGTACGGCTGGCCTGACCGGGGCGAGGTCGCATCGATCGCCGCGCTCGCTGTGCGGACGCGTTTCGGCGGTGTACACGCCCCGGCCCACGCCCGCCGCATGGGCGACGCGGTGCGGCTTATCGCCCTGCTGGGACTACTCGCACAAGCCGCGACCGCGACCGTCTCGGTGGCAGGTCTGGCGATCGCCAGCCGGATGCACCGCTTCGACTGGAGCCCTTCCCCTGTCGCGCCGTGGGAGGAGTGGACGAGGGTCGTGGGCATCCTCCTGCAACTGGCGTGGGTTCCCGCCTACCTGCTGCTGGCCGCCGGCCGCCGTTCCGCCGCCCGGACCGCGACCGCCATCGCGCTGCTGCCCTCGCTGCTATCGGTCGCAAGCGCAGCGCCCTATGGCGAGCCGATGCTGGCCGCAGTCGTACTGTCCGGATTCACGGTGTGGCTGCCGGCGGGCCTTGCCCCCGGGTGTCGGACACGGGGTTATGCGGCTTCGGGCAGCGTAGTCGATGACGGGATCAGGCTGTCCTCGTAGGCGATCGGGGATCGCTGACCGAGGTGGGAATGACGACGGCGGGTGTTGTAGCGGTGCAGCCGGCCGAACGCGGCTAGCCGCGCGTGGCGTTCACTGTCCCAGCACCGGGTGCCCTGGAGGGTCTCACGCTTGAAGGCCGCGTTCAGGCTTTCGGCGGCGGCGTTGTCCGCGGAGCTTCCCACCGCACCCATGGACTGGATCACTCCAGCCCCGGATGCGAACTCGTCCACCCGGTGCCGCCCGAACGACGGGCGCCGGCGGCCTCGGTGCCCTGGCGGCACGCGGAAACGGCGGAATAGGCTCGCCTCCGACGTCCATGCCGGCGGTCGTCGCGGGACAGACGCGGCAACGTCTGAGACCGGACGACGAGCGGACGGGAAAGTGACAGTGCGGCAGCGAGGCCACCCCACCGGCGCCACCGGGCCCGTGACGACACGAGCCCTGACCTTGCTGGACTGCTTCGGTCCTACCAGGCCGTCGCTGACGTTGAGCCAGCTCGCGCTGCACGCCGGGATGCCGCTGTCGACAGCGCACCGGCTGGTCCGCGAGCTCGTCGACTGGGGTGCCCTTGAGCGCGACGCCGACGGCGCCTACTGCATCGGGCTGCGGCTCTGGGAGCTCGGGGCGTTGGCGCCTCGCGGCGCGGGCCTGCGCGAACGGGCGCTGCCGTTCCTGGAGGACCTGTCCCAGATCACGCGCGAGAACGTGCAACTGGCCGTTCGCGAGGGCACCGAGGTCGTCTACGTCGAACGCATCGCCGGGTCGGGCGCGGTGCCGGTGTTGACCAGGGTCGGGGGCCGGTTCGCCCTCACCGCCACCGGCGTCGGGCTGGTGCTGCTCGCCCACGCCCCGGCCGAACTCCAGGACGAAGTCCTGGCCGGACACATCGACCGCTACACCGAACTGACCGTCGCCGACCCCGCCCGGTTGCGACGGATGCTCGCCGACGTGCGGTCCAACGGCTTCTCCATCAGCGACCGGCAGGTCACGATGGACGCGATCTCGGTCGCCGCGCCGATCGTGGACTCCCGGGGACAGGTCGTCGCCGCGGTTTCCCTCGTCGTGCGCCATGGCACCTCGCCCCACGCCCTTGCTCCGCTGGTACGCACCAGCGCACGTGCGATCAGCCGCGCCTTGACCACGTCCTACTGACGAAGCCGCTGACCAGTTCCGCCGACTCCTTCCATTTTCCGGAAGTGCTGTTCAGTCCGGGTTCGTGCACGCGCATGCTCTCCGCACCGCGCTGAGCCGAGACGGCCGGACCCCACCGGCCACCGGATGCGCGGTCACCGAAAGCAGTCGACAACGGAGTGCTGCTATGCGTTCGCCGAACCGTCCGCGTCCCGAGGACCGGCTCCGATGAGCCCGCCGCTGAGGGATCTCATCGACGACAGGCCCATGTCCGGCTTCCAGTGGTCCGTGGTCGCCGTGTGCGTGCTGCTGAACATGCTGGACGGCTTCGACGTTCTCGTCATGGCCTTCACCGGCAAGGCCGTCTCCGCCGACTGGGGGCTCACCGGCGCCGAACTCGGCCTCCTGCTGTCCGCCGGCCTCGTCGGCATGGCCGCAGGGTCGATGTTCATCGCTCCGTGGGCCGACCGCTTGGGCCGCCGCCCGGTCGTGCTCGGCTGCCTCGCCCTGGCGAGCGCGGCGATGCTGCTCTCCGCGGCCAGCCAGTCCGCCGCTCAGCTCGGCGTGCTGCGGGCCTTCACCGGCCTGGGCATCGGCGGCATCCTCGCCACGAGCAACGTCATCGCCGCCGAGTACGCGTCCCGGCGCTGGCGCGGCCTGGCCGTCAGCCTCAACTCCACCGGCTACGCCCTGGGCGCGACGATCGGTGGCCTGCTCGCCGCGCTGCTGATCGGCCAGTACGGCTGGCGGTCGGTTTTCCTGGCAGGTGGCCTGGCCACCGCGGCATCGATCCCGCTGGTGTGGTGGCGGCTGCCCGAATCGCTGGACTTCCTGCTGGTCCGGCGGCCACCGCGGGCCGTGGAACGGATCAACGCGGTGCTCGCCCGCATGGGCAAGCCCCGGCTGGGCGAACTCCCGGAGCGGGAACCGGCTCCGAAGGGGGTCGGATACCGCGAACTGCTCACCCCGCGCCTGCGCCGGACCACGCTCGTGCTCTGGGCCGCGTTCTTCTGCGTCATGGCGGGGTTCTACTTCGTGACCAGCTGGACGCCCGCACTCCTGGTCGAGGCGGGCCTCTCGCCCACCGCCGGCATCACCGGCGGCACGCTGCTCAACGTCGGCGGCATCTTCGGCGCGGCGCTGCTGGGACTCCTCGCCGCGCGGTTCGCGCTGCGGGCGGTGCTGGCCGCCTACCTCGTGGTGACCGGCGTCCTGCTCGCCGTGTTCATCGCCTCGACCGCCTCGCTGGCCGTCGCGTTCGCCGTGGCCGCGCTGATCGGGGTGTTCGCCAACGGCTGCGTGGCCGGTCTCTACACGCTGACCCCGATCGTCTACGCCCCGGCGGTGCGCACCACGGGCGTCGGGACGGGACTCGCCATCGGCCGCGCCGGTGCGATCCTCGCGCCCGCGCTCGCGGGCGCGCTGCTCGACGGCGGCTGGACTCCGCAGCACCTGTACGTCCTGTTCTGCGCGGTCTTCGTCGTGACCGCCGCCCTCCTCGTCCTGCTCCGCGTTCGCGCCCCCGTCGACACGGGTGCGACCCGCCTGTCCACCCACGCACGAACCCAGGGAACTTCCTCATGAACACCATTCCCCGCAACCAGTGGTACGTCGCCGCCTACAGCACCGAGATCGGTCGCGACCTGTTCTCACGCACGATCTGCGGTGAGCCGATCCTGTTCTGGCGCACCGAGTCCGGGGCGGTGACCGCCAACTCCGACCGCTGCGTCCACCGCCGCTTCCCGCTCTCGCAGGCGCCCAGCCGCCTGGTCGGCGACCAGGTGGTCTGCGGCTACCACGGCTTCACCTACGGACCCGACGGCAAGTGCGTCGCCGTGCCCGGCCAGAACCGCGTGCCGCGCACCGCACGGCTCACCCCGTACCCCGTCGTGGAGCAGGACTCGTTCGTCTGGGTGTGGATCGGAGACCCGGCGCAGGCCGACCCGGCCCGCATCCCGCGCGCGCCCTACCTGGACTCCGCCGGCTACACCACGGTGTGCGGCCTGGAACCGCTGCGCGCCCGGTTCTCCCTGCTCGTGGACAACCTGCTCGACCTGTCCCACGAGACCTACCTGCACGGCGGCTACATCGGCACCCCCGAGGTCGCCGACACCCCCATCAGCACCGAGGTCGACGACGACGCCGGCATCGTCTACGTGTCCAGGCACATGGACGACGCCGAGTGCCCGCCGTTCTACGCCAAGTCCACCGGACTGTCGGGGCGGATCTCGCGCTGGCAGGACATCGAGTACACCCCGCCGTGCCTCTACAAGCTGCACAGCCGGATCGCGCCGGTCGGCTCGGTCCCGAACCCCGACGGCACCGACCCGGACGCCTTCCACGTCGAGGTTGTCTACGCGATCACCCCCGAGACCGAGCACTCCACGCACGACTTCTGGGCCGTGGCCCGCGACTTCGCCCTCGACGACCGGGAGGTCTCGGAGTTCCTCGCCGAGAACAACCGCACCGTCGTGCTGCAGGACGTCGAGGCGCTCGACGTCCTCGAGCAAGTCGTCCAGACCGAGCCCGCGGGCTACCAGGAGCTGTCGATCAACATCGACACCGGCGGGCTCGCAGCCCGCCGGATGCTCGCCCGCATGGCCGGCCAGGCCCCGCGCAACGCCCCCGCGGAGCGGGCCCGATGACCGAGCGCACCGGCATCCCGGGCGCACCTCCGGTCCTCGGCGGCGAACGCGTCTACCGAATCCACTGGGTGCTCGGCACCGACCGGCTCCGCGCGGTCTGCCACTGCGGCGCCGAGCGCGTCTTCGAGGACCCGGTCGAACTGTGGGAATGGCTCCTCGCCCATCCCGACGGCCACCGGGCGGACGAAGGCGACCCGGCCGAACCAGCCCAGCTCCCGCCACGCGAGCCGGCGCACGAGTCGGCATGAGAGCAGACGAGGAACGATGACGACGCGCGAACCCCACCCGGAGCACGAGCTCGCTCTGGTCGTGGAGAAGAAGGAATCACTCGCCGACGGCGTCGTGCAGCTGACGCTGCGCGGCACCGACGGCGCCGAGCTGCCCGACTGGACACCTGGCGCCCACATCGATCTCGTGCTCGGCGACGACCTCACCCGTCAGTACTCGCTGTGCGGCGATCCAGCCGAACGATCGGTCTGGCAGGTCGCCGTCCTGCGGGAAGAGGCCGGTCGCGGCGGGTCCGCGCACGTGCACGACACCCTCACCGAGGGCGACACCGTGCACGTGCGGGGGCCCCGCAACAACTTCCGGCTCGTCGACGCGAACCGGTACCTGTTCATCGCCGGCGGGATCGGCATCACCCCGATCGTGCCGATGATCGCTCAAGCCGACGCGGCCGGCGCGGACTGGCAACTGGTCTACGGCGGCCGGACCCGCGCCTCGATGGCGTTCCGGGACCGCCTCGAACAGCGGCACCGGGACCGGGTCAGCATCCGGCCGCAAGACGAAACCGGGCTGCTCGACCTGGCGACGCTGCTCACCGAACCCGATGGTGAGACCGTCATCTACTGCTGCGGGCCAGAGCCATTGCTGGACGCGGTGGCGGCGCAGTGCGCACAACGGCAGCACGGCTGTCTGCACGTCGAGCGGTTCACACCCAAAGTCGGCGCCGGTGAAGGCCCGCGGCAGTCGTTCGAGATCGAGCTCGCCCGGACCGGGACGACGCTCACCGTGCCGGATGACCGGTCCGTTCTGGAGGTCGTCGAGGAGTCCGGTGTCCCGGTGCTGTCCTCGTGCCAGGAAGGCACCTGCGGCACCTGCGAGACCACCGTGCTCACAGGCGTACCCGACCACCGCGACTCCGTGCTGACCACCGACGAACAGGCCGCCAACGACACGATGATGATCTGCGTGTCCCGGGCCTGTTCCACCCGGCTGGTCCTGGACCTGTGAGGAAGAGCAGCGCGGCTCGCCACCGAGCTTGCACGCCCGTGGTCCAGACCTGACCGATGAGCGACAATGCCGGCGTGGCTTCTGATGAACTGCTCGCGGCCGCCCATGCGCTGGAACGACTGGCCGCGGCGTCGACCGGCGGCGAGTGGCGGCTCACCGGGCTGCTGGCAACGCGCCCGGAGGTCATCACCCACCACGACGACGGCACGACCGAACACATCGCCGAAGCCCGCACGCGCAGCGCCCGCTGGATCGCGGCGCTGTCGCCACAGCTGGCGGCTCCTCTCGCCGAATGGCTGCGCTCCGCGGCGCGGCAGGAGAGAGTCGACCCGGCGGCCGTCGAGGTCGCGCGAGTTCTGCGGCGGCGCATACCGAGCTGACCATCGGCAAGGGCTCCCCACGCTCGCGGGCGCTGTTACGGGGTCCGCGCATCTGGGCACCCCAGAGCCACACGCCCCGACGCGGGAGGTGAGCCATGCCCCAGCCTGGCAGCCACAAGTACGACGTCAAGCGCACCAGGCGCCGCGTCGAACCCGAAGACGCAGGCGTGCCCGACCAGCGAGCCGATGAAGCCGCCGCCGAAGACCTCCAGCACACACACCCCGCGCAGCGCCCTGATGACGACCGCGCGGGAGGCCCGCGCGGGGAACGCCCCCGTGGACCAGCCGGCGGGCAGGGACACGAGCGCGACAGCGAAGGCGGCGACCTCCGGCTGAGCAGCAGTGCCTTCAACGACCACGCGATGCTTCCACACCGCTGCAGCCGGGACGGGGGCAACATCGCTCCGGCCCTCGAGTGGTCCCCGGCCCCCGACGGCACCGCGGAGCTGGCCGTGCTCTGCGAAGACCCCGACGCACCGAACGGCACTTTCGTGCACTGGATGGTCTCCAACATCCCGCCCACGGTGACCGGCATCGGCAATGGCGACGTCCCGGACGAAGCGGTCGAATCCCGAAACGATTTCGGCAACAGCGGGTGGGACGGGCCCCAGCCGCCGGCCGGGGACGAACCCCACCGCTACTTCTTCCGGGTCTTCGCCGCCGAGCAGCCCCTCCGGCTTGGTGCGGATGCGACGGCTGACGACCTGCGCGACGCCCTTGCCGGGCACGAACTCGCACGCGGCGACATCGTCGGCCTGTACCAGCGCTGACACACCGCTGCCCGGCGAGGATGCGTCCAATGACCTTCCGGGCCGTCGGACCGCGGTTCCGGCGGCTGGAGGCGTCGAGCGGGCCGAGCAGGTACGACCGCGCCGACCGAGGAGGGTGCCGCAGGCATGCGTGAGAGTGCGGCAGAGGACGGGCCTGGAAACCTGGTTCTTGCCGCCAAAGCCGGGCTGTTCCCGCTCGTGTTGCTGACGTTGATGACCTACGTGGTCATGCCGACCGTGACCCGGTTGCTTCGCCGCTGGCTGTAGGCGCTCGGCAAACGAGTCGCGGCCGGGCATCAGCCTCGTGCACGAGTGCTCCGACGCTGCCTGCCCTGGCTTTCTCGACGGTCGGACCGACCTGGCGCGACTGTGAGTGAGGACACCGTTGCGCTGGGTGGACGGTCGTGCACGCGCTGCGGTTATCGTGGGTTGCAGCTGGTTGAGCGCACAGCCATCGCCTCACGGGGCGGGTGCACGCGGTTGTTCCAGAACCGTGCGAACCCGGTGGGGCTTCCGCTGGATCAAGACGGTCCCGCCCCTGCGTGGTCCGATGAGCGACTCGAATTGAGTGATTCATGACGACTGGGCCTTCACGTGCGTCTGCGAACGAGAACCTGATTGGGTCCTCGCGCTCTTCCGACGAGCGGCAGTCCGGGAGTGCCGTTCCGGCACCGCGACCGCCGCAGTCGGGGCCGCACCGGCCGGTGCGGCTGCGGTGCAGGCGGATTGCCGGAGGCGCGTTGGTGCTGCGTGCCGATGGCGCGCTGGACGGTGTCGGGGAGGCGGACTTCGCCGAGCTGATGCGCCAGCTCCTGCACGAATCCGAACGGCTGGTGGTGCTGGACCTCTCGGCGGTGTCGTTCATGACGACCGCCGGTGCGGTGGCGCTGCTGGAGGCCGACTGCCGCGCCCGGATCCAGGGCGTGGCGCTGGTGATCGTCACCAGTCCCGCGGTGGATCGCCTCCTCGGGCTGATCGAGGTCGCCGACCGGTTCACCTACGCCCCGTCAGTGGCCGCCGGCCTGACGCGGCTGGAGGCGGCTGGGGCCTGGGTGCCGCAACCCCGCCCCGGCTCCGGCGACGACGAGGAGGCGTGAGCTGTGAATCGCTCCGTTCAGAACGCGGGCATGGCGCGCCACCTGCTGCGGGCGGTATGGGGCCACGCCCGCACGGTTGCCCTGGCACGCGCCCGCTTCCTGCCCGGCGGGCGCTGACGGCGTCCCGGAACTCTCCAGCGAGCACAAGTCACGCTGCGCCGAGCGGGTGACGGCGCATGGAGGGATGCAGTGCCGCGCCTCGTCTCCCGCGCGGCATTCCTGAAGCGGTGAACTCTCCGCGACGTTTCTTCCAACACCGGTTCTCGTTTCCGCTACCTCTTGCCGTCGCGGGGCGGGGCGGGGCATCCCATCCGGATTCCGCCAGCCCGGACCGATCGCGCTGACCTGGCCTTATGCAGCCGGATCAGCACTGGGGGCCAGTGGTTCCACGGCCGCGGTCCGCGCCGGAAGCGCCTCGCGCACCCCATTAGGATGCGCGACGAGATCACGACGGCGCTCGCGGCAGCGGGCCGCCGTCGCCTGCCAGCATGAGTTTGGCGTGTTGAGTGAGTATCGACGAGAACACCACGACCAGAGTCCCCGCGGTTGAGCGAGCCGGCGACGTGCTCACCCGGCTCCTGGACCGGCTCCCCCGCCCGCTTCGGCGGTTTCTTCCCCGCGAGCTCGTCGGCTTCGCGATCCTGGGGTGGTTCACCTTCCTCGTCGATCTCGCGATCCTGGCGTCGCTGCGAGCCTGGACCGCCCTGCCGCTGCCCGTCGCGGTGACCGTCGCCTACCTGCTCGCCTTCGCGTTGAACTTCATCCTCAACCGCACGCTCAACTTCCGGTCACACGCGCCGGTCGCGGGCCAGGCCGTCCGCTACGCGGTGGTGATCGTCGTCGACTACGGGCTCACCGTCGGCGTCACCACGGGGCTCTCGACGCTGGGCGTGGACTTCCGCCTGGCCAGACTGCTCGCGGGGGCCTGCGTCGCGGCGTTCACCTACAGCGCGTCCCGCTGGTGGGTCTTCCGCGAGAAGTCCCCCTCCAGGGGCTGACGCGCTGCCGGCCGACCATGGAGATCGGCATCGGCCGAACCCACGCGACTGGCGCGTCCTACGCCGCTCCAGTGCGAAGGCGACGTCCGGAGGTGATCGGGCGCAGACCCAGGTCACCAAGGCGCAACGACGCCAGCTGCTCGATGATCTCCCGGTCGTTGTCGCGCCAGGCCGCGGCGGGATCGGCGCTGACCCCCATCAAGCGGGAGGGCGGCAACTCGGCCAAGGCACGTAACGCGAGCAGGTCCGGGGCGGTGGCACGCATGTTCACGGCCGCGGTCGCCGCCCGCGCGTAACGCACTCGTGGCAGCAACCAGCATCGCAACGCGACGAGCAGGGCGACCGCGATCACCACTGCCGCCGTGGCGCTCGCGGCCCAGGCCACCGCGTCGATCTGGTTCTGCCCGGCTTCCGTCACGACCTTGCCCGCGTCCCTGCCGAGGTTGAGCGCTCCAGCCAGCTCGGCGCCGACGAAGGGCACCTCGCCGGCGCTGGTCGATGCTTGCCCGAACGTGCGCTCCAGGTTCGCCCCGGCGTCGATCAGCTTCCGACCCGGTGCGCCCAGCTCCAGAACCGAGTCGCGCAGGGCGGAAGCCCACCAGATGCCGCCCGCGATCCAGGCGATGGCGAGCAGGTCGAACACCACCTGGCGCGCCGCCCGCAGTTGGCGTTCCGCGTAGATCCGCACCGTGGGTCCTTCCGGTCGATCGTGTCCTTCCCACAGCCAACCACTGAGTGTTCTCCGGCAATAGAGGTCGACTGCGTCGGACGATCCGCGCCGACCTCAGATGGGATGCCAGGCGGTGCGCGGGCAGCCATGCGCGGATGCTGCGCACCGTCGGCGACGCTGAGCCGACGTTGACCATCGCGGAGCTGGTCTCCTACCGGCGGCGGCACCCACTGCCGGCCGTCGAGGAGCCCCGTGTGGTGCGGACCGCGGAGACCGAGCTGCCGACCCGGCACGGTCGCCTCCGCGCGCTGGGCTACCTCGACCTGCACACCGGCGCCGACCACCTCGTGCTGGTCCGCGGTGAGCCGCACGGCGAGGTGACCGTGCGCGTGCACTCCGAGTGCCTCACCGGTGAGTCGCTCGGCTCCCTGCGCTGCGACTGCGGCCCGCAGCTCGACGCCGCGCTCGAGCGGATCGGCCGGGACGGCGGCGTGCTGGTGTACCTGCGGGGGCACGAGGGCCGGGCCATCGGGCTCCGGAAGAAGCTGGCGGCCTATGAACTGCAGGACGCTGGTCTGGACACCGTGGACGCGAACCTCGGCATCGGTCAACCTGGCGACGCCCGGGATTACGGAGCCGCCGCCGCCATCCTGCGCGACCTCGACGCCACTCGCGTCCGGCTGCTGACCAACAACCCCGACAAGATCCGGGACCTGGAAGCCGGTGGGGTTTCCGTCGTGCTGCGGCTCCCGCTCACGGTCGGCGCCGCGCCCGCGAATCTCGGCTACCTGGCCACCAAACAGCACCGCATGGGCCATCTTTTCGAGGGCCGTGAGGTTTCCTGACCGGCCTCCGGTCGAACCGGCGAGCGAGCTCGTCGACGCCGGGGCCTCGCAGCATCGACCCGTCGTCGTCGACCAGTTCCGCGATGACCGCGACCGGCGGCAGACCCGCGAGCCGGCACAGGTCGACCGACGCCTCGGTGTGCCCCGACCGCTCCAGCACGAGGCCGGCTCGCGCGCGCAGCGGCAGGACGTGCCCGGGGCGGACGAAGTGCGCGGCCGCGGCCGACGGATCGGCGAGCAGCCGCAGCGTTCGGGCGCGATCGGCGGCACTGATCCCGGTGGTCACACCGGCTTTCGCGTCCACGGTCACGGTGTAACATCCGCATGCTTACTTTCCTGGGCGCTCCGCCTCCCGCAGTTCGCCCTCCACCACAAGCGCGGCCTCCCGCAGCTGGCGGTCCGCGGCCACGATCCCGTCCCGCCCCAGCACCGCGTTGAGCGTGTCGCTGATCTTGAGCACCGCCGCGCCCATCTCGTCGAGCGCGGCGAGACCGGCCTCGGTGACCTCGAGCGAGAGCGCCCGCTCGCTCTCCGGATGCGCACCGCGGGCGACGAAACCGCGGGTCTCCAACTGGGTCACGATGCGCGTCATCGTCTGCGGCCGGGCGTAGCACCGCCTGGACAGCTGGGCGAGCGTGAGATGCGGCCGGTTGGCGAGGATTCGCAGCGCCGTGTAGCTGGACAGCGTCATGTTCCACGGCCGCAGCCGCGCGTTGCCGATCCTCGAAACCGCGCGCTCGAACCGGAACACGGCATCGATCAGCGAGGACGCCTCGTCCATGTCCGTCGCCGCGACCGAAGGCGAGCGACCGTCGTCGAACGGATCCACATAGGGCAGTTCACCTGTCACGCCTGCAGCGTAGTGGGACAGTCAGCATGCTTGCATCAATGTCCGCACGCTTATAATGTGTCAGCATGCTTATTCCCCGTTCCGCTCCGTACTGGGGCACTTCCCCAGCGGTGTCGTGGCGATCACCGGGCACGACCTGAACGGCGGGCCGGTGGGCATGGCCGTCTCCTCGTTCACGTCGGTCTCACTGGAACCGCCCCTGGTGGGGTTCCTGCCCGGCAAGTCGTCGACGACGTTCCCGGCCATCGCCCGCAGCGGCACGTTCTGCGCCAACGTCCTCGCCTCCGGGCAGGAAGACGTGTGCCGGGCGCTGGCGTCGTCCGGCGGAGACAACTTCGCCGAGGTGAGCTGGCACCCCGGACCGCACGGCGATCCCGTGCTGGACGGAATCGTGGCCTGGATCGGCTGCACGATCGAGGCCGTGCACGACGCCGGCGACCACCACCTCGTCATCGGCCGCGTCGACGACCTGGCCGCCGACACCACGGCGGACCCGCTGCTGTTCTTCCGCAGCCGGTACCACCGCCTCGCGGCCGCCTGAGCCGCGGCCGCACCTCGACGGAGAGGTATGCCATGACCACACCGGGCGAAGCGAGACGCACGACCCGCGCCACCGCCATCGGCAACATGGCCGAGACCTGCGACCACGCCGTCCGCGGACCCCTCACGACCTCGTCGCCCACGACGCCCGTTCCCGCGGAGGCCGGTTCATGAACACGCTGACGCTGTCCGAAGCCCGCGCCCTCGTCACGGCCGCGATGGCCGGGGCCGGCCACGGCCCGGCCGAGGCCGATCTGATCGCGGACCACCTGATCGACTGCGAACTGCGCGGGCTGCCGTTCGGCGGTCTCGCCCGCGCCGTGTCCATCGTGGAACGTGTGCGCACCACTGCTGAGGCGCCGCAGCCGATGCGGGTCACCGCCGAGACACCGGTGTCGGCGACCCTGGACGGTGGCGACCAGGTCGGCTACCTCGTCGGCATGCGCGCGCTGGAGCTGGCGGTGGCGAAGGCCCGCGCGCACGGGATGGCCGCCGTCGCCGCCCGCAACACCTGGTACACCGGCATGTTCTCCTACTACCTGGAGAAGGCCACGGCCGCCGGGTTCGCCGGGATGATCGCGGGCAGCGGGCCCGCGGTGGTCGCACCGCACGGCGGTACCGAAGGACGGTTCGGCACCAACCCGATCGCGTTCGGCTTCCCCGCCACGCCGACGCCGGTCATCTGGGACATCGGCACGTCCACGGTGATGTACGGCGAAGTGGTGCTCAAGGCGCGGCTCGGCGAGAAGCTGCAACCAGGCCAGGCCTACGACGCCACCGGGAACTCGACGCTCGACCCCGCCGCCGCGCTGCAAGGCGCGTTCGGCGTGTGGGGCGGGCACAAGGGCTCCGGACTGGCCGTGGTCGTGCAGTTGCTCGGGATGCTGAGCGGCGCTGCCGCCGACCCACCGGGCATCTCCGACTGCGGGTTCTTCGTGCTGCTACTCGATCCGGCGGCTCTCACCGACGCCGACGACTACCGGCGGCGCGTCACCACGTTCACCGAGTCGATCCGGGCGACCAGGCCGGTGGAGGGCGGTTCGGGTGTGCGGGTGCCGTTCGACCGTTCCGCGGCATGCCGGGCCGAGGCCTTGCGGCGCGGCACGATCGACGTGTCCGAGCCGGTGATCGCCGCACTGCGGAAGGCCGCCCATGCGTGACCACACCGATGACCTCGCGATCGAACCGTCCCCGTCGCTCCGGCTGCTCCGCGGTAGCCGCGCCCCGGACGACCGGTGCCCGGACAGCGTCGGAATCGCCGACGCGGGCGCGCGCACCACGACGTTGGACGTCGTCGGAGTCGACCTGCCGCGCCTGATCGGCGCCGCGAACTGGCTGGCCACCGAAGCCGGCGCCCCGTGCAAGGGCTTCGTCCGGCACACGGGCCCCGTGCCCCGGAACGGACGGACCACCCGACCACTCGCCTTCAACTGGTGACAGAGCCCAGGAGCTGACCCATGCCGGAAACCACGATCAGCGACGGAGCCAGGCCGCACCACCGAGGACCAGCACCGAAAGTCGTCGCCGCCGGAGCGGGTCGACCGGGCTCGCCGCGGCGATCTCCGCCCGCGAGGCCGGGGCGGACGTCGTGCTGCTGGAGAAGGGCAGCCGCGAGGACGTGGGCGGCAACGCCGCCTTCTCGGGCGGGTTGTTCCTGTTCCGGTACGACGGACCGGACGACCTCACGTCGATCACCCAGGACTTCGAACCCGGCATGCGGGCGGAGCGGATCGAAGCACCGGCGTACACCGGCGCGGCCTACGCGGCCGAGCTGATGGCGATGAGCGACGACCGCGCCGACCCGCGACTAGTGGAAGCGCTCGCGGAACGGTCGCTGGACACCATGCGGTGGCTCGCATCGAACGGCGTGCGCTTCACCTTCAACCGCTCTGTCGGCGCACACGTACGCGACGGGGCCCTGCGCATCCCGCCCGGGCAGATCCTGACCAGCACGGGAGAAGGCATGTCGCGCGGGTTCGAGGTGATCAAACCGCTGCTGCGCCACGCCGAACGGATCGGCGTCGAGATCCGCTGGTCCACGCCACTCACCGACGTGGTTCGCGACAACGCGCGCGTCACGGGCGTTGTGTCCGGTCACAGCACGGTGCCCGCCGACGCGGTGGCGATCGCCAGCGGCGGATTCCAGGCCAGCCGCGAGCTGCGGCACCGTCATCTGGGGCCCGAGTGGGAGAACGCCAAGCTGCGCGGCAAGTCCCACTGGGCCACACCGCTGGAACGGCCGCCGTTCGTCGCTTACCACACGGTCGCCGGGCTGACGTTCACGTTCTGCGGCGTGCGAATCGATCCCGACGGGCGGGCACTCGGCGCCGACGGCATGCCCGTGCCCGCCCTGTACGCGGCGGGCGAGGCCACCGGCGGGCTGTTCTACGGCGACTACCCCGGCGGTGCCGCCCTCATGCGGGCAGCGGTGTTCGGCCGCGCGGCGGGCCACACCGCCGCGACCGAGACCACGCCTCATCCCGGGTGAAGGGCCCGCGGCAGACGTCGTCGCCCATGATTGCAATTGATTCGCATGCTTATGGAGGTCTTGCAGTGCTGTACGAACTCACCCAGCTCGCGCTGAAGCTCTACACGGTGCCCAAAGCGCTTTCCGCCCTCGAGGACTACACCACGGGCGCACTGGCGCGCGGAAAACTGCTCGGCTGCTGGGAAACGGAGCACGGCGTCATCGTCGGCCGGGTGCTCCTGCTCCGGGAATTCGAGGACGCCGAGACACTCGCCGAGGAACGGCAGCGGGTCCTCACCAGTTCCGATCCGTTCGGGGTCGGCGAGTACCTGGAGTCATTCACCGTCGAGAGCTATGCCCCGTTTCCCTTCGTCCCTCCCGTCCAGGTCGGACGCTACGGCGACGTCTACGAGTTCCGGACCTACGAGCTCAAGGTCGGCGGACTGCTACCCACCATGGCCGGCTGGGAGGCCGCGCTCCCCGAACGCACCAAGCTGTTTCCGCTCACCACGGCGATGTACGGACTGGACGGCGTCCCCCGCATCACGCACATCTGGCCGTTCCCCAGCCTCGACGAGCGGCTGGCCATCCGCCGGGCGTCCTACGAAAGCGGGATCTGGCCACCCGAGAACGGCCCGGAGAACATCGCCCACGCGACCTCCACCATCGCCATTCCCACCGCGTTCTCCCCACTGCACTGAGCGGAGCCAGAGGAGGCGGCTCTGAGGCGCCCCGCCCGCGTTTCGTGGTCCTCAACGACGAACCCGTCGAGGACCACGACTGCGACCTCCTCGGCGACTTGAACAACCGCGCCTGCGGTTCTTCGTCGGATCGAACAACCGCCCCGGGCCGCGCGGACCGTAGCGTACGTCACAGCAGCCAACCCGGCGGCGATCCTGCCGGGTTCGGGCAGCGCCAAGAACCCAGGGGCTCGAGGAGGAAGGAGGAGGACCATGTCGCTCGCCGGGACGTTGAACCGGTCCGCAGCGGAAGATCAGGAACCCGCCGAAGACGTACTCCTGCCGTCGAACGCGGCCAACGAGGACGAGCCTCATATCGTCCGTGGCTACAACTGAGGCCAGGCGCGCGGCTCCGGTGTTGGTTCACCACTCGACGGCAACGCGGTCGAGCCACTCCAGCATCATTGCCCCGAACAGTTCCGGCTGCTCGATCTGGAGGTTGTGCCCGGCCACGTCGAGTACCGCGAAGCTCGCTCGCGGGTAGTGCGGCAACAGGGCGAACTGGTCGAAATAGCCCGTGATGCCGTCCTGCCTACCGGTCAGTATCAGGGTCGGTCGCTCGAACCGCGCACCGCTCTCGGGACCCTCGGAAAGCTGGTAGCGCTGCTGGATTCTGCTCAGCGCCTCCGTGTCGGCGAGATCGAGACCCACCATGATCTCGTCGCGGAACCGCCGCAGGGTTTCCGGAGTCTGCACCACCGACATCGCCTCGAACTCCACTGCGAGCCGCCCGTCCAGCGAGTCGACGAGTTCGGGGTCGGGACGCAGCACCTGACACTCGGGAACGGTGCGCCCGGCGTTGAGCACCTCGGTGCCCACCGGGCAGATCAACGCCAGCCCGCGCACCTGCTCGGGCCGGGCCCCGGTGAGCGCGCGGGCGAGGTAGCCACCGTAGGAGTTGCCGACCAGCAGGAACGGTGCGTCGCCGATGGTGTCGTCCACGAAGTCCTGCACGGCATCGAGCACATCGTCGGCGCCGGCGATGGACGACGGTGCCTGCGACTTACCCATTCCGGGCAGGTCGGGGTACAACCGGCGGTACCCCGGGCGCCCGGCGAAAACGGGCTCCATGCAGCCCAGCACCAGACGGTGGTCGGGAGTCCACCCGTGCAGCCAGCACCGGAACCCCATCCCCTGCCTCGACGAAGTGCAGGTTCGCAGACGTACGCCGAGACATCGCAGCTCCTCGCTCCACGCGTTCCCGTTGTCGCGGACATGCTGCCGCAGGGCACCGACAACGCGCGCCACGTCCGTCTGGCCGCCCTCACACGATGTTCCAGTAACGACGCCCGGCGAAGCCGCCCGACGGGACCTCGCTCGGAGGACGATCACGTCGGCGTCGGCATCGGCGTCTACTCTCCTGCACATGTCTGATCACCGAATCTCGCGCACCTTTCCCGACTCGGAGGGCGACGCCGTCCACACTCTTGCTCCGCTCGTCCTGGACGGCACCCCGGCGGTGATCGGCACGCACGGCGACGGCTCCCTGTGGACCTGCGACCTGACCACGGGTGAACGCCTCCCCCGCGACATCGATCTCGACGACGCCGCGCCCGAAGAGCCGGTTCCCGATGCCGAAGGGACCATCTGGGACGACGAGGACGAGGATTTCGAGGACGAGAAAGGCAAGCCGGATGCCTACGAGGTCCTCCACCAACTGACCGCGACGCGGCTCGACGGGCGTCCGGTGCTGGTGACCGGCGGCGGCCGGTTCGACCTGACCGCCCTGCTCGGCGAGGACTACCTGGGCGGCGCGGTCCGCTGCTGGGACCTGACCACCGGCGAGAAGATCGGCAAGACCGTCACCGGGCACGGCCTCGGCGTCACCGCCCTCACCACCGTCCCATCCGCGCGCGGGCCGCTGGTGCTCAGCAGCAGCGAAGAAGGCCTGCTACTGGTCTCGGCGCTCGCATCCGGCGAACGCATCGCCGAAATCCGGGGTAGCTACAACGGCGTGATGACCGCCTCCGTGGTGGACGGCCGGCCAGTTGCCGTCACCGGCGGGCACGACCCCCGCGTCGAGGTGTGGGACGCGCTCACCGGCGAGGCCGTCGGGGGCCATCGGACCACCGGCACCCACGTCGACGCCATCGCGGTGACCGAGCTGGCCGGCCGCGCGGTAATGCTCACCGCCGGCGACGACAACGAGCTGAGGATGTGGGACCTGATCACCGGCGAGCCCCTCGGCGCACCACTGTCCGGGCATGCCGGCAGCATCCAGGCGATCACCCTGGCCGGCGAGCGGCCGATCGCCGTCACCGAAGCCGCGGACGAACCGCCCCTGGTCTGGGACCTCACCCGTTCCGAACAGCTCGGCGGTGCGCTGACCGCCCCCGATGAGCACAGCCCGACGGCCGTGACAGCAACCGAGATCAACGGCGAGCCCGTCGCCGTGACCGGCCACGCAGACGGCACCATCCGCATCTGGAACATCGCGACTTCGTGACCAGCGGCCGCGACGCAGCGCAGCGGGCTCGGCTCTTGACGCGATGAGGAACACTTGATCGTTTAGTTACACCTGTGCATTATTTCGGCGTGGACCTGAACGTGGCTGAACCCGCCCGGGATCGCCGGGTGCGCCGCTCGCGCGCCGCGCTGATGCGCGCAGCGGTCGAGCTGGTCACCGAGCGCGGCACGGCGGCCGTCACGCTCTCCGACATCGCCGAGGCCGCGGACGTGAGCCGCAGGGTGGTGTACCAGCACTTCGGCGACCGCGACGCGCTGCTGCTGGAAGCCGGCCTCGATCTCGTCAGGCGGGAGCTGCTGCCGCACCTCGCGGACGACCCGCGGGTGGCGGCCGGACGTGAACAGGCGCTCGCCGTGGCCCGGCATTTCGCCGGTCACCGGGCCTTCTACCGCGCCCTGCTGACCGGATCCTGCGCGTTCGCACTGGATCGCGGGCTGATCGGGGTGCTCCTGCCGATCAACCGGCAGGCGATCCAGCGGCTGCACGGAGACCGGCTCACCCGGGAGGCCATCGACGATCTCGCCGCCTTCCTGACGGGCGGCGCGGGTTCCTTCGTCACGAGCTGGGTGGTCGACGGCGCCGACCCGCTTGATCCCGAGGCGTTCACCGACCGGCTGATGGGCGTGATGTCCGTCCTGACGACAAGCCACTTGACCGGGGAGGAACCGCGGTGAACCTGATCAGCCGCCTCATCGAGCACCGCCTGAAACTGTCCCCGCCGCTGACGCGGGACGTGGTGGTCCAGCGGGATCTCCGCGTACCGATGCCCGACGGGGTCGAACTCCTGGCGGACCGGTGGGCACCACGAGCAGGCGGTGAGGGCCTGCCGACCGCACTGATCCGCACCCCGTACGGCCGGCGCGGCCCGTTCGGCGCGGTACTGGCCCGGCCGCTGGCCGAGCGCGGCTACCAGGTGCTGATCCAGAGCGTGCGCGGCGGGTTCGGCTCCGGAGGCACCTTCGACCCGATGCGGCAGGAGCGCGCGGACGGTCTGGCGACCCTCGACTGGCTCGTGGGACAGCCCTGGTCCGGCGAGGCGATCGTGCTCTACGGCATGAGCTACCTGGGACACGTGCAGTGGGCGGTCGCCGACCGGTTGCCACCCCAGGTCAAGGCGATCATCCCGATCGTGACGGAGTCGGCCCTGACGCTGGAGTTCCTGCGCTCCGACGGCATGTCGCTGGAGACGCCCTTCGGGTGGGGCGTGCTGGTCGGCACCCAGCAACGCCGCCTGGCGATGCTGCGCCAGCCGATCCAGGCGAGGAAGACGGCGCGGGCGCTGTGGACGCTTCCGCTCAACCGCGCCGACATCGCCGCGTTCGGCCGGCGCTCCGAGTACGTCCAGGACATCCTCGCCCACGACGCGGACGACCCGCGTTGGGCCGAGCTGGACCACACCGGCCGAGTGGCCGACGTGACCGTGCCGGTCAGCTCCATCGGCGGCTGGTACGACATCTTCCTTCCCGGCCAGCTCCGCGACTTCCGAATTCTGCAGGACGAAGGGCGCCCGGCACGGCTGACCATCGGCCCCTGGACCCACGCGGAGTTCACCAGCACACCGGTCGACGAGGCACTCGAGTTCGGACTCGCCCACGCGCGCGGCGAGCAACCGCCGCGACGCGCACCGGTCCGGCTCTATGTCATGGGCGAGGAAACCTGGCGCGACTTCGAGTCCTGGCCGCCCACCGGCTACCCACCGCAGCGCTTCCACCTGCATTCCGGCGGCGTGCTGACGACTGAGCCGCCGGCCGAGTCCGAGCCGGACCAGTACCGCTACGACCCGGCCGACCCGACGCCCGCAGTCGGCGGCGTGCGCCTGGTCCGGGACAGCGGCCGCGCCGACAACACCGCGCTGCAGGCCCGGCCCGACGTGCTCACCTACACCACGCCCACCCTCGACGAGGACGTCGAGATCATCGGCGAGGTCGGCGCCGAGATCTGGTTCCGGTCCAGTCTGCCCCACGCCGACGTGTTCGTCCGGCTCTGCGACGTCGACCCCGCCGGGCGCTCCTGGAACGTCTGCGACGGCCTCGTCAGCCTCACCGGCGCCGACGAACCACGCTGCGCCACCGTCCGGCTCTGGCCGACCGCGCACCGCTTCAAGCGCGGGCACCGTATCCTCGTCCAGGTCTCCAGCGGCGCCTTCCCCCGCTACGCGCGCAACCCGGGCACCGGAGAAGCACGTGCCACCGCCACCACCCTCCTGGCCGCCGACCAGACCGTGTACCACGATCCGGCACGCCAGTCCGCGATCATCCTCCCGGTTCGGGCAATCGCCGAAAACGCGTCATCGGGGCAATCCGAGATCGAACATTCGATGTAGATGGCCGAATACCCGGTGAGCGACGCGATGCTTTTCGACACCGAGGCGGAGCTGGAATGAGCTGCGCGGCCTCAATTTCGCGCCCGCAAGTTAGACCGTTGGGGCGCTGGAAGTCCCGGCTCGAATGGTCAGACTGAACCGTCGAGCAATCGCACGGATCAAGGAGGACGGAATGAAGAGCTACCTCCGGCACATCACTGCCCGGCTTTTCGGCAAGACCCGGATGGGCGGCTTCTACACCTACTGGATCAGCACGAACTGAGGCGGTCGCGGGGGCGGTGGTCGTCCGACCGCCGCCCCGCGCGCGGAGGAGCAGGGCATGCTCGGCACACGCACGGCGCGGCCACCCGGACCGAAAGGTCGCTGGCTGGTCGGCAACACGCTGGACTACGACCGCGACCGGATGGCGTTCCTCATCCGCTGCCGGCGGGAGTACGGCGACGTCTTCTCCTTCGACGAGCGCACGATCGTGGTGCTCGACCCCGACCTGGTGCACGACCTGCTCACCCGCACCAACGACGACTTCCACAGCGAGAGCGTCCCGCTGGCGACCCGCATCGACCCCGAACGCGCCGCGGCGGACGCCCAGGCGTGGATGACGGCCCGGCGCAAGGGCTGGCACGGGCTCAACCGGGCTGTCGCCCAGGCCCACGCCGGCCGTCTGCGGCTGCTGTTCGAGCAGACCCTGGCCGAAACCGGCGGGGAGCCGGTGGACGTCCTGCCCGTCATGGAGCGGTTCGCGGGCCTCGCGACCGCCGACTTCTGCCTCGGCGCAGACGCCGACGGCATGGCCGAGGTCCTCACCGAGAACGTGCGGGCGATCGAGCCGCTGGGCGGCAGCTCCCAGCTGTTCCCGGCCTGGTGGCCGTCCCGCCACATCCGCCGCTTCCTGCGGGCTCGCGAGGGCACGCTGACCGCGGTGACGGAGCGGATCCACCGGCGCCGCGCCCAGCCGCCTGCCGACCACCCGCAGGACCTGATGGACGTGCTGCTCGCGGCGCGCGATCCGGAGCTGACCGAACAACAGGTGCAGCTCCTGCTCCGCGGCATCATGCTGGCCGCGTTCGGGGTGCCGGCCACCGCGCTGACCTGGCTGGTGTGGACGCTGGCGACCCGGCCCGACCTGCACCACCGCGTCGCCTCGGAAGCAGCGGCCTGGACGGGCGAGGAACCGCCGCCACTGCAGGCCCTGCCGCAGACCGAGGCGGTGGTCAAGGAAGTCCTGCGCCTGTGGCCGCCGACCTGGCTGATCGGCCGCACGGCCCGCCGCGCGACGACCCTCGGCGAGTGGCACCTGCGCCCGGACGACCACGTGATGTTCAGCCCCTACCTGATGCACCGCGACCCCCGCTGGTGGGACCACCCGGACGAGGTGACCCCGGACCGCTGGCTGGACCCGGCGAGAACCCCGAAGCGCCACACCTACATCCCCTTCGGAGCGGGCCCCCGCGTCTGCGTGGGCACCCAACTCGGCATGATCCAGCTGTGCCTGACCGCCCACTGGCTCACCCGGAACCACGAAGTACGCCCCACGACGGAAACCTGTGTACCGAAGTTCCACGACCTCCTGCTCCCGCAAGGCTTCCGCGCCCGCTTCACGCCCCGGACCCCCTGACCGTCCGGAGACAAGCAGCACCTCCAGCGCTGGACCTGTACTGGGCATGGCGGAAACCCCGCAGCGCGAGGCCGCCATGCTGTGCCTCTGGGATCAGCGCGGCGAGCTTGTCCCAGTTGTTCCTTCCCTGAGCGGACGACCCGACCCGCATGTGGTCCGCGTCACGACGGGCTTGAGTGTGCCGCTGCGGCACAGCTTTTCCTGATCTCACGCCCGCACACCGTTTGGAAGGACGGCACAACCATGACGGAACACCACCGCCGGGTTGACCTGGACGACGAGACCCCGACCGCGACCCTTCCGGCCACCGAGCCCGCAGCCGCCGAGAAGAAGCCCACGATGCTCGACCAGATGGGCGGCCCCATGGGGTTCGTCTACTCGACGGTCCCGGTCGTCGTCTTCGTGGTGGCCAACGCGTTCCTCCCGCTGCCGATGACGATCGGGGTCTCCATCTCCGTCGGGCTGGCGCTGACCGGGTACCGGTTGCTGCGCGGAGAGCGCTTCACCTCGGCGATCGGAGGGCTGCTCGGTCTCGCGGTCGCCGTGGGCATCGTCGCCCTGACCGGGTCGGCGAAGGACTTCTTCGTGATCGGGATCTGGGCGTCGCTCGCCGGTTTCGCCTGCACGCTCGGCTCGGTGCTGGTCCGCCGCCCGCTGACCGGCGTCGTGTGGAACCTGATGCACGGCGGCACGCACGACTGGCGTTCCGACCGCCTCGCGCTGCGCGCGCACGACGTCGCGACGCTGTTCGCGGCGGCGGTCTTCGGCGCCCGGTTCGTGGTCAAGCAGTGGCTCTACCTCGCCGACTCCACCACCTGGCTGGCCGTGGCCAAGATCTCGATGGGCACCCCGCTGACCGTGCTGGCCGCGCTCGTCGTGGTCTGGGCGTTCCGGCGGACCACCAAGCGGCTCGCCCCGCAGCGGACGTAACCGCGGCGGGCGAGCCGAGTGTGCTGTTACGCCTTCTGCGCGGAGTTCCTGAGCACTTCGGTCAGGGCCGAGACGCTGTGGTCGCCGTGACCCACCGCAGCCGCCCGCTTCAGCAGTTCGTGCAGTGGAGCCAGCCAGGCTGTGTCGACGTTGGTCTCCTCGGTCAGATCCCGGTCGTGGGCCACGCCCGCGAGGAACAGGTTCACCGAGGAGGCATCATCGGTGTAGTCACCGCTGTCGATCTCCTCGGCGTAGACCGGCAGCAGAGATTTGATCATGTCCAGCCACTTGCCGGCGAACCGCACCATGCTGCCGGCTTCCAGCCCACGGGCCTGCACAGCCGCGGCACCCTGGAAGAAGCCGACGAGCGCGGGCAGCAGCATGGCGCCCACCGCCATCTCGTACAGGGCCGCGAGGTCGGTCTCGTCTCCGAGATGGACGGTGTCGCCGCCCAGAGCCTTCAGCGCCGTCTCGTACTCGTCGAAGACCGTCTTGTCACCGCCGTAGTACAGCAGCGTGTCCGGCGCTCCCACAGCCGCCGGCACGTTCTTGACCGCTCCGGCCAGAAACCGCGCGCCGCGGCCGGTCGCCCAGTCGGCCATGGCACGGGCATCGGCGGGTGAGCCGCTGTTCAACGTGACGAGGGCACGTCCGGACAGCGCGGCCGCAGCCGGCTCCAGTGCGGTGCGGGTGTCCTCGAAGGTGGTCAGGCACGTGATGACCAGCGGGCTCGCCTCGACTGCGGTCCCCACCGACCCGGCCTGGACGGCCCCCTTGGCCACCAATGCCGCGGCCTTGGCCGGCGTGCGGTTCCACACCGTCGTCGAGTGCCCGGCGGCGATGAACGCCGCGGCCAGCGCCCGGCCCATCGAACCCAGCCCGATGACGGTCACAGGTGTGCGGTTGTCCCTGGTCATGCGTCACTCCGGTCAGCAGTCGGATTGTCGGGCGGCCACGGGAATCACGAACAGAGGCGTTCCGCGTGGCGCTTGTTTCATCCTGAAAGCCCGCACACATCTGATCAAGTACCTACAATTCTGTTCGGTACCCACATCCTTGTCAGTAGGAGCGTCGATGACCAAGCGGTCCTATACCTGCGGACTCGACGCCGCCATCGCCGTCATGGGCGGCAAGTGGAAGGGCCTGATCCTGTTCTCGCTCGGCGAAGGCCCGGTGCGCTTCGGGGAACTGCGGCGGGCGGTGCCCGGCATCAGCGAGCGGATGCTGATCCTGCAGCTCCGGGAGATGGAGTCCAGCGGCCTGGTGCACCGCGAGATCTACCACCAGGTTCCGCCCAAGGTGGAGTACTCGCTCACCGAGTTCGGCCACTCCCTCAACACCGCACTCGCACCCCTCGGCGAATGGGGCGAGGAACACATGGAGCGCATCGAGGCCCTTCCCTGAGCGCGGTTGAACGGCCTCGGCATCAGCCCGTTGGCGTCGATCCGCGGAGGGACGAGGTCGGGCATCCAGCGGTCCGTTACCGTGATCGCAGGGCATCAGAACTTCGGTAAGGAATGTGTGCATGGGACTTTTCGACGGAATGATGGGCAACGCTTCCCGCATCGAACCTCAAGCGGCAGCGCAGGAGTTCGGGCGCCTGCTGTCGCCGAGGGAGGAGGTCCACGCCGCCTACCAGTTGATCCGCGACTCGTTCCTCTTCACCGACCGGCGCCTGATCCTCGTCGACAAGCAGGGCATGACCGGCCGCAAGGTCGAGTACCACTCGATCCCCTACCGCAGCATCACGCACTTCTCCGTGGAGACCGCCGGAACCTTCGACCTCGACGCCGAGCTGAAGATCTGGCTCTCCGGCCAAGCCGAGCCGATCACGAAGCAGTTCGGCAAGGGCGTCGACGTCTACGAGGTCCAAGCCCTCATGAGCGCCTACGTAGCGCGCTGACCAGGCGCGGAGCACCGCAGCCGCCGATGGGAAACCACCCGAGCAGCGAATGGGCATCCGCGTCTACCCAGCCGAGAACCGGCTCGCGGTGACCATCTTCGGTGACCCGACCATCCGCATCGTCGACCTGACCACCGGACGCGTCACCGAAACCGTGACCGCCGCGGATCACGTCGGCGTCCAGTTCGACCGCAGTGGCCGCGCTTTCGCCCTGCTCCGCCAAGGGAGCGTCGTCGAGCTGTGGCGACGCGACCCGCCCCGCAGAGACATCGGCCCGCTCTACAGCCTCACCGACATCCGCGGAACCCCGTGGTACGCGGGGTTCATGCCGGACGGCCGCTACCTGATCGCGGCCAACAACGCCGTCCGCATATACGAGATCGGGACTCCGACGCCCGTCGACTCCTACGAGTTCGGCCGCCCCGACGGCAGCGGGGAGGCCACCCCGTACTCGTTCATCAGCGCCTCCAGGGACGGCAGCACCGTCCTCTACGCCGACGAGGACGGCGTCGGCGGCCCCCTGGCGCTGGACCCCGCGGTGTGGCAACGCGGCCTCTGCGAAGCCATCGGCAACCGCAGCTTCACCGACGCCGAACGCGCGAGTCTGCCCGTTCCCGCCCCGACCCGTCCGGTCTGCCCAGCGAACTGACCCCAGCAGCCACCTGGGCTCGGGCTTGGTCAGGTACTGGTTGGTTCCTCCCGGTCCACCGCGCTCAGGGCGGTGTAGCCGAGTTCGAGGCTCTGCCGCAACAGCGGATGCTGGACCTCGGGTATCGCCCCCAGCATCTCCGCCTCGATCGCCCCGACCAGCGGATCGCACCGCCGCAGCAACGACCGCCCGGACTCGGTGAGCGTGATCAGCAGGACGCGCCGGTTGTCGGGGTCGCGCCGGCGTTCGATGTGCCCGTGCTTCTCCAGCCAGCGCACCATCTCGTTCATCGTCTGGGGAGTCACGAACGAGCGCCGGGCGAGCTGGGCCGAGGAGAGCCCGTCCCGGCGGCGCAGCGCGGTGAGGGCGGTGAACTGCAGCGTCGTCAGGCCGTGCGGGCGCAACGCCTCGTCCATCCGCGCCCGGATCACCTGCTCCAGGCGCTTGACCAAGTAGAGGGTGAGCGGCTCCGTCAGGCCATCGCGCGACACCGCCCGATCATCCCGCACCGGCTCCGCGGCGAGTCCGGGTGTCACGCCAACCTCCTGCGCACGTCCGACTTCCGGACCTTCCCGGCCCCGGTGCGCGGCAGGTCGTCCCAGAAGTCGACCTGCTTGGGCACCTTGTAGGCGGCGAGGTGGCGGCGCAGGTGGTCGCGGAGCTCATCGGCAGTGGCGCTTACCCCCGGGCGCAGCACCACGACCGCACGCGGGACCTCCCCCCATTTCGGGTCGGGTACCCCGACGACCGCGCACAACTCCACAGCCGGGTGCTCGTGCAGAGCGGACTCCACCTCGGCCGGGTAGACGTTCTCCCCACCCGAGATGATCAGGTCCTTGATCCGGTCGACGATGGTGATGTACCCGTCCTCGTCCACGGTGGCGACGTCCCCGGAGTGCATCCACCCGCCCGAGAGCGCCTCGTCGGTGGCGTCGGGCTGGTTCCAGTAGCCGAGCATGACGTTCGGGCCCCGCACCACGATCTCGCCGCGCTCCCCCGCGGCCACGGGGTTCCCGGACGGATCGACCACCGACACGTCGGTGAAGAAGGACGGGACACCGGCGGTGCCCGCCTTCGTCCGCACCGCGTCGGGGTCGAGGATGAGCACACCCGGCGAGGTCTCGGTCATCCCGTAGCCCTGGACGAACACCAGGCCGCGGTCCAGGTAGCGGCGGATCGTCGCATCCGGTACCGGAGACCCGCCGCAGAGCATCGCGCGCACGCTGGACAGATCCGCGCTCTCCCAGCTCGGATGCGCGGCGATCGCGTCGTACATCGCCGGAACCCCGAACAGCAGGGTGACGCGATGCCGGGCGACCAGCTCGAGCGCCGCGGCCGGGTCGAAGGACTCCATGAGCACCGCGGTGCCGCCCTTGAGCAGTGTCGGCAGGCAGGTCATGCCGAGGGCGGCGGTGTGGAACAGCGGGGCCGCCACGAGGGCGACCTCCGAGCCGGAGAGATCCGACTCCACCAGGACGTTGACGCAGTTCCACGTCAGGTTGCCGTGGCTGAGCACCACGCCCTTCGGCCGCCCGGTGCTCCCCGACGTGTACATGATCAGGCAGGGGTCGTCGAGGCCGACGGGCTCGGCGACCGGCTCGCCCACCCCGCCTGCCACGTCCTCGTAGCTGTCCTCGTCGACCACGAGGCGCTCGCGGAGCACCGGCGACGCCGCGGCGTCGACCAGGTGCCCCGTCGCGGCGGTGTGGACGAGGACCGACACCCCTGCGTCGGCCAGGACGTAGGTCAGCTCCGGCGCCGCCAGCCGGGTGTTGACCGGCACGAACACCGCCCCGAGCGAGGCCGAGGCGAACAGCGTCTCCAGGTAGGCCGGGTGGTTCGGGCCCAGGTAGCCGATCCGGTCGCCGCGTCGCACCCCGCGCTCGCGGAGCCCCCGCGCGAGCGCGGCGGTGCGGCGGGCCAGCTCGGCGTAGGTGTCGCGGCGTTCGCCGTGCACCAGTGCCACCCGGCCCGGGGTCATCCGCGCCCGCCGCGCCGGCCAGGAGCCCAGTCCCTCGTCACGCATCGTCGCGCCTCCCGCGCAGGTCAGTCGGTCGAGTAGGCCGAGAGCCCCGGCCGGTAGGACTTGTCGTCCAGGAACTGCGCCATGCCCTTCTCCCGGCCGCGCTCGGCGTCGAGGAACTGCGACTGCTCCAGCTTGGCGTAGAGGTAGTCCTCGGCCTGCTCCCAGGGCATCTCCTGGGCGAGCTTGTAGCCGACCTTCGCCGCACGGAGCACGACCGGGTTCGTCGAGGCGAGTTTGAGCGCCAGCTCGCGGGTGCGCTCGCGCAGCCGCTCGGCCGGCACCGCCTCGTTGACCAGCCGCATCCGCTCGGCCCGGCGCCCGTCGAAGGTATCGCCGGTCATGATGAAGTACAGCGCGTCGCGCTGGCTGACGACCGCGGCGAGCGCGCGGCTGACGACACCGCCCGGCGGAATCCCCCAGTTGATCTCCGACAGCCCGTAGCGCGCTTCCTCGTCGGAGATCGCCAGGTCGCAGGCCACGAGCGGGGTGAAGGCACCGCCGAAGCACCAGCCGTTGACCATCGCGACCGTCGGCTTGGACCAGTGCGCCAGCCGCTTCCACTGCCACTCGGCGCTGGCCCGGCGGACGCGGACCTGGACCGACGGGTCGGCGTTCTGGTCGACCTCGCGGAAGTACTCCTTGAGGTCCATGCCCGCGGAGAAGGACTCGCCCGCGCCGGTCAGCACCATGACCCGGCAGCGGGGGTCGGCCTCGAGTGCGTCGAGGGTGCGCACCATCTCGTCGTTCATGGCCGGGTTCATGGCGTTGCGCTTCTCGGGCCGGTTCAGCGTGACCCAGGCGATGCCGTCGTCGAAGTCGACGAGCACCGCGTTGCCCCACGGTGTGGCGGTGGTCCCGGAGTCGGTGGTCGGTGTGGACATGAGCGGTCCTTCCTCGTCCGGAAGTCGCGGCGGCCGGACTCGGTACGTGGCGACAATCATCAGGAACCCTGATGAACTTGGCGCGAGCATGAAGGAGAAGCGAGCTGACAATCAAGGAGAAGCAGCACTTGTCACCCGAACAGACTCAGGAAACCTGATAATGAGCTGTCTCGGGCACTATCGTCGCGAGCGCCGGAAGCGGGTAGCACGCCGAGGTTGGGGGGGTGTCCGGTGGCGTGGAGTACGCGTCAGTTGGCTGAACTTGCAGGCACGACGCTGAAAACCGTCCGCCACTACCACAAGATCGGACTGCTGGAGGAACCGGAGAGAGCGGCGAACGGGTACAAGCAGTACCGGATCAGGCATCTGATCCGGCTGCTGCGGGTCCGCCGGCTCGTCGACCTGGGCGTGCCGCTGTCCGACATCGCCGCGATGGAGGAGTCGGACGAGAACGCCGAACAGGTGCTCCGCACTCTCGATGCCGAGCTGGCGGCGAGCATCGAACGTCAGCAGCGGATGCGAGAGGAACTGGCCTTGATCATCAGGTGCCGGGCCTTGGCCGACCTGCCGCCGGGTTTCGACCGGATCGATGCCGGGACCCCGGATGCCGACCGGTCGCTCCTCCTGCTCTTCTCCCGGGTCTTCGGGCCCTCGACGATGGCGGCTCTGCAGGAGGTGAACTCGGTTCCCCGCACACCGGTCGCGGCGGAGTTCGACGCTCTGCCCGCGGATGCGGGCGAGGAAACCCGGCAACAGCTGGCCGAACGCACCGTCCCCGAGATCCTCGAGCAGTACCGGGACCACCCGTCGCTGGAGGACCCGGCGGCAGAAACCACACGGGGAGAGGCGCTCACCATGTCGGTCATCGGCCAGGGGTTGGCCGAGTTGTACAACCCCGCCCAGCTCGATGTCCTGCAGCGCGTCAACGCCCTCCTCGAGGAGAACCGCAGGGCGGCGCCGGGTGATCCGGCGTAGGCGCGGACAGGCGTCGTGGTTCCGGCCTCAATGCTGAATCAGGCCACCGACCGGAACGGGAGCGACATGGCCGGTTGCCGGGACGGTCCGTCCCAGGGTGAGACCGACGTCGACCAGTGATGACCGGCGGAGGTGAGCGACGTCGGGGATCGGCGTCCACACCGGCTCGGCGGTCTCGCCGTTCGGCTCGGGCCGTAGCTCGCCGCCGGTGATCCGGACCCGGTAGAAGACACCGACGTTCTGGTGCGGAAGCGGGCCGGGCACGCGGCGCTCGGCCACGGGGATCATCCTCGAGTCCACGCCCAGCAGGCGCTCGACCGCCGCTTCGCAGCCGGTCTCCTCGGCGACCTCCCGGATCACCGCGTCGAAGGGGTCCTCCCCGTGCTCGACCCCGCCGCCCGGAAGGGTCCAGTTGCTCTCGCCGGTCGGTGATGCGCAGCGGGCGAGCAGCACCCGCCCGTCTTCGATGCACACAGCGTATGCAGCCAACCGGAAGCTCACCCCCGGACCGTATCCGAACATCCGTGATCCGAGGGAGACGACGACCTGGTTCCGCGGCGGTCCGGCGAGGCCCTTCGCCGGACCGCCGCACGCCGGCCTCTACGCCTGGGGCGCGGTGTCTCGGCGGCCACCGAGATGCTCGGCGAGGTGCTGCTCGATCGCGCGATGCAGCCTGATCTGGTTCTCAGGGTTCTCGAAGCCGTGGCCCTCGTCGTCGGCGACGAGGTACTCGACGGGCACGCCACGCGCGCGCAGGGGTTCGACGATGTTGTCGGACTCCTCCTGGACCACGCGGACGTCGTTGGCGCCCTGGGCGACCAGCAGCGGGGTGCGGATCCGGTCGACCATGGTGATGGGCGAGCGGGCCAGCATGTCGGCTTCCTGGGCCGGGTCCTCGGGGTCGCCGACGTAGCGGTACCAGCTGTTGGCCATGGCGGGCCTGGTGAACGGCGGCAGGGTGCGCATGAAGTTCGCCAGGTCCGAGATGCCCACGTAGTCCACCGCGGCGGCGAAGCGGTCCGGGGTGACCGTGACGCCGACGAGCGCCGCGTAGCCGCCGTAGGAGCCGCCGCTGATACCTATGCGGGCGGGGTCGGCGTATCCCTGCGCCACCGCCCAGTCCGCGGCGTCGATGAGGTCGTCGTGCATCTTCCCGGCGAACTCGCCGATCGCACTCGTTATGTGCCGCTTCCCGTAGCCCGAGGAGCCGCGGAAGTTCACCTGCAGCACCGCGTAGCCGCGGTTGGCGAGGAACTGCACCGTCGGGTTGTAGGCCCACGAGTCATGGTGCCACGGCCCGCCGTGCACCAGCAGCACCAACGGCAGCCCTTCCGGCTCGACGCCGACCGGCAGCGTCAGGAACGCGTGCAGCGGCAGCCCGTCGCGGGCCGGGAAGCGGACCGCCTTCATGGGGGCCAGGCCGGCCGGGTCCAGGTGCGGGCTGGACAGCAGCCGGCTCTCACCGGTGCCGTGATCGTAGAACCAGGTCGCTTTCGGTTCGCGGTCGCGGATGAAGGACGCGACCCAGCGACGCTCCGACTCGTCGGACGACACCGTGTGCAGCACACCGTCGGAAAGCTTCTCCAGTTCGGCGTAGACCTCGGCGAAGTGCGGGTCCAGCACCTCGATCCCGGGCCGGTCGCCGACGAAGCGGGCCGCGATGACCTCCCCGGTCCGCCGGCTGATGAACAGGGTCGGAGGAAGCCGGGGGTCCGCCAGACCAATGGTGCACAGACTGCTCCCCTCCACAGCCGCGACCACGGTCTCCTCGCCGGTCTCCCGGTCGATGCGGACGAGCCGCAGGTCGTCGGAGTCCTGGTAGGCGCCGACCAGCAGGCCCTTCCCGTCGGGCGTCACCACCTGCAGAGGCACCCCCAACGGGTACTCCGGGCCGCCCATCCGGCGCAGGAAGCGCTTCTCCCCGGTCCCGGGGTCGACCGCGTGGAACTCGTAGGTGCCGTCATCGGCCAGCACCGAATGGAACGCCACCTCGCCGTCGCGGCCGACCAGCATGTTGTCGCCCAGCTCGGGCTGCTCCACATGCGGTGTCGTCTCGCCGGTGGCGACGTCGATCCGGAACAGGTCGATGAACATCGGCCTGCGGTTCATCCAGACGAGCACGCTCCCGGGAACCGACTTCATCGGCTCCGCGGCGAACACGCGCGATCCCGGCGCCAGCGGTGTCAGGTCGAGCGCGGGCTCGCCAGGTGCGTCGAGGTCGACCCGGTGCAGGTGCCAGTCCTCGTTGCCGTCGGTGTCCTGCAGGTACAGCAGCCAGCGGGGGTCGTCGGTCCAGTAGTAGGTCCTGATGCCGCGCCGTGCGTCGTGCGTGACGCACACCGCGTCCTCGTGCTCCTCGTCGATCCCCCGGACCCACACGTTCGTCCGGCCGTACTTCGGCGCCAGGTAGGCGATCCTCGTCCCGTCCGGCGAGATCGACGCACCGGAGAACACCGGATCAGCGAAGAACTCCTCGACGTCGATCAACTTCGGGAGGGTGCCTCGGCTCGGTACCTCGGTCATCCAGTTCTCCAATCAAGGGTGGCAGCGTCGCATGTGGACGGTGCGCTCATCGTCGAGTGTGGATGGCGGCTCCGTCCCGGGGACGGAGCCGCCGCGCGAATCCGCGTTCAGGGTGTGTGCTGTCGCCGGTCGAGGACTTCGGCTCGCCGCTGCTGGGCATCGTGGTCGAGTGCCGGACCGGAGTTCGGCGAGGCACCGCAGAAGGTGTCCCGCGCCGGCAGCTCGCCGTCGACCAGGTAGTCCGTGGTGACGTTCAGCGCGCAGGGGTTGTCGCCGTAGACGTAGACACCGTGCCCGCTCCCATCGACGCTCACCAACCGGGACCGCTGCCCGAACTTCTCCCGGAGCATCTCTCCGCCGCGGTGCGGCGTGACCGGATCGCGCTGGTTCTGCACGACCAGGACGTTGCTCGGCCCGTCGTCGCTGATCCGCACCGGCGGCTCGGCGGGCTCCTGATGCCAGTAGGCGCAGGGCAGGATGTTGGCACTGGCCGCGCCGTACAGCGGGTACTTCTCCCGGTCTTCGGCGACGGCGCGCCGGTAGGTCTCGACATCTTCGGACCAGTCGACGTCGTTGCAGGTCACCGAGAGAAACACCGACCAGGCGTTGTCGGTCTCCGCCAGTTCCGCCCTCGGTGCCGGCGTGCCGCCGCCGGACCGCGTGCCGGCAGGCCCGTTCTCGGCCAGTTGCCGCCGGACCGCCGCCTCGTCGGAGTTGAGCAGCGACTGCCAGAGCTGCGCCGTCTTCCCGTAGCTCACCTCCTTGTAGAGCCCCGCGAAGGTGGCCAACCGGAAGATGGGACCGTCGACTCCGGCCACCGGAGTCCCATCGAGTCGCTCGGCGAGCGCGAAGTAGGTGCTCCGCACCTCCTCCGGCGAGCGCCCCAAGCCGTAGCCGCCGTGTCGCGCCGCGGCCCATTTCGCGAAGTCCGGGAACGTCTGCTCGGCCCCCATGCCGAACCTGCGCATTCCGTCGCGATCGAGGAAGGTGTCGCCGACGTTGCTGTCGAGCACGACCCGGTCGGAGCGCTCCGGGAACATCGAGGCGTACGCGGCACCCAACGCCGTCCCATAGGACAAGCCGAAGTAGTTGACCTTCTCCTCGCCGAGCGCGGCCCGGATCCGGTCCAGGTCCCGAGCCATGTTCGCAGTCGACAGGTGGCGCATCCGCCCGTCGCGATCGTTGGCAGCGCACTGGTCGGCGACCGCCTTGGCCCTCCTGGCCTGCTCGGCGAACGCCGCGTCGTCGGCCGCGTACGGCGGGATGTTGCCGAAATAGTCCTGACCGGCGGTGAAACCGCAGCTCACGGGCGACGAATGCCCGACGCCGCGGGTGTCCATGCCGATCAGGTCGTAGCTGTCCAGGACGCTGGCCGGCGCGCCCAGGGAAACCAGGTCCGCCGGCTGCGACAACCCGGATCCGCCCGGACCACCCGGATTGAGCAGCAACACCCCGCGCCGCTCGCTCTGATTCTTGCTTGCCAGCCGGGACACCATGATCTCGATCCGGGTGCCCTCGGAATGCGCGTAATCCAGGGGCACCGGCACGGTGGCGCACTGCAACTCGGGCGCGTCGTCCGCGACATCCGCGGGGCAGGCGCCCCACTGCACTTGCATCGCAGGCTCGTTGCTCCGGTCGTCGGCCACGGCCGGCGCCCCCGCCAACGAACCGGCCAGGCCGATCACGACCACCAGAGCCGAACTTCGGCCCGCGCTACGACTTCGATCCACTTCCGGTCCTCCCGGCTACTGGTCTCCCCCATTGCTCCTGGCCACCCACTCCACTCCATGCCCTTGGGGCATGGTCAAGGGCGCCAGGTGACCGGTCCGCGAGGCCACCGCGGATGTGAGCCGATGTGCAGGCGGCGCAGCCCCGTTCGGCCGCGTTCGCACAGGTCGTCGACGAACCGGCCGCCAGTCCTCTCCCCAGCCGGACGTGGTCGGCGAACAGGCAGTCGAGTACGCCACCACCGGGCGGCATTCGTGCTGGTAAGCGGCACTGGAACGAGCCAATGCGGTCAGCGACGGGAGGTCGTCGCCGAGATCGTCGTAAACGGACGTTAACTCTCCGGCCGAGTCGGGTAACCGTGCGGAGACGACACGCCCGCGAGTCGTGTGTGGGGGCAACGCCAGCGGGACCGAGGTGCGTGTACCGAACGACGGCGCGCCCACCCTCGGAGGTCACCGTGTCCATCACCCAGCAGCCGAGTCCCGCGCACCCGAAGCTGCTCAGCGTCGACGAGGCGACGTGGCTCGGTCAGGACGCGGTCGCCGAGATCTACCGGCAGCACATCAGCCCGGGCCAGTGGACGGCGTTCGGGCTGCTGGGATTCGACCGGATCGCCATCGACCACGCCGAGGACGTGTACTACGTGGACCGGTCGGGCCGCCGCATCCTCGACTTCTTCGGCGGGTTCGGCGCGATGGCACTCGGGCACAACCATCCGCGCGTGTTGGCGGTCCGCAGGCGCTTCCAGGAGCAGCAGCGCCACGAGCTCGCGCTGGCCCTGCCGTCGCAGTACGTCGCCGCCCTGTCGCGCAACCTCGCCACGCTGGCGCCGGAGGGCCTGGACCGCGTGATGCTCTACTGCACCGGTTCGGAGGCGGTGGAGGCCGCGCTCAAGCTCGCCGAGCGGGCACAGGGTCCGCGCCGCGCCAATGTGGCATACGCGCGCAACTCCCTCCACGGCAAGACGATCGGCGCGTTGTCGGTCACCGACTCGGAGTTCTACCGGGGACACTTCGAAGTCCTGCCGCGCCGCCAGGCCGTGCCCTTCGGCGATGCCGCGGCGCTGGAGGACCTGCTGCGCCGCGACCGCGGCATCGGCGTGCTGATCCTGGAAACCGTGCAGGGCGGCGCCGGAGTCGTGCTGCCGCCGCCGGGCTACCTGGAACAGGTGCGGCGGCTGTGCGACCGCTACGGGGTGCTGTGGATCGCCGACGAAGTACAGTGCGGTGTCGGCAGAACAGGCCGGTTCTTCGCCTTCGAGCACGCCGGGGTCACTCCCGACATCGTCACGCTGGCCAAGGCCCTCGGCGGCGGCAAGACGGCGATCTCGGCCGTGCTCGCGGGCCACGAGATCCACGAACGCGCGTACGGCGGTGCCCGCAACGCGCTCGTGCACGGGCCGGCGACCTTCAGCGGCATGGGCGAAGCCTGCTGCACGGCGATCGAAACACTGCACGTCCTGCACGACGAGAACCTGCTGGCCAACGCCGCTGAGCAGGGCGAGCACCTGATCAGCGGCCTGCACCGGCTGCACCGCCGCCACCCGAAGCTGATCCGCGACGTCCGGGGCAGCGGGCTGATGGCCGCCGTCGAGTTCGCCGACCTCAGCGGATGCCTGCCGGGACTGACCGGACGCGTGGCGGGGGTGTTCGACCGGCCGCTGCGGGGCAGCGTGGCGATGCTCGCCGGCAGCCAGCTGCTCTCGGAGTCCGGCATCCTCGTGGCCTTCACCGACTACAACCGCAACGTCGTGCGCCTGGAACCGCCGCTGACCATCGGCCCGCAGCACGTCGACATGCTGGTGGAAGGCTTCGACGCCCTGCTGTCACAAGGTCTCAAGGGCCTGGCCACCGGATACCTCCACCGCCGGTACCGGTCGCAGATCACCCAGTCGACTCGAGCCGGCATCCCGTAGTGGCTCAGCGCGACGTAGCCGCCGTGGGCCGGGCGCGGCTTCACCCGCGCCCGGGCCCGTCAACCGCCGTAGGTGGCGAGGCGCTCCAGGAGGTCCGCGTCGGGGCGGACACCCAGTCCTGGACCCTGCGGGACCGCGATGTGCCCGTCCTTCACCACGACCGGGTTGACAGGGTCGTAGTGGCCTTCGAGGTGCTCCTGCGCGATCCAGACACCCTCCAGCAGACGCGGATCGACGGTCGCACCCAGGTGGACACAGGCCGCGGCGATGACGTCGCCACCCCACGCGTCGTCGCAGGTGTGAGGCAGCGAGCGCAACGCGCACAGATCGCGGGCGAGCGCGGCCTTCGTCAGGCCGCCCAACCGGGTCACCTTGAAGGAGAACCCGTCGGCGATCCCGGAACCGATGGCCCGCAGCACGGTGTTCACGTCCACGGTGTTCTCATCCAACAGGACCGGGTGGTGCAGGCGACCGCGAAGCAACTCCATCTCCTCGATGGTGTTGCAGGGCTGCTCGAGCACGAACGGAACCTCGGCGCACAGCCGGTCGAACTGCAGCGCGTGCGCCACCGTCATCGCCCGGTTCGCATCGATGCTGATGCGCGCGCGGTGGCCGATCGCCTCCCACACCTTGCGGACCGTCTCGACGTCCTCGGCGAGATCACGACCGGCGACCTTGACCTGAATGCGGCGATAGCCGCTGCGCACCTTCTCCGCTGCGACCCGGGCGCTCTCGTCGGGCTCTCCGACGGTGACCGAGTAGTACGACGGCACGCTGTCGACCACCGCCCCACCCAGCAGCGTCGAGACCGGCACTCCGAGCCGTTGCCCGATGACGTCGAGCACCGCGATGTCGACGGCGGCCTTGACGTACTCGTGGCCGGTGAGCAGGCCGTCCATCCGGCGGGCCACGGCACGGGTCGATGAGGTGTCGGTGCCGATCAGGCCCGGGCCCATCTCCTCCAGGCCCGCCCGCGCGCCGAGTGCGTGGTGGGGCTGGTAAACCGGCCCGATCGGGCAGGTCTCGCCCCACCCCGACAGGCCGTCGTCGGTCGTCACCTCGACCAGCGTGCTGTCCAGCGCCTCGACCGACGTGTGCGACATCCGGTACACACCGTCGACGACTGGCAGTCGAGCCTGGTAGACGTGGATCCGGTCGATCCTCATGGGAGCCTTCCCCTCTCACACAGCAATGTGGACGGAGCCCGAACACGTGCCTCGTGGCCGGCTTGGCACAGCGGACTTGTGCCGGAGGCAGGGCGGTGCGGCCGGGGCTCGTCAAGCGAGGACAGCCCCGGCCGGCGACCGAAGTGGACGCGGTCAGCGCCCGTGGTTGTGCATCACGTGCTTGGTGCGGGAGTAGTCGTCAAGCGCGTAGATCGACAGGTCCCGGCCGTAGCCGGAGCCCTTGAACCCGCCCCACGGAACCTCGTTGGACAGCACCAGGTGGGAGTTGACCCAGACGGTGCCGAAGTCGAGCTTGCCCGCCACCGCGTGGCTGCGCCGGGCGTTCTCGGTCCACACCGAGGCAGCCAGGCCGTACTGCGTGCTGTTGGCCCGCCGCACGACCTCCTCCTCGTCCCGGAACGTCTCGACGGTCACGACCGGGCCGAAGATCTCCTCCCGGGCCACCTCGGCGCCCTCCGGGACGTCCACGAGCACGGTCGGTGGCACGAAGTAGCCGGCACCCGCCGACGGTGCCCCGCCGATCGCGGACCGGATTCCCTGCTGAGCGGCACGCTGCAGGTAGCCGGTGACCCGGTCGTAGTGCGCCTTGGACACCAGCGGCCCGATCTCGACGTCCTCGCCCGCACCGGGTTCGCCGACGACGAGGGTGCCGACCTCGCGCACCAGGTGCTCGACGAACGCCTCGGCCACCGACTCGTGCACCAGCACACGACACCCAGCCCCGCACTCCTGGCCGGAGTTCCAGTACCCGGCGGCGCGCAGCGACTCCGCCGCTTCCGCGAGGTTCGCGTCCTCGAACAGGATGACCGGCGCCTTGCCCCCGAGTTCGAGGTGCACCCGCTTGAGAGACTCCGCGGCCCCCCGGGCGACGGCGCGTCCGCTGTTCACCGACCCGGTGAGCGCGATCATCGCGATGTCCGGGTGGTCCGACAGCCGGCCGCCCACCTCGGGGCCGTAGCCGGTGACCACGTTCACCACGCCTGCCGGAAGCAGGTCCGCGGTGAGCTCGGCGAACCGCAGCGTCGTCAGCGGGGTCTGCTCAGAGGGCTTGATCACCAGGCTGTTGCCCGCCGCCAGGATCGGCGCGATCTTCCAGGCGGCCATCATCAGCGGGTAGTTCCACGGCGTGACCACCCCGACGACGCCGAGGGGCTCGCGGAGGATGACCGAGAGGTGGTCCTCGACGTAGTTTCCGGCGCCCTGGGTGGTGAAACCGCGCAGCGCACCGGCCATGTACCGGAAGGTGTCGACGGTTCCGGCGATGTCGTCGCGGGAGACCATCAGCGGCTTGCCGGTGTTGACCGACTCCAGGACCGCGAGGTCCTCGCCGTGCTCCTCGATCCGGTCCGCGATGCGGTGCAGGATCTCCGAGCGTTCCTTGGGCACCTTGGCCGCCCACTCCCCCTGCGCGCGCCGCGCCGCGGCGACGGCGCGGTTGACATCCGCGGCGGACCCCTCGACCACCGAGGTGAACGAGGTCTCCGTGCAGGGGTCGACGACGTCGATCGTGCGGGCGGAGGTGCCATCGCTGGACCGGCCGTCGATGAAGTGCCCGTGTGCCGGCAGCAGCCGCGGCTCGAGCAGCGACCGCCCGCCACGCCGGACGTCCTGTCCGCCCACGGCGGCCGGAATGTTCGGGGTGGACGTCCTGGTGGCGCCCGCACCCACCGTGGCACCGGCCGCACGCAGCAGCTCGGCGAAACGGGCCCGGTTCGCGGGATCCAGCGGCTGGACCGGGCGGCGGGGCGGCCCGGCCTCGACCCCGACGAGCTCCAGACCGGCCTTGATCGCCGCCACGTAGTTGACGGTGTCCAGGAACTCGCAGATCGGGAACAGGCCGGCCCAGATCGCACGTCCCCTGGCGAGGTCCCCCCGGACCACGACGGCGTCGTACAGGTCCGCGCTCTGGCGGGGCAGGACGCTGGCCAGCCCCCACACCGAGGCGGGCGAGCCGGCGGCGAACGCCGACATGGTCAGGCTGTCCCAGCCGTTCAGGGCAGCGGACACCTCGGGATGCTGGTGCAGGTGCGTGAACGCGGTGAAGTCACCGCCGGAGTCCTTGACCGAGGTGACCCCGGTGCGGCGGACGAGGTCGACGAGCTGGTCACCGCTCAGCTCGACGCCGGTCAGAGCGGGCATGTGGTAGTACATCACCGGGACGTCGACGGCCTCGACAACCGCCCGCAGGTGCGCGACCAGCTCCTCGAAGGACGGCCGCTCATAGTAGGGCGGAGCGACCATCACGCTCGTGGCGCCCGCCTTGGCGGCGTGCGCGCTGAGCTCGATGGTCTCCGCCGTCGTCAGGGCACCGGTTCCGGCGATCACGGGGACTCGGCCGCCTGCGGCCGCCACGAACGCCTCGGTGGAGAACTTCCGCTCGTCGAGGCTCAGCGCCGTGAACTCGCCCGTGCTCCCGCCCACGACGAGGCCGTGGGCGTTGCCGTCGATGATGTGTCGGGTCACGCGGTCGATGCCGAGCCGGTCGACGGTGGATCCGTCGAGGCTCAGCGGCGTGGGAACGGCCGCGAAGACCCCGGAGAACGAGGTGGTGGGCATGGGTCTCCCATCGTTGTTCGGCTCTGTGGGCAGGTTCGGCGTGGCAGCCTCGTCGTGCGCCAGGAGAGCTCTGAGTCCCCGGCGCAGGGCGGGAAGTGGCGAGTTCGTCAGGCGCAGGGGTTCCGCTCCAGTTCGTTCACCTCTCTAGTCACCCCAAGTCATCACCGGGTCGCCGAGAACCGCCTCGTCGACCGCGATTCCCAGCCCAGGTGAGCTGCCGGGCAGAATTCCGTCCCCGGTGACCAGGCGGTCGAATTCCGCGGTCTTCAGCGCGACCATGTCCTCGCAGTTCAGAACGCACCGGAGCAGCCGCGCGGGAACGGTCGCACCCAGGTGGACGATCGCGGCGAAAGCGATGGACGATCCGACTGTGTCCTGCACGCTGACGGTGAGTCCGGCGGCCCGGCAGATGTCCCGGTGGCGGCGTCCCGGGGTCAGCCCGCCGGCTTTGGAGATCTTCAGTCCGATCCCGTCGGCCACGTCCCCAGCCACGGCGAACGCGATGTCCCCGTCGAGTTGGGCGAGTTCGTCGATCACGATGGGATACCGACACCTGCCGCGAAGCGACATCGTCTCGCGCCAAGTCGCACAGGGCGCTTCGAGAACGAAGTCCAGCCCGTTCGGCAGCATCTGGATCATGCGCAGAGCCGTCTCCGGAAGCAGCCCGCCGTTGGCGTCGACGACGAAGAACTCACCTGGGCGCCGGTCAGCCAGGCAGGCGGTGATGCGTTCGGCGTCGAGTGCCGGTCCACCTTCGCTGTCGAGGGCGCCGATCTTGATCGAGTGACCGCAGTAGCCCTTGGCCCGGTGTTCGGCCACTCGTGAACGCATCTCTTCCGGATCGCCCGCGTGGATCGAGGAGATCATGGGCATGGGAATGCCCGTGGAGCCACCGAGAAGCTCGCACACCGGGAGGTCCACCGACTTGCCGAACGCGTCCCAGCACGCGATGTCGAGAGGGGTCTTGGCATGGTTGTGACCGGCCAGGGTGCTGTCCATCGCGTCGGTGATCCTGTCGGCCTGACGGGGGTCCAGCCCCAGAAGCGCCGGGGCCAGCTCTGCGATGCCTGCTCGGGCGCCCGCGGGGTGCGCGGCGATGTAGGTCGACCCGAACGGCGTGCTCTCGCCCCAGCCTTCGGTGCCGTCGTCGCAGGTGATGCGGACGATGGATGCCTCGAACGACTCGTAGGTCCGGCCGCCGGAGAGCCGGTAGACCCCACCCGCGTAAGGCAATTCGGCACTGTAGAGATCAATGCGCGAAATCTTCATGCTTCCTCCTGCATTGGCGGCCGACGGATGTCATTCGTGTTCACGACTCAGGAGGCAGGCGGCGGGATGAGCACCAGCTTTCCCAGGTGCTTCTTCCGGAGGAAGTCCTCCTGCGCGCGGCCGATCTCTTCCAGGGGGTACGTGCGGGAGACGACCGGTCGCACTTCGTCCCGTTCGATGTACTCGATGAGGTTCTCGAACACTTCATCTTCCTGGAACGTGCAGCCGAGCACCGAAAGGTCCTTGAGGTACAGCGTGCGCAGGTCGATCTCCGCGACGGGCCCTGCGATGGCACCCGAGATCGCGTATCGGCCACCTCGGCGCAACAGGTCCAGCAACTGCGAGCTCTGAGGGCCGCCGACGAGATCGATCACCACGTCGACGGACCCTTCTCCGAGGGAGCTGATCAGGTCCGCGCCGCGATCAACGGTCCGATCAGCGCCCTGCGCCGCGACATCGCCGGCCTTCTCGGCCGAGCACACCGCGATGACCGTCGCACCGCGCCGTTTCGCGAGCTGGACGGCAGCGAGTCCGACTCCGCCGGAGGCGCCTGTGACGAGCACCCGCTCCGCCCCCACGGCGGCCCGGTGCATCATGTTCTCCGCCGTCGAGTAGGCGCACGGCACCGCCGCGAGTTCCTCGTCGCTCCAGTCGCAACGAACGGCATGCGCCTCCTGTGAGGGCGCGACCGCGAACTGCGCGAACCCACCGTCGCATTCGCTGCCGAAGGTCCAGCACTCGAACGGCCGGTAGCCGACCGGCGTGCGCAACATGTTCCGCACGAGCACCCGTTCGCCGACGCGATCGCGCGAGACCCCCTCGCCCACGTCGACGACACGACCGCAGACGTCGGCACCCTGGATGCGCGGGAACTCGAGAGCGGCACCCGACCAAGTGGCATCCACGTCGTCGACGGCCTCGAACCCGGCCGCCCCTCCTTGACCGGTGTCAGCGGTGATGGCTTTCGAGTACCACCCGATCCGCGTGTTCACGTCGGTGTTGTTGATTCCGGCGGCAGCGACCTGGACCAGCACCTCCCCGCGCTTCGGGTGAGGAACCCGCACGTCCGTCCGGTACTCGAGTCTTTCCAGTCCGCCATGTCCGGTGAGCAGAACGGCGGCCATCGTGCTGGGCAACAAGATCTCGGTTCCCTCCGCTCTTTCCCGCGCAGCCGGTGATCAGGCGAGCGCACTCGCCGCGGGCTGAGCGGCGTCGTCGGGCAGGCCGCGCAGCGCGGAGGCGGGGTGGTCGGGACGGGTCAGGTTCTGGCCCGCGCCGAACAGCTTTTCCCGCAGGGTGACGGCGCTGCGGTCGTAGTCCTCGTTGACGAGCTCCTGGCGGCGAAGCTCGGGCAGCGCGAGGTCGATGAACTCGACCCAGCTCGCCGGCTTGCTGGTGTAGCTGAGGTTGAAGCCGTCGATGTCGGCGACCTCCTGCCAGCGGCGCAGCTCGGCTGCCACGGTCTGCGGCGACCCGACGACGACCGCACCGGTGCCGCCGATGCCAAGGAACTCGGCGATCTGGCGCGGAGTCCAGGTCCGGCTCGGGTCGGCCTTGGAGAACATCTCGATGAGCGACCGCGAGGCGTCGGTCTCGACGTAGCGCAGCGGCATGTCCGGGTCGTAGCTGGAAAGATCGATGCCGGTCCAGCCGGCGAACCGCGCCAGCGCCCCCTCGTAGCTGACCGACCGCAGGTAGGCCTCGTACTTCTCCTGCGCCTGCTCGTCGGTCGGGGCGACGACCACGGTGATCAACGCGGTGATCAAGACGCTGCGCGGGTCACGGCCCGCATCCGCGGCGGCCTTGCGTACCTTGTCCACGCTGCGCCGGGTCAGCTCGGGGGTCATCGTGTTGATGAACACCGCCTCGGCATGCGTTCCCGCGAAAGCGACCCCTCGCGACGAGGCACCCGCCTGGAACAGCACCGGGGTGCGCTGCGGCGAGGGCTCGCAGAGGTGGAACCCCGGGACCTGGAAGTACTCCCCCTGGTGGTTGATCGGGCGGATGCGGCCGGGCTCGGCATAGGTCGCCGAGTCGCGGTCCAGGACGACCGCGTCGTCCTGCCAGGAGTACTCCCACAGGCCGTAGCAGACCTGCATGTACTCCTCGGCCATGTCGTAGCGCCGGTCGTGGGGGATCTGCTTGCCCAGACCGAGGTTGCGCGCGGCCGACTCCGAGTAGGACGTCACGATGTTCCACCCGACCCGGCCACCGGTCAGGTGGTCCAGGGTGCTGAACTTCCGCGCCAGCGAGTACGGCTGCTCGTAGGTCAGCGAGCTGGTGACCCCGAAGCCCAGGTGCTCGGTGACCGCGGCCATCCCCGACACCAGCAAAGCCGGGTCGTTGATCGGGAACTGCGCGGCGTCGCGGATCGCGGCGTCCGGCCCTCCCGCGTAGACGTCGTGGTAGCCGACGGTGTCGGCGAGGAAGATCCCGTCGAAGCACGCCTGCTCCAGCAGCTTCGCCGTCTCGGTCCAGTAGCCCAGTTCCGCGTAGCGGTACCCCTGGTCGTCCCCGTTGCGCCAGGAACCGGCGGTCAGGTGCGCCGGCGCCTGAACATCGAACGCGAACAGCTTGAACGGACGGTCGCTCATCGCGCCTCCCTGGTGAGGACCCGGCCTGCAGAACGGATCGAGGCCAAACGGTCTGAATGAACAGATTGTTCAATAAGTGAACGCGATGATTGTGTCTCTGGTTACCCGGCACGTCAAGGGGGTGGCCGTGGAGAACCCTCGCCTGGCCTACGCAATCTCGCGAGCCTGGGCCATCCCAAGGCACTTCGCTGCCCAGGGCGACGAGGACGCGTTGACAGGCTGATACCGCGGCCGCAGTATTTCGGACTACATCTCCACTAAGTGAACGCAGTCACAAGCAGTCCTGCGCCTCGTCCGCCCCAGGAGCACGCGGACCGGCCCCGGTGCGGCCCGCCTTCCCGCCGACGACGGCCACGAGGCGGCCGCGCCCGAACCAGCACGGTTCGGCATGACCGCGCACATCGCGGATCCATCGCTGTCATCTCGATCCATCAGCCATGAACGGCCGAGATGGTGGCGAGCAACGACGATCGGAGAAGGAAGCGTGTCCGAGATACGCGTCGAGAGTTTGCACAAGATCTTCGGGCCGAATCCCGAAGACGCCACCCGAAGGCCGCGAAATGGTTCGATCACGACGGAGGACTTGCGGTCGGAAGGCGTGACCGCCGCTGTGATCGATGCGAGCTCCGAGGTGCGGCAGGGCGAGACCTTCGTGGTCATGGGCCTCTCCGGCTCCGGCAAGTCCACATTGATCCGGATGCTCAACGGACTGCTCAGTCCGACCTCGGGCCACGTCCACTTGGACGGCCGCGACATCACCGCGATGTCCCGCAAGGAACTCCGGCTGGTCCGGCAGCGGTTCATGAGCATGGTGTTCCAGCATTTCGCGCTGCTGCCGCACCGCACGGTGCTCGACAACGCGGCGTACGCGCTTGCGGTGCAGGAGCTCCCCACGGTCGAGCGGCTGGAAAAGGCACCGGCGTCGCGGGCGAGACAGCGGGCTTTGAGCGCAGGAGACGCCCCTGCGCAGGCCGGCGCCTACGCAGGGGCGGACCCTTCCGCACTGGCTCGATCCCGGTCCTCGCCCGCGCGATCGAACCAACCCCCCGCGCGGAGGGTCAGGCGAGCTGCTGGAGCAGATGTCCCATGCGATCGCGCTTGGCGGCCAGGTAGTGGGTGTTGTGCTCGTTCGGCTCGGCCTCCAGCGGGAGGCGCTCGCTGATGGCGATCCCGCACTCGGTGAGCGCGCGGCACTTGTCCGGGTTGTTGGTCATCAGGCGCACCGAGGTGATGCCGAGCCCGGCGAGGATGCGGGCCGCGGGGATGTAGTCGCGGCTGTCGACCGGCAGCCCGAGCGCCCGGTTCGCCTCGATGGTGTCCATGCCCTGGTACTGCTGGAGCTGGTAGGCGCGGAGCTTGTGCCCGAGGCCGATTCCTCGTCCTTCGTGGCCCCGCATGTACACGACGACTCCCCGGCCGACGGCGGCGATGGTTTCCATGGCCATGCGCAGCTGCGCACCGCAGTCGCAGCGCAGCGATCCGATGAGGTCGCCGGTGAGGCACTCGCTGTGCAGCCGGACGAGAACGTCGTCGGCACCCTCGATGTCGCCCATCGCCAGCGCGAGGTGTTCGACGCCGTCGGGCTCGGACTGGTAGGTGATCGCCTGGAAGGCTCCGAGATCGGTGGGGATCGTGGCCTGACCGGTTCGCCGGACGTCGCCACCGTGCTCGCGCATCCACTCGACGAGCGCGGCGATCGAGATCATCGGGATGTCGTGCCGCGCGGCAAGGCCGTCCAGCTCCGGGCGGCGCATCATGTGCCGCCGGTCGGGGGTCACGATCTCGCACAGCAGTGCGGCTCCGCTCAACCCGGCCATGCGGCACAGGTCCACGCCCGCCTCGGTGTGCCCGGTGCGGCGCAGGACCCCTCCGCGCTTGGCCCGCAGGGGCATGACGTGGCCGGGGCGGGCCAGGTCGGCGGGCCTGAGCCGCGGGTCGGCGAGCGCGCGGATGGTCTTCGCGCGGTCTCCCGCACTGATGCCCGTGGTCGTGCCGTGCCGGTAGTCGACGCTGACCAGGAAGGCGGTGCCCTGGCTCTCGGTGTTGGCCGCGACCATCAGGTCCAGCTCGAGGGCGTCGGCGCGGTCCTCGTCGATGGCCACGCACAGGAAGCCCGAGGTGTGTTCGAGGAAGAACGCGACGTCGTCGGTGGTCGCATGCTCGGCGGCCATGATCAGGTCGCCTTCGTTCTCCCGGTCCTCGTCGTCGACGACGAGGACTTTCCCGCCGGCCGAGAGCGCGGCGACGGCTTCAGCAATGCTCGACGAGGGCATCGGTCTCTCCTGCACACGTGTATCGCGCGGGGCTGAGCGCTCAGCACGTCGCGGTGTGAGACCGGGCCTTCGCACTCGATGTCTCTACCCACACGACGTACGCATCCAACCTCGGCGTTCAGAATACGAACGTTACGTTCATCGAGGATGACATTCGGGTAGACCGCCGTCAAGAAGAGTCCGCAGCACTCGCAAAACCATGCCTGAGACGGCGCTTGACGCGCCTGGCGATCGGGGTCACAATATCGGCGTCGCGTTCGTATATTGAACGTATCGTTCGAAAAAACTACCTGATGTCGCTCTGCAGCGGCCGGGCCGCGGTGAGCAACCGATCCGAACTGCGATATCCGCACGCGAAGCCGACTACGAGGGGAGCACTGCACCGTGACCGAGGAAACCGACGTCGTCGTGGTCGGTGGCGGGGTCGCCGGCCTGATCACGGCCCGCGAGCTCAGCCGGCACGACCTGCGCGTCACCGTGCTCGAGGCCAGGGACCGGCTCGGCGGCCGGGTGTGGACCGACCACCGGCTCGGCCGCGACCTGGAGATCGGCGGCACCTGGCTGCACTGGGTGCAGCCGCACGTCTGGGCCGAGCTCACCCGCTACGGCCTGGAGGTCACCCGCGGACCGCGCCCCGAGGAGGCCTACTGGCTGGCGGGCGACGAGGTCCGCAAGGGCTCGCTCGACGGCTTCATGGAGCTGATCGACCCGGGCATGCGCCGGCTCCTGGACGAGACGATGCGCTGGATCCCCCGGCCGGACGCCCCCGCCTCGGGTCCGGGCCTGGCGTCCGTCGACGCCTTCAGCGTCCGCGACAAGCTCGACGAGCTGGACCTGCCGGTGGAGGAGTACCGAGCCAACGAGGCCGCCTGGGTGGGGCACTTCAACGCCCCGCTCGAGGACGGGGCGTTCACGAGCGCACTGCGCTGGACCTCCGCCACCGCCGGTTCCTGGCACCTCATGCACGAGGCCTCGGCGGTGTTCCGCATCGCCTCCGGCACCAGGTCGCTGGTCGAGGCGATCGTCGCCGACACCAGGGCCGACATCCGCACCTCCACCGAGGTGCGCCGGGTCGAGCACGATGCCGTCGGTGCCGTGGTGACCACCGCCGCCGGCGACCGGATCAAGGCGCGCCGGGTCGTGCTGACCCTGCCGCAGAACATCATCGGCGAGCTGGACGTCTCCCCCGGGCTCTGCGAGCAGAAGCGCGCCGCGAGCAAGGAGAAGACGGCGTCGAGGGGTGTGAAGGTCTGGATCCGGGTCCGCGGCCCGATCAAGCCGTTCTTCGCCTACTCGTCGGCCGACCACCCGCTGTCGGTCGCGCGCACCGAGTTCGTCGGCGACGACGACGCCGTGCTGGTCTCCTTCGGGGCCGACTCGCGCCGGATCTCGCCGCACGACATCGACGCCGTCCGCGACGCGCTGCGGGTCTGGCGCGACGACCTCGAGGTCCTGGAGGTCACCGGGCACGACTGGATGGCCGACCCGCTCTCGCAGGAGACCTGGCTGATGCAGCGGCCGCACCAGCTCACCCGGTACTTCGAAGCCCAGCAGCGGCCCGAAGGCGTCCTGCACTTCGCGGGCAGCGACTACGCCAACGTCTGGGCCGGGTTCATCGACGGGGCCGTCGAAAGCGGCCTGCGCGTCGCCCGAGAGATCAGCACCGGCCTCGGCACCTCGCACTGACCACCGACGACCGACGACCGACGACCGACGACCGACCAGGAGGGAACACCGACCATGACCCTGTCGTCGCAAACGATCGAGCCGCGTCACTTCCGGGACGTGATGGGACATCTGCCGACCGGCGTCGTCGTCGTGGCCGGCCGCGAGCCCGGTAGCGGGAATCCCGCCGGACTCATCGTCGGGACGTTCCAGTCGCTGTCGCTGGACCCGCCGCTGGTCACCTTCAGCGTTGCGAGGACGTCGAGCAGCTGGCCGAAGATCCGCCCGGCGGAGTACTTCAGCGCCAGCGTCCTCGCCGACGGGCAGAACGACGTCTGCCGTGCGATGTCGAGCAAGACCGACGACAAGTTCGCCGCCGTGGACTGGCACGAATCCGCCGACGGCACCCCCAAGATCTCCGGCGCGCACGCCTGGATCGACTGCAGGACCGTTCAGGAGCTGGAAGGCGGCGACCACGTCATCGTGATCGCCGAGGTGCTGCGCCTGGACGCAGGCGGAGGCGAGCCCCTGGTCTTCCACCGCGGCAGGCTCGGCGGATACCGCGCCCTCCAGCTGTGATCATCTCCCCGCCCCGCAAGACGACGAAGTGAGAGCACACAGCCATGATCAACACTTTCGAGCAGGCTGAGCCCGAGGAGTCCCAGGAAGAGGTCGAGCGGTGCCTGACCGCGGCGGCCACGGCGGCCGCGCTCTGGGGGCAGTGGTCCCCGCGCCAGCGGGCGGACGCGCTGTCCGCGATCGCCGACTCGCTCGATGCCGAGGGGGCGTCCCTGATCGCCGAGGCCATGCGGGAGACCGGGCTCGCCGAAGGCAGGCTCACCGGTGAGCTGAAGCGCACGACGGTGCAGCTGCGCATGTTCGCCGACGTCCTGCGCGACGGCTCCTACCTGCGGGTCGTCCTGGACCGGCAGGACCCCGACTTCGTCCTCGGTCCCCGGCCCGACCTCCGCCGCGGCCTGATGCCGATCGGCCCGGTGCTCGTGTACGCGGCGAGCAACTTCCCGTTCGCGTTCTCGGTCGCCGGCGGCGACACCGCATCCGCACTCGCCGCGGGGTGCCCGGTGGTGCTCAAGGCACACCCCGGCCACCCGCGCACCTCGCGGAAGACGGCCGACGTCGTGCGTTCGGCACTGGCAGCCACCGGCGCGCCGGAAGGGACCTTCGCGATGATCGCCGGCCGGCAGGCCGGGGTGCGGGCACTGCAGGACCCCCGGGTGGCCGCCGGGGCGTTCACCGGGTCGGTGTCCGGCGGGCGGGCTCTGTTCGACATCGCCGCATCCCGTCCCGCTCCGATCCCCTTCTACGGCGAGCTCGGCAGCATCAACCCCGCGGTCGTCACGGCCGGGGCCGAGCGCGAACGCGCCGACCAGGTCGCCTCGGGTTTCGTCGGATCGTTCACCCTCGGAGCCGGGCAGTTCTGCACCAAGCCGGGAATCCTGCTGCTACCGCGCGGAACGGGCCTGCCGTCGCAGATCGCGAAGCTGACCGGTGAGGTGCCGCCTGCCAGGCTGCTGACCTCCGGGATCGCCGAGCGGTACCGGGAGCGGACCGAGGAGCTCGCGGCAGTGCCCGGGGTCGAGGTGCTCGCGCGCGGAGCCGAACACGAGGACCCGTCCGGGGTTCCCGCGTTCACCCCGACCCTCTTCCACGCGGGGTCGGTGGAGAACCTGCGCGAGCACCCCGTTCTCCTCGAGGAGAACTTCGGGCCCTCCGCCGTGATCGCCGAGTACGGCTCGGACGGCGAACTGCACGCGGTGCTGGCCGCCGTGGAGGGCAGCCTGACGGTCACCGTCCACACCGCCGACGAACCCGACGACGCCGAGCGGCACCGGGTCACCGGCCTGGTAACACTGGCGGCACGGCGCTCCGGGCGGATCGTGTTCAACGACTGGCCGACGGGGGTCGCGGTGACGGCCGCGCAGCAGCACGGCGGCCCGTATCCGTCCACCACCGCGGTTTCGCACACCTCCGTGGGCACCGCGGCGATCGACCGCTTCCTGCGCCCGGTGGCCTACCAGAACGCACCGGACTTCGCCCTGCCTCCCGCGCTGCGCGAATCCAACCCGTTGGGCCTGCCCAGAACCGTGGGCGAAGCGGGCGACTCGCGTCGGTGGAGCGCACCTCAGGGGTGAGCGCGTTCTGGCGGGAGGGTCTCCGACGGCACTGCACGCAGCGGCGGCCCTCCCCCGCCAGCGCGCCTGGCGCGGGGCAGCCGCACGGCGCCCGGGCCGTGCGGCCACCCGGGCTACTCAGTTCGGCCACCACATCTCTCTCGACGACGGACCGCGTTGTCGGCTACAAGCTGGGCAACGTCGCCAAGGTCATGCAGGACGCGTTCGGCCTCGACCAGCCCGATACGGGTACCTGCCGGCCTCAGCGTTCGCCTACGAAGGCACCCCGGTGGACCGTGAGCGGTTCATCGCGCCGTTCGTCGAGCTCGAACCGGCCTTCATCCTCAAGCGCCCCCTTCGCGGGCCGAACATCACCGTCGCCGACGTCATCAACGCGATCGAGTACGCGGTCCCCGCGATCGAGATCATCGACTCCCGCGTCCAGAACTGGGCGATCGAGCTTCCGGACACCCTTTCGGACAACGGTTCGACCGGCGCGGTCATCCTCGGTGGAACCCCTCGGCGGGTCGACGAGCTGACGTTGAGCGACACCCGCGGCACCCTCCACTTCAACGGCCACCACATGATGGACGGGAACACCAGGAACATCCTGCGCAATCCGTTCGCCGCCACCGCGTGGTTGTGCAACCGGCTGGCGACCTACGGCGTCGAGTTCGAGCCGGGCCAGGTCATCCTCCCCGGCAGCTGCCTGGAAGCGGTGCCGATGAACGAAGCCGGGCACTGGTCGGGCACCTTCGCCGGCTGGGGGGCGGTGGAGTTCGAGGTGTCCGCTCCCTGAGGGCGCGGGCGAGGGCGTCCAGCGGACCCCGTCGGCGAACGCGCCGGCGGGGTCCGTACTACGGCAGGACGGGCATCAGCCCGTGATCCTCTTTCCCGACCGTGTCAGGTGGTCAGGTGGTCAGGTCGAGCGCGGCGCGGACGATGCTGTCGGTGTCGATGCCGTGGTGGCGGTAGACGTCGTCGAGGCTGCCGGACTGCCCGAACCCGGTGACACCGAGCGCGATGCCGGGGACCTGGTTGACCGATGCGAGGAACGCGAGGGTGTGGGGGTGGCCGTCGAGGACGGTGACCAGCGGGGTCGCCCGCGCGGACGGGAACACCTGCTCGAGGATCCAGCTCGGACCGTCCGTGCGGCCCTGTTTCGCTTGCAGTGCTTGGAAGAGCAGGCCGGGGCTGGTCACGCAGACCACATCCGCCGGGATGCCGGCTTGCGCCAGCCGGTCGGCCGCTTCGAGTGCTTCGGGGATCAGCGCGCCCATCGCGGCGATCGTCACGGCCGGATCATCCGCGCGGTGCAGCGTGTAGGCGCCGGCGACGGCATGCCGTCGCCGGCGCTCCCGCGCCGCCGGATCGGCGGGCACGGCCGCGAGCTTCTGATCGACGGGGCGGGTGGAGAGCCGGAGGTAAGCGGAGGTGCCGCCGGGTTGGCCGAGCCTGGCCAGGCAGGAGAGCAGGATCCACTCGACGTCTTGCGCGAACGCGGGTTCGTAGGTGAGGCAGCCGGGCTGTTCGAGGCCGACCGAGGGAGTGGTGATGGACTGGTGGGCGCCGCCTTCGGAGGCGAGTGTGACACCGGAAGGTGTGCCGACCAGGATGGACTGTCCGCCCGCGTAGATGCCGAACGACCAGGGTTCGAGGGCTCGCTCGACGAAGGGGTCGTAGAGCACGCCGATGGGCAGCAGCGGCTGTCCCCAGCGGCTCCAGGTGGCGCCGAGTTCCCCCAACAGCCCGACCAGGTTGGTTTCGGCGATGCCGAGCTCGATGTGCTGCCCAGTGGGTTTCTCCCGCCAGTGCAGGATGGTTTCGGTGTCGTCGGCGAACCAGTCGACGCGTTCGGTCACCGACCACACGCCGACCTTGTTCATCCAGCCGCCGAGGTTGGTGGTGGAGCTGACGTCGGGGCTGACGGTCACGATCCGGCTCGCCGCGTCGGGTGCGTCCCGGGTCAGGTCGACCAGGACTCGGCCGAGTGCGGCTTGGGTGGTCGTGGTGCCCGAGGGGGTGCGGCCGATGTCGGTGGGCAGCGCGGGCGGCGCTGTGTGCGCGACCTCGGGGCGGCGCAGGCGGTTGGCGGCGGCCGCGCACAGGTCGCCTTCGGGGGTGCCGGCCGCGAACCGGTCCCACGGCGTGCCGGGGTCGATGCCCAGCCGCACGGCCAGGTCGGCCATCTGTTCCGCGGTCAGCAGGGACGAGTGGTTCTGCGGGTGGCCCTCGGTCGGTAGCCCGTTCCCTTTGACGGTGTAGGCGAAGATGACCGTCGGGCGGGTGTCCTCGATGGCGTGGAACGCGGCGTCGAGCGCGGCGAGGTCGTGGCCGCCGAGGTTGCGGATCGCCCGGCACAGCATGTCATCGTCCACACCGGACAGCAGGTCGCCGATCTCGCGGTCGCCGCCGGGCAGGCGCTCACGGATCTGCCGCGCGTCGCAGCGCAGCAGGCGCTGGTATTCGGGGTTGGGCATGGTGTCGATGCGCGCGCGCAGCGCCGCGCCACCGGGGCGGGCGAACAGCTCGTCGAGCAGGCGCCCGTACTTCAGCGTGAGCACCTGCCACCCGGCGGCGGCGAACATGCCCTGGAGGCGGCCTGCGGCGATGTTGGGCACGACCCGGTCCAGCGACTGGCGGTTGAGGTCGACGATCCAGACGATCTCGCCGAGCTCGGCAACACCGGGGTCGAGGACCGCCTCCCAGATGGCGCCCTCGTCCAGTTCGGCGTCGCCGAGCAGCGAGTACTGCCGTCCCGTGCCCGCGCCGCCCACCGCGTTCTCGACATAGCGGCGGGCGACGGCGCCCCAGATCGACGCGGTCGCACCGATGCCGACCGAGCCGGTGGAGTAGTCGACCGGGTCCGGGTCCTTAACCCGGCTCGGGTAGCTCTGCAGGCCCCCGAACTCGCGCAGCCGCGGCAGATAGGACTCGTCCAGCTCGCCGAGCAGGTAGTTGATCGCGTGCAGCGCCGGGGAGGCGTGCGGCTTGACCGACACGCGGTCCTGCGGGCGCAGGTGGCGGAACCACAGCGAGGTCATGATCGAGGTCATCGAGGCGCTGGAGGCCTGATGTCCCCCCACCTTGAGGCCCGAAGGATTGGGGCGCACCCGGTTGGCGTGGTGGACGATCGCGGTCGACAGCCACAGCACGCGGCGCTCGATCTCGCTCACAACCTCGAACTCCGCGGATGCCGTTGGCTGCGCGGGGGCGGTGCTGGTCATGTCGCTACCTCATCCCGATGTGCAGAATGAGAAAACATGACAGCAGCGATCGCCGCACTGCACAATATGCGACGTTGGTATTGAGCAGAATGCTCAACACTGCCGTCCGCGACCCGACTGAAGGCGAGCATGATGCCCAGCTCCGACCGCATCGACGCCACCGACGCGAGGCTGCTGCTCGCGCTCATCGAGGAACCACGCGCGACCACCGTCGCGCTGGCGGAGCAGACCGGGCTCTCCCGCAACACCGTGCAGACCCGCCTGGCCAGGCTCGAGGAGCGGCTCGACTCGTTCGAGCGCCGCGTGTCCCCTGCGCTGCTCGGCTATCCGCTGACCGCGTTCGTCACGACGACGGTGCGGCAACGCCTGCTCGACGAGGTCGCCGCCGCGCTCGACGGTATCCCCGAGGTGCTGCAGGTCCAGGGCATCAGCGGCCAGAGCGACCTGCTGGTGCGGGTCGTCGCCACCGATGCCGACGACCTGTACCGCATCGCAGGCCAGATCCTGGCCATCCCGGGTGTCGAACGCACCAGCACCGCGCTCGTCATGCGCGAGCTCGTCGACTACCGCGTCGCCCCGCTGCTCCTCCGCCGGGCCGAGGGCGGGTGAGTCCCGCATCGGGAGGTCCCGCAACAGTGCGTCGTCCCCAAGATCTGCCTACATGGCAACGTCATCGCCGACCTGCTCGATCAGGTGCGCGAGGAAGGCCCGCACCGCCGCGGGCAACGCGCGCCGCGCCATCGACTGGATCTGCATGCTCCGGCGGCTCAGCTCCGGGTTGCGGATGGGGACGATCGCCAGGCCGTCGGCACCGAGCCGCCGGCGCACCGTCAGCGGGCCGACCAGGGTGACCCCACCGCGGAGCTGCGCGAAACTCTGCAGCGCACCCGAGTAGTTGCTCACGAGAGCGGGCTCGAAGCTCAGCCCTTCCAGCGCGACGCAGACGTCGAAGAGCTGCCGGATCGTGGTGCCCTCCTCCATCAGCGCGAGCGGGTACTTCAGCAGGTCCGCGAGCTCGACGTCCTCCCGATGCGCCAGCGGATGATCGTCGGGCATCAGCGCGTAGACCGGCTGCTGCTGCGAATACTCGACCTTGATTCCCTCTTCCGGCCCGAGGCTGTAAGTGATGCTGAGGTCAACCGTGCCGTCTTTCACCTGCTGCGTCGCCACCGCCGGGCCGGTGACGTTCAGCCGGAAACGCACCCCCGGATGCCTTTCCCGAAAAGCGGTGATGGCCGCCGGCAGGAAATCGCGCGCGAAACCCTCGGAACTCGCGAGTTTGACGGTACTGCGGTGCAGGGCCTCGACGCCGTGCACGTCGGCGAGCACCTGCTCGGCCTCGAGCGCGCTGCGCCGGGCGTAGGCGGCGAGGATCCCGCCCGCCTCCGACAGCACCATCCCCCGCGGCTGGCGCTCGAACAGCGGCGCCCCGACCTCCTGCTCCAGCTTCGTGATCTGCCTGCTGATCGCCGAGGTGGCCACGTGCAGGCGCTCCGAGGCCTCGCTGATCGAACCGGTGCGCGCGACCTCGAGGAAGTAGCGCAGCGACGTGGGCACGAGGTGCATCCTGGGAATGTACTGCCGCGCGAAGCGCCGCCGCTGGGCGTGGTGGCGGCGAGCGGGTGGCCGCAGCCGTTGCCGCCAGGGCAATACACCCTTCGAAAACGTGTAGTTGTGCCTTCCGTCACCGATCCATAAACTCGACGCACCCGGCCGGCCGAATTGCAAATTCGCACGTTCTCGATGTTAAGAGGAAATAATGAACCGTGCTGCCGTTGTAGAGCGTGCCGCGGAATACTTCGATTCCGGGGAATTCCTCACCGAACTCGGCCGCCGGATCGCGTTCGCGACCGAAAGCCAGGACCGGGCGCGGGCGCGGTCACTGCGTTCCTACCTCACCGACGAGCTGGCCCCGGCGCTCACCGGCCGGCTGGGCTGCACCGCGCGCGTCGTCGACAACCCCGCGGGCGACTACCCGCTGCTCGTGGCGAACCGGCACGAGGGCGACGAGCTGCCCACGGTGCTCGTCTACGGCCACGGCGACGTCGTCCTCGGCGAGCCGCGGCGGTGGCGGCACGGCCTCGATCCGTGGCAGGTCGTGGTCGAGGGCGACCGCTGGTACGGCCGCGGCACCGCCGACAACAAGGGCCAGCACACCATCAACTTCGCGGCGCTGGAGCAGGTGCTCCGCGTGCGCGGCCGGCTCGGCTTCAACCTCAAGGTGCTGGTGGAGACCGGGGAGGAGTCCGGCTCGCCGGGCCTGCGCACGGTCTGCGCCCAGTTGCGCGACGAGCTCGCCGCCGACGTGCTGATCGCCTCCGACGGGCCGCGCGTGGCCGCCGAGCGGCCCACGCTGTTCCTCGGTTCACGCGGCTCCACCCCGTTCACCCTGCGGGTCGACCTGCGCGCGGGCGCCCACCACTCCGGCAACTGGGGCGGCCTGCTGCGCAACCCGGCGACGGTGCTGGCCGGCGCGCTCGCCACCCTCGTCGACGCGCGGGGCCGAATCCTCCTCCCCGGTCTGCGGCCGCAGGAGATCCCCGCCAACGTCCGGGACGCCCTGCGCGACATCGCGGTCGGCGGCGGACCGGACGATCCGCCCGTGGACGAAGGCTGGGGCGAACCCGGTCTCACCCCGGCCGAGCGACTCGTCGGCTGGAACACCCTCGAGGTCCTCTCGCTCGCCGCGGGCAACCCGGACAACCCGGTCAACGCCATTCCCGGCAGCGCACACGCGCACTGCCAGCTCCGGTCCGTGGTCGGCACCGAGGTGGACAAGCTCGCCGTCATCCTCCGCGAGCACCTGGACGAGCACGGATTCGCCATGGTCGACGTCGAGGTCGGCCCGACCATGCCGCCGACCCGGTCGGACCCGGACGACCCCTGGGTGCGCTGGGCGCTCGGCTCGATCAGCCGCACCACCGGCGCGCAACCCGCGCTGCTGCCCAACCTCGGCGGCAGCATTCCCAACGACGCCTTCGCCGACGAGCTCGGGTTGTGCACGCTCTGGATCCCGCACTCCTACCCCGCCTGCGCCCAGCACGCCCCGGACGAGCACTTGCTGGCCCCCGTGGCACGCGAGGGCCTGCGCATCATGGCCGGCCTGTTCTGGGACCTCGGCGAGGACTCTCCCGTGAGGAGTCACCCGTGACCGCGCAGACAGCCTCCCCCGAAGCACCGGTGAAGGTGCGCCGCGTCATCGTCGCGGCGTCGATCGGGAACGCGCTGGAATGGTTCGACATCCTCGTCTACGGCTTCTTCGCCGCGACGATCTCGAAGCTGTTCTTCCCCGCCAGCGACGAGACCGTGTCGCTCGTGCTGACGCTCGGCACGTTCGCGGTGTCCTATGTGGTCCGTCCAATCGGGGCACTCGTGCTCGGAGCGTATGCCGACCGGGCCGGGCGCAAGAGCGCTCTGATGCTGTCGATCCGGCTCATGATGGCCGCGACGCTGGTCATCGCGATCATGCCGCCGTACGCGCAGATCGGGCTCGTCGCGCCGATCGCGATCCTGCTCGCCCGGCTGGTCCAGGGCTTCTCCGCGGGCGGGGAGTTCGGCAGCGCCACCGCGTTCCTCGTCGAGCACGCACCCGAGAAGCGCGGTTTCATGGCGAGCTGGCAGTTCGCGAGCCAGGGACTCGCGACGCTGCTCGCGTCGGCGTTCGGCACGGTGCTGACCGCCACGCTGTCCGACGCGCAGCTGGAGTCGTGGGGCTGGCGCATCCCGTTCGTCTTCGGTCTGCTGATCGGCCCGGTCGGCTACTACATCCGGCGCTACGTCGGCGAGGCCGGTGAGTTCGTCAAGACCGCGGACCTGGAGCGCGCGCCCGTGCAGGAGACGTTCCGCTCCCAGAAGGGCCGCATGCTCGTGGCGATGGGCGCGCTCGCGGTGTCCACCGCGATCAGCTACCTCATCACCTACATGCCCACTTTCGCGGTGAAGGAACTGGGCCTGCCCGCGTCGACCGGATTCGCGTCCACCCTGGTCACCGGGATCGTGCTGACCGGGCTGACTCCCCTGGTGGGTCACCTGTCGGACCGGTTCGGACGCACCCGGATCATGCTGATCTTCGCGGCGCTGATCCTCGCGCTGGTGTACCCGAGCTTCGCGTTCCTGATCGCAAGCCCGGGCTTCGCGGTGATCCTCGTCGTGATGTTCCTGGTCGGTGTGCTCAAGGCCGGCTACTTCGCTCCGCTGCCCGCGATGATGGCGGAGCTGTTCCCGGTCACCAGCCGCGCCACCGGGATGGCGGTGAGCTACAACATCGGCGTGATGACCTTCGGAGGCACCACACCGCTGGTCATCGTCTGGCTCGTCGACGCGACGGGCAGCAAGCTCTCGCTGACCTTCTACCTGATGTTGCTGGCCGTGCTGAGCCTGGTCAGCGTCGTGTTCGCACGCCGCAGGCTCCACATTCCCTGATCGGAGGATCACCTTGTCACTCGATGACTTCGACCGCTTTCCGCTGCTGTTCGGCCCGTCGCCGGTGCACCGGCTGGACCGGCTGACCGCGCACCTGGGCGGCGCCGAGATCTGGGCCAAGCGCGAGGACTGCAACTCCGGCATCGCCTACGGCGGCAACAAGACCCGCAAGCTGGAGTACCTCGTGGCCGATGCCCTGGCCCAGGGCTGCGACACCCTCGTGTCGATCGGCGGCGTGCAGTCCAACCACACGCGCCAGGTCGCGGCGGTCGCGGCCAGGGCGGGGCTCAAGTGCGTGCTGATCCAGGAGAGCTGGGTCGACTGGCCGGACGCGGTCTACGACAAGGTCGGCAACATCCTGGTCTCCCGGCTCGCCGGAGCGGACGTGCGACTGGTGCAGGCCGGGTTCGGCATCGGGTTCAAGGAGAGCTGGGAGCAGGCGATCGCGGAGATCGAGGCGGCGGGCGGCAAGCCCTACGCGATCCCGGCCGGCGCCTCGGACCACCGGCTCGGCGGCCTGGGCTTCGCGAACTGGGCGTTGGAGGTGGCGGAGCAGGAAAGGCAGCTCGGGGTCTTCTTCGACACCATCGTGGTGTGCTCGGTGACCGGCAGCACCCAGGCCGGCATGATCGCCGGGTTCGCCGCGCTGGACGGGCAGCCGCGGCGGGTCCTCGGCATCGACGCCTCGGCCAAGCCGAAGGAGACCTGGAACCAGGTCGCGCGGATCGCCCGCAACACCGTGTCGCTCCTCGAGCCCGGCCGCGAGCTGGCCGACGACGAGATCCTGCTCGACGAGCGGTACCACGCGGGCATCTACGGCATCCCGGACGAGTCCACACTGGACGCGATGCGACTCGCGGCGCGGACCGAGGGCATGGTCACCGACCCGGTGTACGAGGGCAAGTCCATGGCGGGCCTCATCGACCTGGTCACCCGGGGCGAGATCGCCAAGGACGCCAAGGTGCTGTACGCCCACCTCGGCGGGCAGCCGGCGCTGAACGGCTACAGCGCCCTGTTCGGGTAGACGCAACCCGTCGACTGAACGTCGGACGACGGCACCCGAGTTGCCAAAGCCTCCTCGGGTGCCGTCGCTCGACAACCGCTACCGCGTGCCCGCGGAGCTGATCTCGTTCAGGTTGCGGCCGACCGTTTCCGGAGCCAGGACCTGGGAGACCGCGCCTCCGACCACGCAGACCCCGGCGGCGATGAGCATCGTGGTCCCGGCACCGAGCTCCTGCATGGACCAGGGGAACAGGAACGTTCCCAGGCCGGCACCCACACGGCTGACCGCCGTCGCGAACCCGGTTCCGATCCCCCGGACCTCGGTGGGCAGCACTTCACCGGGGTAGACGCCCGTGAGAGCCGTGCACATGGCGTTGGCGAAGGCGAAGATCAGGAAGCAGGCCAGCACCACCAGCGGCGGCGCCGACGCCCACAGCCCGATGACCACCAGCACCACCGCACAAACCCACTGCTGGGGAATGGTGAGCGCGCGGCGCCCGATGCGGTCGATGAGCAGGCACGAGACGACGACGCCGACGAGGGCCACGCCGTTGACCCCGATGGCACCCGCCAGACCGTCCTCCCCGAGGCCGTACTGCGACAGCACGCTGGCCGAGAACGTCGCGATGGCGAAGTAGGGCGTCACGGTGCAGAACCAGAACACCGAGATGAACGCGGTGGCGCGCCAGTGCTGCGGCGAGAAGAGCATGCCGAACGTGCCCTGGCGCTCCTGCTCGCCGGTGATGTCGGCGCGATCCGCGACGTCCTCGATGTAGGTGTCGGCGATCTGCCGGGCCTCCTCGACGCGGCCCTTGTTCATCAGCCAGCGCGGTGACTCCGGTACGCCCAGCCGACCGAGGAACAGCAGCACGGCCGGCAGGGTGCTCGTCCCGAGGATGACCCGCCAGTCGGTGTCGACCGCCATCAGCACGTAGCCGACGACGAAGGCCGCCACGAACCCGATGTACCAGGCCACCTCGGCGAAGGACATGCACCTGCCGCGCAGGCGCGCCGGCGCGAACTCCGCCATGAGGGGCCAGCCGATGGAGTACTCGGCGCCGATCGCGACACCCATCAGCAGCCGCACGAGGAACAGCTGCCAGCTCGAGTCGACGAAGAACTGCAGAACCGACCCGGCCACGAATATGGCGAGGTCGGCGGTGAACATCGGTTTGCGGCCGAGCTTGTCCGCCAGCCAGCCGCCGAGCGGTCCACCCGCGAAAATGCCGATCAGTGCGGCGGCGCCGATCAGCCCCTCCCCGTACACCGACATGTTCAGGTCGGCGGTGATCGCGGCGATCACGGGACCGACGATGCCGAGGACGTAGCCGTCGATGAACATGCCGCCGGAGGCGACGATGGTCAGCCTGACCAGGAACCGCTTCCTGTCGACCGATCTGGGCGCGGTGTCCTCAACTGCGGTGTTGGTCACCAGCTTGTTCCCTCCCTGGCGAAGCGCCCGCGGTATGGGTGCGCACGCTGACGGCGCCCCATGCCCCGACCGCGGGCGACGTGTTTTGAGACGTGCTGCCACACGGTGACGACCAAGCTCGTACCGGGTACCCGAACTCGATCTATCCGTTCATCATGTGAACGTAATGACCAAAGACTGTGTCAGAGACCATCCAAACCCGTCAAGACTTCTTCTGAGACAACGAAGATTGACAGCCTAGCCTCCTCGCTGCACACTGGATCGCAACGAACATATCGTTCACTATGCAAACACCAGGTATCGGGTTGTGCATCACCGGCACGAACGCCGACCGACATGCAGCCACATGGAGGGACCGCAAGCTCCTCTGGACAACAGCCAACTGGAAACGGCTCGAGCTGCCATCCGCCCGCTGCGTCCACTAAGTGAACGCAGCCTGTTAGCCTGGATGCGGGGCACGAGGTGCCCTCATGCGTTCCGAGGCGGCAGGAGGCAGAGAGGAATGGCTGACGAGCCCGAGCACGCGACGATGGCCAACAAGTCGGTGTCGAAGGCCGTCCGCCTGCTCCGCGAGCTGGGCGCCCAGCCGCGCACCGGAGCCACCGTCACCACACTCGCGAAAGCAACCGGCCTGAGCAGGCCGACCGCCTTCCGCCTGCTCTACAGCCTCGAGCAGGCCGGACTCGTCGACCGCATCGACACCAACTACGTCCTCGGCTGGGAACTCGCCCGGCTCGGCCGGCGCGCCGACCCGTACACGGGCCTGGTGGCCCATGCACAGCCGCTGCTGCAGGAACTGGCCGACAAGTTCAACGAGTCGGTCACGCTGTCCGTCCCGAATTCCCACGACGGGCTCGACCTGGTCGCCGAGGCCGCCGGGTCCCACGTGGTCGGCATCGTGTCCCGGAACATGGTCGGCGAGCAGTACCCCATGCACGCCAGCTCCACGGGCAAGGTGCTGCTGGCCTCGCAACCGCCCGAGAAGCTGCGCGCGATGCTTCCCGAGAAGCTCGATGCGTTCACCCCGTACACCATCACCGACCGGTCGGCCCTCATCAAGGAGCTCGAGCAGGTCCGGGAGCAGGGCTTCGCCATCATCGACAACGAGCTCGAGCACGAGCTCCTCTCGCTGTCCCGCCCGATCCGCGACAGCGCGGGCACCCTCGTGGCCATCCTGACCCTCAACAGTCCGCGCAGCCGGTTCGGCCGGGCCCGCATCCCCGAGGCCCTCCAGCAGATGCAAAGCACCGCCGACCGGCTGACCGCGTTGTTCTGGCGCGACGCGACCGCAGGCTGAGCGCCACACCGGCACCAAGGGCATCAGCGGTCACTCTTGGCCAGGATCGCGACAGGACTCCAGCGGAGGCCCAGGTCTCATCGACTTCCAGGAGCATTCAGTGACAAGTGGGATGCCACGGCCGCCGTTCGATCCCGAGCTCGCCGCCGCGCTAACGGCGCTCGACGACCGGGTTCCGGTCGGCATGACGGCCGAACAGCTGGAGCAGTACCGCGCGATTCCGTTTCCAGGGATCGAGGAACAGATCGGTGACCGGCCGGTCAAGTGCGTCCACCACACGGTCACCGGCTACGGCGGAGCAGAGATCGCGGTATCGGTCATCGCGCGCGAGGATCACCGAACCCGAGGCCCGGGGATCTACCACATCCATGGCGGTGGCATGGTCATGGGCGACCGGTTCTCCTCGGTCCATCCGCTGATCGACTGGGCGATGAAGTTTGACGCCGTCGCCGTCACGGTCGAGTTCCGGCTCGCGCCAGAGCACCCCGACCCCGTCCCCGTCGAGGACTGCTACGCGGGGCTGGAATGGATGGACGCCCACGCCGACGATCTGCTGTTCGACCGCGACCGCCTGGTCATCTTCGGCGGTAGCGGCGGAGGCGGCCTCGCTGCCGGAACCACACTGCTGGCTCGCGACCGCAACGGACCGAAGCTGTTCGGCCAACTGCTCCAGTGCCCGATGATCGACGACCGGAACGAGACAGCATCGTCGCATCAGTACGACGGAATCGGCGTCTGGGACCGGACGAGCAATCTGACGGCGTGGACGGCGGTCCTGGGCGATCGGCGGGGAACAGCCGACGTCTCGCCCTATGCGGCGGCGGCTCGGGCGACCGACCTCGGCGGGCTTCCACCGACGTTCATCGATGCCGGTGCAGCAGAGGTTTTCCGTGACGAGGCCGTCGCCTTCGCGAGCGCGATCTGGGCGGCCGGCGGCGATGCGGAGCTCCATGTCTGGGGCGGCGCGTTCCACGGTTTCTACGACATCGCACCGGAATCCGCGGTCGGCCGGGCGTGCGTCGCCGCCCGCGAATCCTGGCTCGAGCGCTTGCTCAGTCGCTAGTCGTCGCGCCCACGTAGCTCATACCGTCCCGCTCCCTGGTCAGAGTCGGGTGTAGTCCTCGATGTCCTGCTCGAACTCCTCGATCGCCTGGGCGGTCAGCGTCGGCCGGGCGTCGGCGACGGCCCGCAGGTAGTCCTGCGTCGTGGCCAGGGCGCCGTCATCGTGCAGCACGTCGCGCTCGAAGGCGGTCTGGGCGCCCTGGCGAGCCGCGAACTCGATGTCGGCCGGGGTGAACAGGTCGGTGCGCTCCACCAGCAGATCCAGGTCCACGTTGTCCCGCGCCGGCCCCAGGTAGCGCGACCAGATCGCGCGGCGGGCGGGTGGATCCGGCGGACCCACCGGGATGATGTAGTCGAAACGACCGGGCCGCAGGAACGCGGAGTCCAGCGAGCTGACCGAGTTGGTGGCGCAGACCAGCAGTCGGTGGTCGTGCTCGCGGAAGCCCGGGATGAGCTTGAGCAGCTCGTTGGTGACCCCGTGCGCCGGCCCGGCCGCGGGCGTGGAGCGCATGCCCGCGATCTCCTCGACCTCGTCGATGAACAACACCAGGTCGTCGAGATCCTCGAGCTCGGCGAACACCGCGCGCAACGAGGCCGCCAGCCCGTCCGGGGACGACCCGGCCAGCCGGGACGGGAACAGCTCGACGAACGGCCAGTTCAGCCGGGAGGCGATCGCCTTGGCGAAGCTGGTCTTGCCGGTGCCCGGCGGCCCGAACAGCACGATCGCCTTCGGCGGCAGCACGCCATGCCGCTCGGCCTGCTCGGAGTGGGAGATCGGCAGCACCACGCGGCGCTCGATGACGTCCTTCTCCCGCGTCATCCCGGCCAGAGCGTCCCACCGGCCAGGCGGCAGCAACTGCCCGCCGAGTTCCTCCAGCACGCCGAAGTCGGCGGGGTCGAGGTCTTCGACCTTCTCGAAGTAGGTCAGGTCGGTCCGCGGCCGATATCCGGAGTTGACCATCGCCTTGAACCCGGCCGCACCCTCGGGCACCAGGCTCGTGATGCGGTGCACACCCTGACCGCGCAGCTTCTTCTCCAGCTCGCCCAGCAGCGCGCTGCCGATGCCGCGGTTGCGCCACCGCGCGTCGAGGGCGAACATCGCCAGCCAGGCGCGCTCGCCCTCCACCTTGGCGGCCGCCATGCCGACCACGTCCTGCTGCACGACCGCCACCATCGCCGGATGACCGGCCCGAGCGATCGAGACCACCTCGGCGGCCGAGAACACCGGCTCTCCACCCTCTCGGCTCTGGTCCCAGATGTGGATCGCCTGGTCGAGGTCGTCATCGTGAAAATCGCGCACCCGCCACGACGGCATGGCCACCTCCCGCTGTTCACGCCCACACCGCTGGACAACCGCCGTGAGCTGGCATTGCGCGGAAGCTATCCGCAGCTCTCCCGCCCGGCAATGAGCTGGCGCACACCCCCGCGCATGGATCGGTCACTGAATCGATACCTGGCTCGTCCACACCGGGCCCGTGCTGACCCTGGGTATCGGCGACAGCACCGCGCGGTTCCGGAACGCCATGGGACACAGCGGCGCCGCAGACGAGACCGTCGAGCCCGCGTGGCGCGAGCGAACTGCAACACTCGGCCCCGGATCGACGGCACCTGCCCAACCCAGACGGAGGGTTCATGAGCCAGCGTTGGATTCCGGCCGCGTTCGCCCGGGGCGGCACGAGCAAGGGGCTGTTCTTCCACGACCGCGACCTGCCTGCCGCCGGCCCCGAACGCGACGCCGTGTTCCTGTCGGCACTGGGCAGCCCGGACCCTTACGGACGGCAGCTCGACGGCATGGGTGGTGGCATCTCCTCGCTGTCGAAGGTGATCGTCGTGCGCACCACGGACCATCCCGACGCCGAGGTCGAGTACACCTTCGGGCAGGTCGACGTGCGCACCGCGGTGGTGGACCACTCGGCCAACTGCGGCAACCTGTCCGCGGCCGTCGGACCGTTCGCCGTGGACGAAGGACTCGTCGACGTATCGGATGGCCCGGTGACGATCCGGATCTTCAACACCAACACCGGAAAGCTGCTGCACGCGGCGTTCACCGTCCGCGACGGCGCGGCCGAAGTCGACGGCCCGATGAAGTTGCCCGGAGTGACCGGAACCGGTTCGCCGATCGAGCTGAAGTACCTCGACCCGGCGGGTTCGCGGACCGGGCGCCTGCTGCCCACGGGGTCGGCTGCCGAGCACCTGCGTACCGCGTCCGGCGACTACCGCGTCTCGCTGGTCGATGCCGCCAACCCGATGGTGTTCGTGGCCGCGGGTGATGTCGGCCTGGTGGCCACCGAGACCCCTGACGAGATCGAGGCCCGAGCGGAGATCATGGCCCGGCTGGACGACATCCGCCGCGCCGCCGCGGTGGCGATGGGGATGTGCGAGTCGGCCTCGTCCGCTCCGCTGGCCGCTCCCAAGGTCGCCGCCGTCGGGCCGCCGGCGGCGTACTCGACGCTCGACGGCGAGGTGATCGCCGAGGACGCGACCGACCTGCTGATCCGGGTCGTTTCGATGGGTCAGCTACACCGCGCGCTGCCGGGTACAGCGGCGCTGTGCTGTGCGGTCGCCTGCCAGGTTCCGGGCAGCGTGCTCGGCGAACTCGTTCCGGCCCCGCACTCCGGAACCGTGCGCCTTGGGAGCCCCTCCGGACCGGTCACAGCGGCTGCCGAAGTCGCGCAGGATGGCGACTCCGGTGTGCAGGCACGCAGCGCGTCGCTGTACCGCACCGCGCGAATGCTCATGCGCGGTGCGGTGGCGGTGCGTTGAGGTCGTCCGCACCGGCACCAGCGCCGAGACCATGAGCGCCACCGCCCCGGCGACCACGGCACACCGATCACCCGGTGTACATCTCCCGCTCGTGACCCATCACCGCGATGCGCCGGCCGCGCATGTCCCCGACCTGGGCCACGGCAGCCGCCCACTCCGGACTGGCCAACGCCGTGCGCAGGTCTTCCTCGCTGTCGAAGCTGAGCACGGACACCCCGTCCCACCCCTGCGACCGCGACTCCAGCGCCGAGTCGACGTCGGTGTGCCGCCACGCTCGCAACCCGGGCAGGCGGTAGGTCAGCTCGGCGTGTTCACCGCGCCACCATTCGATGAACTGCTCGTGCGTCCAGTCCGGCGGGCGTGAAGCAAGAAGGACGAGGTTGTACATGGCACCTCCGAGCTGGTGAAGGAGAACCGGCCGGGCAACGACCTGCCCTCGCGAATCTGTCGATGAACACGGCCCGGGGTCACGCCAGGGCGAGATGATCGCCGAGGTACCCCAGGTGATCGTCGGCGGTGCCGAGCAGGACCTCCGACGAACGCGCCCGCCTGAGGTACAGGTGAGCCGGGTGCTCCCAGGTGAAACCGATCCCGCCGTGCAACTGGACGTATTCGGCTGCCGCTCTCCGGAACGCCTGGGAGCACACCACCTTCGCCGCGCTCGCGGCGCACGTCGTCTCCGTTGACGCGGCGGTCACGCACGCGGTCGCGTAGGCGGCGGCCGAACGCGCGGCCTCCACCTCCACCAGCAGGTCGGCCAGCCGGTGCTTCACGGCCTGGAACGAACCGATCGCCCGCCCGAACTGCTTGCGTTGCAGGACGTAAGACACGGTGGCATCGAGCGCGTGCCCGCAGCCACCCGCCTGTTCGGCCGCCAGCGCCACGCGCCCGATGTCCAGCACCGTTCGCATCACCTCGACCGCACGGTCGCCCGGCCCACCGACCGCCGTTGCCGCGGCGCCGGTGAACTCGATCCGCGCCTGTCGCCGGGTGGGGTCGAGTACCTCACGCGGCGTCCGGGTGCACCCGCCCGCGGTCGCCTCCCACAGCAGCAGCCGCGGGCCCTGGGGCGAGCGGGCGTGCACCACGACCAGGTCGGCCCCGTGCCCGTCGAGCACGAAATCCGCGCCCCCGCGAAGCATCCACCCGGTCCGCGTCGACTCCGCGACGATGTCCGCACCATCGCCGAATCCGGCCACGGTCGCGGTAGTCGTACCGTCCGCGATGCCCGGCAGGTAGCGCGCGCGGGCGTCCTGGTCGTCGCTCAACAGCAGCGCCTGAGCGGCGAGCGCGAGCGTGGGCAGCAACGGTGCGCAGCACAGTGCACGCCCCGCCTCGCTCAGCACCGCCGCGAGCTCGGCGAAGGAGTACCCGGCACCGCCGTACTCCTCGGGGATCACCAGTCCCTGCACGCCGATCTCGGTGGCCAGCCGCCGCCACTGCAACTCGTCGTGTCCGCGCACGGATTCCGCGTGCTTGCCGACGTCGTCGGGCGACGAGGTCTCGGCGAAGAACTCCCGCAGCAGCTTCCGCAGCTCCGACTGTTCGGGGGTCTCCAGCAGCAGAGCAGGGTCGATGTTCAGGTCCCGCATCGAGCCTCCCGGCGGTGGGACCGTCCTCCCACCTCAAGTGAACTGAGTTGACTTCAGTTTAGGCGGGCCGGCTCCCCACGGCAAGGCGGACACCCTGTCGACCTTGACACGCCCACCGAGCCTTCCTATGTTCCAACTGAAGTTGGTTCACCTCGAGGTGCGGACTCCCCGCTGGATCGGTCTTTGGCGAACCTCAGAGAAGAAAGCCCTCAGCACGGCCACGATGCGCGTCCCGCGGCCCTCGGGCGCTGCCGCGCCGAGGCCTTCACCCTTCCACGCGAAGGAGGTAGCGATGGCCCATGCCGCGCAGCCGAACTCCGGGCACAGCACCGCGATGAGCGCGCCGCTGGCCGCGGCAAGACCTTTCGAGATCGCAGACCTACGTCTCCGGAACCGGCTGGTCGCCGTTGCGCACGCCACCGCAGCTGTCCTGGACGGCGCCCCGATGACGGCGGACACCGAGTACTGGCAGCGCCTCGGCCGAGGAGGCGCGAGCATGGTCATCACCGGCGGAACGGTCGTCGCACCAGAGTCGACGATCCGCCAGCGGTATCTGACCGAGGCGTGGCGCCCGGAGATCCGGGACGCACTGCGAGAACGCGCCGAGGCCATCACCTCGGCCGGAGCGGTCGCCCTCGCACAACTGGTGCACCTGGGCCGGGAAACGCTCGGAGCGGCGAGCCACTACGCACCCGTGTCCGCCGGCAGCGTCCGCTCGCCACGCGAACCCACCGCCCCCTCACCATTGACGGCGGGCGAAATCCGTCGCGTGGTGGACTGCTTCCGGATCTCCGCGTCCAACGTGGTCAGCGCCGGGTTCCACGGAGTGGAGCTCTCCGCCGGACACGGGTACCTGCTGGCCCAGTTCCTGTCCCGGGCGACCAACACACGCGCGGATGAGTACGGCGGGAGCCCCGACCGGCGCATCGCTCTGCTGTCGCAGGTGATCGACGCGGTGCGGGCCGAGATCGGTCCCGCGCCGATCGGGGTCCGGGTCTCGGTCGAGGGCGATGCCGAATCCGGCCTTGGGATCGACGATCTGCTCGACCTGATGCCGCGCCTGCTGAGCGCATCCCGTTTCGACTACCTCAACGTCACCACGGGAGTCCGCAACAACTACGTCCGGGACATGGCCACGCACACTCCGCCGCTGCTGGCGTGCGTGGACCGGCTGCGGTCAGCGCTCGCCGTGCCGCTGCTGGTGAGCCAGTCGTTCCGGACAACGGCCGACATCGAGTCCGCGTTGCACTCGGGAGCGGACCTGGTCGGTGTGGCGCGGGCGCTGATCGCCGATCCGGACTTCCCGCACAAGGTGTTGGCTGGCGCTGAGAGATCCGTCCGCCCGTGCACGGGGTGCAACGAGGACTGCCGCACGTTCGAGCCGACCGCGCTGTGCACCGTGAACCCCGAGTTGGCGCCTCCCGGCCTGACGCTTCGACCGGCCACACCGCACCTGCGAGCGCGGGCGCGGGCATCCGGGGGTACCGGAGTCGCCGTGGTGGGGGCCGGACCGGCGGGGATGGAGTGCGCGCTGACCCTCGGCCGGCGCGGCGTGCCGGTGGTGGTCTTCGACCACGCCGACGAGGTCGGCGGGCAGGCGCGCATCGCAGGCTCAGCTCCCTGGAGATCCGGATGGCAGCGCTTCCTCGACTACCAACGCGAGCAGCTCCACGACACCGGCGCCCGGCTCCTGCTCGGGCGTTCGCCAACCGCGTCCGCTCTGGCCGCGCACAGCCATGTCGTCGTCGCCACGGGTGCCGAGGAGGCCGCCGCCGACATTCCCGGCGAGGTCCCACCAGTGTCCAGCACCGAGTTCATCGCTCGGGCCGAGCAACTCACCAAGCGGGCTGACACCGTCGCGGTACTGGACGACGGATTCGGGTGGTGGCCCGGAATCAGCGCCGTGGAGGCCGCGCTCGCAGCCGGTGCGCGCGAGGTCGTGCTGATCACGCCCGGCCCCGGGTTCGCGTCCGGTCTGTCGCTGGAGAACCGGACACAGCTCCTGCAACGGCTCGAAAGGGCCCCGTTGCGGGTCATTCCCCTCACCACGGTCGTCGCGAGCACGAAACACCGGCTCACCCTCAAAGGCCTTCTGGACGACCGAAGGTCCTACGTCGAAGCGGACACGTTGGTCGTGGCCGGTGAACGCCGGCCGCGGGAGTTCGACCACATCGCCGCACAACACCAAACCGTGCGCGCCATCGGCGACTGCGTCGTCCCCCGCCGAGTCTCGCACGCCGTCGCAGAGGGCCGGGCGGCCGCCGAGGCGGTCCTCGCCGAGCTCGGCGTCACGGCATCCGGGCGGAGCTGACTCCTGCACCAGCCCGGGTGAGGAAACGTCCCGCTTTCCCCGAACATGAGCGAACACAACAGGAAGAGGCTGCCGTGGACGATCGACTGGCTCAGCACGTCGCACTGGTGACCGGAGCGACCGGAGGCATCGGCGCGGCCATCTCGCACCGGCTGGCCACCGAGGGTGCGACCGTGGTGGTCACCGACGTGGACCAGGACGCGTGCGACCGGCTCACCGCGCGGCTGGCCGACACCGGCGCACGGGTGGTGGGCATGCGGCTCGACGTCACCGACGAGGCCGCCTGGCAGCAGGTCGTCTCCAGGGTGCTCGAGGATCTCGGCTCCCTGGCCGTGCTGGTGAACAACGCCGGCATCGGCGAGGCGACCACGGTCGAGAGCGAGACCGCGGAGACCTGGGATCAGGTGACCGCGGTGACACAACGGGGCGTGTGGCTCGGCATGAAGTACGCGGGTCCGGCGATCGAACGCTGCGGGGGCGGATCGATCGTGAACATCGCGTCGATCTTCGGCACCGTCGGCGGGTTCGGGACGCACTTCTCCTACCACGCGGCCAAGGGCGCGGTCCGCCTGATGACCAAGAACGCCGCGCTGCACTGGGCATCCCGCGGCGTGCGGGTGAACTCGGTGCATCCGGGCTTCATCGAGACGGACCGGGCGCGCGGACTCTGGCACGGCACCCGGCGGCACACCGCCATGGTGGAGGGAACCCCGATGGGCCGTCTGGGGCAGACCCACGAGGTCGCCGCCGCCGTGGCGTTCCTGGCTTCCGCCGACGCCGGCTTCGTCACCGGCTCCGAGCTCTACGTGGACGGTGGGTGGACAGCGCGGTAGAAGCCAGGCACCTCGTTCCGGTGGAGGGTCCGGAACGAGGTGCTCGCCGCGCCGGCCGGAGCCTTCCGGCCATGCACTGCCACATCACCCGGTGCTCGGGCCGGGAACAGGTGTCACAGCCTCATGTCCTCGTGTACCGCGTCACCCCGGCGACGACCTCGGCCACCACCTGCCCACGTTGGACCAGCACGTCGAGGTGAGCGGCGGTCTCGTTGACCGCGAGCATCTGGTTGAAGGCGTTGAGGTCGGCGAACGGGATCTCGCGCCTGGTCCACCTCAGCCCCTGCGCGACGCCGTACGCATCACTGGTGCTCCGGCCGAGCACGTCCGCGGTGCTTGCGAACCGCGTCTCGTGGTGCGCCAGCAGCTCAGCGACTCGGGCGTGCACGCTGCCACCCGCAGGTCCGTGCGCGGGAAGCAGATCCACGTCGGCGAACGTGGTGAGCAAGCGCAGCGAATCCAGGTAATCCGCGAGCGGCGTACCGGGCCCGGCGAGCTCGAAGCCGATCGACGGGGTGATGTGCGGAAGCACGTGGTCTCCGGAGAACAGCAGGCCGCGCTGCTCGTCGAGGTACACGACGTGGCCCCTGGTGTGGCCGGGCGTCGGTATGACGCGCAGAGCACGTCCCGCAACCCGGATGGTCCCCGGCCCCAACCACCGATCCGGCGGCTCCCAGACACTCGCGTCGAAGGGGGTGCACTCCATGTCGCGCAACAGGCGCTCAGCCAGATCCTCGGCTCCGGAACGCCGCAACGTGTCGAGGGAGCTGACCGGCACGTCCGTGCGCAGCTCGTCGAGCATCTCCAGGCCCGGCCGCTCACCGGCGCCGAGGCAGACCCTCGCCCCGACCGACCTGCGCAGCTCGACGGCCTGGGTGTAGTGGTCGCGATGGACGTGGGTGACCAGGACGTGGCTGATCTCGCCGAGGTCGCGCCCGAGCGTCGCCAGACCGTCCTCGAGGACTCGGCGCGACTCCGGAAGCGCCCAGCCACCGTCGATCAGGACGAGGGCGTCCTCCTCTTCCAGCACGTACACGTTGACCGCACGCAGGCCGTCGTTGGGCAGCGGCAGCGGAATCCGGTGCACCCCGGGCCGGACCGTTTCGACGCCTGCGCGGGCCCACAACCCCCGGTCCAGGTTCGTTGCCACGTTGTTCCCTCCGCTGGTGTTCAACCGCTGCCCGGTAGCCGGGAGTGCAGTTCGTGTGCGAGGTCGCGTGCGGACCGCCGGTCCAGCTTGCCCACAGCGGTCTGCGGCAAGTCATCGACGGTGAACACGAACTCGGGCCACTTCGTCTTGGACAGCCCGACCTCGTGCAGGTGCCGGGTCGCGTCCTCGAGCTCGAAGCGCCCGCCGTCGGCGGTCACGACCAGGGCTGCGACCCGCTCACCGAGAACCGCGTCGGGCACCGGGATGACGCAGACCCCGGCCACGCGCGGGTGGGTCGCAACCGCCCGCTCGATCTCGGTGATGTCGATGTTGCGCCCACCGCGGATGATCACGTCCTTCTCCCGGCCCATCACGCTGATGGCGCCGTCGTCGTGCACCCGCACCAGGTCCCCGGTCGGGAAGAACCCGTCCGCGGTGAGCGCCGGAGGATCGAGCTTGCCCTCGCGGGCGTATCCGAGGAACAGCGAAGGCCCGCGGACCTGCGCTCGCCCGACCTCGCCCCGAGCGACCGGAGTGCCTGTTTCGTCCACAGCGCGCACCTCCGTGCCTGGGAAGGGAGTACCGTCCCTGCCCAGCCTGGTCTCCTCCGGGTCGTTCGGACGCGGCGACGTGTGCCCCAGGCATTCGGACATGCCGAAGACCCGCAGGATCCGCGTGCCCAGCGACTGCTCCGCGCGCGCGAGCACCCCGGCCTCCATCGGCCCTCCGCCCACCGTGATCGACCGCATCCCCTCCAGCGCGCGTGAGCCCGCCGCGGCGGCTCCGAGCTGCAGTGCCATGGTCGGCACGCACATGGTCCACCGCACGTTCGCCTCGGCCATGCGAGCCAGCACCGAAGTGGGCTCCCACTTCCCGCAGAGCACGAGCGGGCCTGCGAGCATCAGGCTGAGGTAGACGCCGAAGCAGTAGGCCGCGGCCGAGGACAACGGCACGATCGCACCCACCGCGTCACCTCGCCGCAGTCCGTTGATGTCGATGCTGTGGCCGCAGGCGTACCGCAGCGCCTCCTCGGACTGCACCACGCCCTTGGCGCGTCCGGTCGAGCCCGAGGTCAGCCCGATCAACGCGCCGCCTGACCACCGGGAGACGTCCGGGGTCCCGCCGGAAGACAGGCACACCCAGCCATCCAGCACGGCGTGTGCTTCCCACGCCGGGAACGACGCGGGCACCCCCCACTCCCGCATCGCCGAGGGTTCGGCGACCACGGCATCGGGCTGGAGGTCCTCGATGACGGCGGCGAACTCGCTGTGCGTCGTGTGGCGGTTGACCACGGCGACGACTCCCCCACCCGTTCCCACGGCGAGCGTCGCCGCGACCGTGCGCCACGAGTTGTCCGCCTGGACGACCACGGTCCCGGCACCTCGCTCACCGCCCAGGGCGCCGGCGAGCTCGTCGGCCCGCGCGAGCAACTGCCGTGCCGTGTGCTCGCGCGAGTCGTCGATCACCGTGACGAAGTCGGACTCCTCGGCCCGTTGCCGGAACTCGCGCACTAGTCGTCGCACGTCGCACCCCTCACATTCTTCTGCGCACCACCACGCAGCAACACGAGTTCCAAGACGCCTCCTTGCGTCGGTCGTGTCCGTCTGCAGCCGAGGCCATGCCCCGGGCTCGCAGCGAGGCCGGGAACGCGGAACTAGTGTGCGCTCCGAATCGCCTGTTCTCCCGGCTCGAAGCGCACGCCTGGTGACCGGCCGACGAGGAAGCGCTCCAGGCGTCCGGAGGGCCCGACCCTGCCTGCGGCGACGAAGCTCGCCACCGGCACGCCGCCGCGCCGGACCTCGCCGAGGAACAGTTCGTCGCTTCCCGTGGAGCTGGCCGCCACCAGGTGGTGGGTGAGCACTCCCCGCTCCCGTTGCTCCAGGTAGTGCTCGAGAGCCGGACGGCCTCCGGAGAAGTCCGTCGCGCCGTCGTCGGTGGAGAACAGGATGGAGAACTGGAAGTCGTCGCTGATCAGGTCGAGAATCCTGGCTGGTTCGTCGCTGTCCATGATCTCGAACCAGGCGGTCAGGAACGGTGCTGGTCTCTCGGACATGTCGGCCTTCCTGTCATCGCTCACCGCTGCGGTTCCCGCCGCGGTCGGTCCGCGCCCTGGCGGTGGAAGCGGGGTGGGCGCTTGGTGAGGAACGCATCGACCCCCTCGACGCCCTCGGGGGACACCGCCGCCGCGGACAGCGCCCGCGCCTCCCGGTCCAGGTGGACGCCGAGCGCGCTCGAAAGCCCCTGGGCGACCAGCCGTTTCGTGACGCCGAACGAGTTCGTGGCACCCTCCGCGAGCTGACCGGCGAGCTGCTGCGCGTCGTCGACCAGCGTCGCACCATCCAGCACGCGGGTCACCAGTCCCATCGCCGCCGCCTCGCCTGCCGAGATCCGCGGGTTGGTCAGCAGCAGCTCCATGGCGCGTTTCGGCCCGACCAGGCGTGGTAGCGACCAGGTCACCCCCGCGTCCGGCGAGTAGCCGATGCCGGTGTAGGCGAGCACGAACGTCGCGTCCTCGGCTGCGAGCAGGATGTCCGCGGCGGCGGCCAGACCGACTCCGGCACCGGCGACCGCTCCGTGCACCGCGGCGATGACCGGAGCGTCCATCGAAGCGAACACCAGCAGCGCCTCGTGCAGGGCATCGGTCACCGCCATCAGGTGATCGTGGCGCTCCTGCCCTTCCATCGCGGCGAACTCGCGCAGGTCCCCACCGACGCAGAAGGAGCGACCCTCGCCCCGCAGCAGCACCACGCGGACATCCGCGTCGCAACACGTCGTCGCCGCGCCCAGCAGCGCCCGCGCCATCGCGAGGTCGATCGCGTTGCCTGCTTCGCCGCGACACATCACGACGTGTGCGACGGAGTCCCGAACCTCCACCTGGACCCGGCTCATCGGGCCGTCCAGCCGCCGTCGACGGCCAGCACCTGGCCCGTGCAGTAGGACGAGGCGTCCGAGGCGAGGAACAGCAGTGCTCCGTCGAGCTCAGCACCGTCGCCGCCCCGGCCGAGCATGGTGTTGCGCGTTACCCACCGGTTCGAACGCTCGTCGGCGAACAGCGCCTCGGTCATCTCCGAGCGGAACCATCCGGGCGCCAACGCGTTGACCCGCACCCCGGCGCCACCCCACTGGCCGGCGAGCTCCCGCGTCAGGCCGATCAGACCGGCCTTGGACGCCGCGTAGCTCGCTCCGCCGAGCGGTGCCGCGGACACCAGGCCGAGGATGGAGGAGACGTTCACGATGCTCTTGCCTGCCGCCGGCGCTCCGGCTTCGGCCATCAGGCGGGCGAGGTGGAAGGGCGCGACGAGGTTGACCGCGAGCACGTCGGTGAAGTCCCGCGCCGACTCCTCGGCCGCCCGGGTGGAGCCCGACATCCCCGCGTTGTTCACCAGCACGTCCAACCGGCCCGTCTCCTCGTGCACGGCGTCGACGAGGCGTGCCCGGTCGTCCTCCCGGCTCACGTCGCAGGAGACCGGCCGGATCCGGTCATCGCCGGCGGCCAGCGCACTCAGCCGGTCGAGCCTGCGGGCCGCGGCGAACACGGTGGCACCGGCAGCCGCGAGCACGGCGGCGAAACGGGCCCCCAGACCCGACGACGCTCCGGTCACGACCGCCGTCTTACCGCGCAGGGTGAACAGCTCACCGGTCGGGCGGATCGGGGGCAGCCCGTCACCCGTCGTCGGGCTCATCCCTCCACCCCGATCGGCAGGGCCAGCGCGCCGCCGTCCAGGACCAGGGTCTGCCCGGTCATCCAGGAGGACGCGTCGGAGGCCAGGAACAGCGCCGCGTCGGCCACGTCTTCAGGCGTACCCAGCCTGCGCAGCGGAAGCTTCTCGGTCAGGATCGGCTCGCGCACCTCCCACACCGCACGGGCCAGCTCCGTCTTGATCAGGCCGGGGGCGATGGCGTTGACGCGGGCGGCCGGTCCCAGCTCGTAGGCGAGCTGGCGGGTGAGGTGCAGCATCGCGGCCTTGGTGGCGTTGTAGTAACCGATGTGCGGGTCGACGACCAGGCCGCCGACCGAGGCGATGTTGATGACGGCCCCGCCGTGCTCGGCCATCCACGCGTGCCACGCGCAGCGCGTCCAGGCGATCATCCCGTACTGGTTGACCCGCACCGTCTTCTCGGCCCGCGACAGGTCCAGGTCGATCAGGTCGCCGTTGTACGGGTTGGTCGCCGCGTTGTTGACCAGGACGTCGAGCCGGCCGAAACGCTCCATGGTCTCGTCGGCGCACCGCTGCGCCTGGTCCGGTTCGCCCGCGTTGGCCACGACCGTGTGCACGTCACCGGCGGCCGCCACGCCCAGCAGCTCGCTGCGCGCTTCGGCAAGACCGTCGGCCTTGCGCGCGGCGAGCACCACGTGCGCACCCGCGGCCCGGTAGGCGTGTCCGATCGCCAGCCCGATACCGCGGGAACCGCCGGTGATCACCGCGACCCTGCCGTCCAGAACCCCTCCGGTCATGCCGTGTCCGCCTTCCGGTACTTGTCGAGCTCGTGCCTGGCCACCGTGCGCAGGTGCACCTCGTCTGGACCGTCGGCGATGCGCAGTGCGCGACTGATCGCGAACAGCCGCGCCAGGACGGTGTCGTCGCTGACCCCGGCCGCGCCGTGCGCCTGCACCGCGCGGTCGACGACGTCGTGGGCGACTTCCAGGGCGGCGACCTTGATCGCGGCGACCTCCGTTCTGGCCGCCGAGTTGCCCGCGGTGTCCATCAGCCAGGCCGACTTGAGCACCAGCAGGCGCAGCTGCTCGACCTCGATCCGGCTGCGCGCGATCCATTCGCGCACGACGCCCTGGTCGGCGAGCGGTCTCCCGAACGCCACGCGGTCCAGCACGCGCCGGCACATCAGCTCCAGTGCCCGTTCGGCGAAACCGACCGCGCGCATCGCGTAGTGCATCCGGCCGGGCCCAAGCCGTCCCTGCGCGAGCGCGAAGCCCTCCCCCTCGCCGCCGAGGATGCTCGTCGCGGGCACGCGGACGTCCTCGAAGAGCACTTCGCCGTGTCCGAGCCGGTCCGTGTAGCCGAACATCGGGAGGTCTCGCAGCACCGTCACCCCGGGGGTGTCCCTCGGGACGAGGAGCATGCTCTGCTGCCGGTAGGCCGGTGCCTCGGGATCGGTCACGCCCATCAGGATGATCAGCTTGCAGTCCGGGTCGAGGATGCCGGAGGTGTACCACTTGCGGCCGTTGACCACGTAGTCGTCGCCATCGCGGGTGATGCGGGTGCGGATGTTGCGCGCGTCCGAGCTCGCCACGTCCGGTTCGGTCATCGCGAAGCAGGAGCGGATCCCGGCGTCCAGCAGCGGCCGCAGCCACCGTTCCTGCTGTTCCGGTGTTCCGTACAGGGACAGCAGCTCCATGTTCCCGGTGTCGGGTGCCGAGCAGTTGAAGACCTCCGGCCCGATGATGGACCTGCCTGCGAGCTCGGCCAGCGGCGCGTAGTCGAGGTTGGTGAGACCCGCTCCCCAGTCGCCGTGCGTGAGGAACAGGTTCCAGAGCCCTTCCGCACGGGCTTTCTCCTTCAGCTCCCGCATCACCGGGGGCAGTGCGTGCGGATCGGCGGCTTCGGCGAGCTGCCGGTCGTACACCGCCTCGCCGGGGAAGACGTGCTCCTGCATGAACGACCGCATGCGCTCGATGAGATCCTGCGCACGCGGGGAGAACTCGAAGTCCACCGTCGCCTCGTTTCGGTCGGGCCTGCTTGCACTGCCTGGCTGCCGTGTCGCGGACCGGCTCACCCGAGGATGTCCCGGGCCGTTCGGATCAACGCCGAGATCGTGGGCGGCAGGCGCTCCTGATCCGGGTCGTGGCGCCTGCCTTCCCGGTGGCGGCGCAGGTTGTGGCCCATGATCGCGGCCATCTTCATCCGGCACAGCGCCCGGAACCAGTCCATCGCCGGGAGCTCCGGTGCCCCGTCGAGGTAGGCTGCGAGCAGCTCGGGCTCGGTGGGCAACCCCCTGGTTTCCCTTCCCACACCGGGAAAGTTGCGATGGTCGCCGAAGAGCAGGAACCAGCCGAGGTCGGTACGCGGATCGCCCAGGCTCCAGATCTCCCAGTCCAGCACGGCCACGGCTCGCTCACCGCGACACAGGACGTTGCCGAGCCGGAAGTCTCCGTGCACCAGCACCGGTGGCAGATCCGCCGGCACGTTCTCCCCGAGGCGGCGCAGGAGCTCCTCGGCCCCGGGTCGCAGTTCGCGCGGAACCGCGTGCATGGTGCGGCTCCACCGCTCCACCTCCCCGGCCGCGCTCAGCGGTTCCGGCACATCGGGGCCGAGGCGGGCCGGATCGACGCCGTGCAGTCGCCGCAGCACCCCGGCCAGCTCGAGCATGCGCATACGTGCCACGTCCGCAGGCACGTGCTCGTCGTCGAGCACCGGTTCGATCGCCTCGCCCGCGACGAACTCCATGGCGAACCAGGCCGGAACCCTCTCGTCGACGGCGACGACGGCGGGCACCGGGACCGCGGAGCCGTCCAACGCGCGCAACACCCGAGCCTGGCGGAGCATGTCGTTGCGGCCGACCGGCCGCTCGCGGGGCGGGACCGCTTTGACGACGTAGCGGTTCGGCCCGGCCGTGACCTGGTAGGTCAATCCCGAGTGTCCCCCGGCGAGCGGCTTGAGATCCCCCACCGGCTGCCCGAACGCCTCCCGGACCCGGGCGGCCAGTTCCGCTTCCTCGGCGCCGACCGTCATCGCGCCTCCTTGGGGAGTCCGAGGACGCGCTCGGCGAGGATGTTTCGCTGGATCTCGTCGGTACCGCCGGCGATGCTGTACCCGGGTGCGCCGAGCAGGTGCTCGGTCCAGGCGTAGGTCCCCCACTGACCCGTGTCGGCGACCAGGCTCGGACCGAGGAGTTGCAGCGCGAGATCGCTCGTCCTGCGCATCGTCTCGGTGGCGTAGAGCTTGCCCACCGACGCCTCTGCGCCCGGCTCCCGGCCCGCGACCAGGGCGGCGGTCACCCGCAGTCCGATGATCCGCTGCACCAGCGTCCGCACGAACAGATCCGCGGCCCGGTGCCGCTCGGCTCCGGTGAGCGGGCGGGGCAGGTGGCGTGCCAGCTCGACGGCGCGGTCGGCGTTGCCGAGCCCGAGGGAACCCGAGTCCAGCCGCTCGGCCGCCAGCACGGTCAGGGTGACCCGCCACCCCTGGCCCACCTCACCGAGGCGGTCGGTGTCGGGTACCACCACGTCGTCGAGGTAGACCTCGTTGAAGCTGCTGCCGCCGGTCATCTGCCGGATCGGTCGCACCGTCACCCCGGGGGCGTCCATGCGCACCAGGAACACCGTGATCCCGGCGTGCTTGGGCACCTCGGCATCAGTGCGGCACACCGCGACTCCCCAGGTGGCGACGCCGGCACCGGAGGTCCACACCTTGTGCCCGTTGAGCACCCACCGGTCGCCGTCGCGCACCGCGCGGGTCCGCACCGCGGCCAGGTCCGATCCGGCCTCGGTCTCGGAGAACAGCTGGCAGGCCAGCTCGTCCGTGCGCAGCATCGGGCGGATCCACCGGGCCTTCTGCTCCGGCGTGCCCCAGATGCCGATGGCGGGGGCGACGAGCTGCCGGGTGACCGGGAAGAGCTCGGTGCGGCGCGGCACCTCGAACCCGGACTCCTCGGCGAGGTAGAGCTGCTCGTAGGACCCGGGCAGCCCGCGCCCGTTGAACTCCTCGGGCCAGCTCAACGCTCCCCAACCGTGGTCGAACCTCGTCCGCTCCCAGCAGCGGATGCGCTCGGTGTGCTCCCGCTCCTGCTCGGCGCTCCAGTTCTCGAACACCGCCACGGAGTCGTCACCGGTGCCCCACTCGCCCTCCGGCGGTCGCGGCCGGGCCACGGTCGCCAGCCACGCGCGGGCCTCGGCGCGGAACTCGTCCGGATCCGGGATGCCGTTCATGCTCTCCACACCCTCCATGTGCCACCCCGTCAACGGGCCAGGACCGTGCAGGCGCTCACGCCGGGCGCCCCGTAGACGTGGGTGAACCCGACGCTCGGCCGCCCGGGCACCTGGCGGTCGCCTGCCCGGCCCCGCAACTGCTGCACGACCTCGTGGACCTGGCGCAGACCCGAGGCGCCGATGGGCTCCCCGTTGGCGATGCACCCGCCGTCGGTGTTGACCGGCAGCGCACCACCGATCTCGGTGGCGCCCGACCGGATCCACTGCTCCTGCTCGCCGTCGGCGCAGAACCCGCACTCGGCCATGTGCATCACCTCGGCCCCGCTCTCGGTGTCCTGCAACTGGCAGACGCCGACCTCGTCCGGGCCGATCCCGGCCGCCTCGAACGCCGCGGTCGCCGCGTCCCGGCTGACGCTGGTGAGAGCACCGGCCGGGATCCACGGGCTGAACACCTCGAAGGAGCCGAACCGCCTCGACCGCACCACCGCGGCTCGCAGCGTGACCGGGTCGCCACCGATGCTCCTGGCCAGCCGCGGCGAACACAGCACGAGCGCGGCGGCGCCCTCCCCCGGCGAGCAGAACATGTAGCGGGTCAGCGGATCGTTGACCATCCCCGAGTCCAGGATCTCGTCCGCGCTCAGCTTCGTCCGCCGCCAGGCGCCGGGGTTGAGGCTGCCGTTGCGGTAGGCCTTCTCCGCCACCAGCGCCAGGGTTCTCGGCGTGATGCCGTGGTCGTGCACGTAGCGCTGGATCTTCATGCCGAAGAACTGGGTCGTGACCATCAGCCCGTCGCGCCCGTAGGCTTCGTCGAGGCCCCAGTCCTGCGGTCTCGGGTCGAACGCGCCTCTCGGGTGCTTGTCGAAGCCCACGACCACGGCCACGTCGGTCATCCCGGAACGGATGGCGTTGACCGCCGACACCAGCGCGCTTCCGCCGGTGGCGCAACCGTTCTTGACGTTCACGAACGGCACACCGGTCAGTCCCAGTTCGGCCACCAGGGTGTCGGCCAGTCCGGCGGCGTCGCTGCCGCCGAACGCCGCACCCACCCGCGACCACGGAACTCCGGCATCGGCCAGGGCAGTGCGCACCGCGTCCACGGCGTGCCTGCGACCAGTGGCGTCCGACCGGCCGAACCGGGAGATGCCGGCACCGACGATCAGCACCTCATCCATGATCTCCTCCACTGGCGGTGCCTGCGGTCCGCTCGACCGCACTGGCTCGCGGTACACCGTCGGCCACCCCGATCCGCAACGGCATCCCGATCCGGAGCGAGGCGAGATCCGGCACGTCGAGCACCGCCATGACGCGCACGCCCTCCGGCAGCTCCACGTAGCCGACCGCGAACGGCTCGAACCCGCCCTCAGGTGCCACGAACGGCGGCGACTTCGGGGCGACGCGCTGGACCGTCCAGGTCCACAAGGTGCCCGAAGTGGACAGGACGGTCCCGGACATCGACTCTCCGCAGCGGGGACATGTGTCCACCGCCGGGTACACCACTACCGCGCACGCGGCGCAGGAGGCGCCGCGCAGCTCCTGGGATGGCCGCACCGACATCGGCTCAGCGACCCGTCCACTTGGGGTCGCGCTTCTCCAGGAACGCCGACACTCCCTCGGCGGCGTCCTGCGAGTTCAGCGTGACCCCGACCGCGAGGTGCTCCATGACCATCAACGAGTGGACGTCGGCGTCCAGGCTGCGGTCGATGGTCATCTTGGTGATCCGCATCTGGAACGGGCTCTTGTCGGTCAGGTGGCCGATGAACTCCTCGACCGCGGCGTCCAGTTCCTCGGCGGGCGCCGAGGAGTTGATCAGGTTGAAGTCGGCGGCCTCGACGCCGGAGAGCAGCTTGCCGGTGAGCATCAGCTCCTTGGTCTTGCGAATGCCGATCATCCGCGGCACCCGGTAGATCGGGCCCGCGCCGCCGAACAGCGCGCGGCGGATGTGGAAGTCGCCGATCTTGGCGTCGTCGGCCGCGATCGCGAAGTCGCACGAGATCATCAGCTCGAAGCCGCCCGCGGTGACGTGCCCCTCCAGCACCGCCACCGACGGAGTGTTCATGGAGTACAGCCGGTCGCAGATCTTGGCGGAGATGACCGCGACCTCCATCGCCGTGCTGCTGCCGATGTACTCCTCCTGCAGCGCGTCGAGGTCGAAGCCCGAGCAGAACGTCCCGCCACGACCGCGCAGCACCAGCACGCGCAACTCGGGGTCGGCGTCGACCTCGGTGATGATCTGGTCGAGCCGCTCGAGGATCGGCACGGTGACGCAGTTCTTCTTCCACGGCCGGTTGAGCCAGACCCGGGCGACGTGGCCGTCGCGCTCGAACTGGATCTCCTCGTTGTCCGCCACGGTGTCCTCCAAGAGTTGAACTGAATTCAGTACAAGTCTGCTGGGCCGCCACGGCCCTGTCAAGCAGGACCGCGGGCCCGCTGCTAGCGGTACTTCCGGATGCCGAGCAGGGTGGCGATCCCGATGACGCAGACGGTCATCACGAAGAACGACGGGGAAAGCACGTTCCCCGTCCGGTCGATGAGGTAGGCCGCCGCGTAGGGCGCCGTGCCGCCGGCGACGATGTTGCCGAGGTTGTAGCCGACGGCCATCCCGGTGTAGCGCACCCTGCGCTCGAACAACCGCGGGAACAGGCTCGCCGCGGGCGACTGGATCAACGCTCCCCACCCCATGTACAACAGGTAGGCGACCCCGGCCAGGGCGAGGCTCTGTTGCCCCATGAGCATCAGCGCGGGGTAAGTGGTCACCAGCAGGCCCACGAACCCGACGAGCATCACGTTGCGCGAGCCGAAGCGTCCGGCCAGCCAACCGGCGGGCAGCATGAGCAGCACACCGGCGAGCACCACCAGCGCCGACAGCCAGTGCACCTGCGTCGCGTCGTAGCCCAGGTTCGCCGACAGGTAGATGTTCATGTAGGTCAGCCCCAGGAAGAGGCAACCGGTCTGCGCCACGGTCACGCCGAGGGTCTGCAACATGGCCACGCGGTGGGTGGCGAACGCCTCTCGCATCGGCGCGGTGGGCAGGTCCGCGCGGCGGGACGCGGCCGCGAACTCGGGCGTGTCCTCGATCCGCAGCCGCGCCCACAGGCACAGCAAGGTCAGCGGGATGGCGAGCAGGAACGGCACCCGCCATCCCCACTCGGCCATCTGCGGCTCGGTGGTGAGCGCCGACACCGCACCGGCCACGACGGCGGCGACCGCGAACCCGAGGTTCGACCCGATGTAGTTGAAGGAACCGAGGAAGGCACGGCGCTTCATCGGCACCGACTCGTAGACGTAGGTGATCGAACCGACGGCCTCGCCCCCGGCCGAGAAGCCCTGGGCCAGCCGCGCGACGAACAGCAGCACCGCGGCCGCGATACCGATCTGGTCGTAGGTCGGCAGCAGCCCGGTCGCGCTGGCGGCGACCCCCATGCACACCACCGACGAGATGAGCGCCGTGCGCCGGCCCATGCGGTCACCGAGCAGGCCGAAGAAGATCCCGCCCACGGGCCGCGCCAGGAACGCGGTTGCGAACACCGCGAGCGCCGCGAGCAGGGAGGTGGTCGAGTTGCCCGCCGGGAAGAACTGCGGTGCGATCACCACCGCGAGATAGCCGTAGAGGCTGAAGTCGTAGTACTCGATGAGATTCCCGAGAGCACCGGCCGTCGCCGCCCGGCGCACGGCCTGCGGCTTGAAGACGACGGCGGGATCGGCCTCCGAAGACCCTGATTGCTGAGCAGAGCGCATGGCCTGACTCCCTTGGCCGGCTTGGACACGCGTCTTGGCGATGGGCGGAAAAGCTACAGAACTGAACTCAGTTGGTCAACGAGTACTCGAACTGAGTTCAGCTTGGTAGATTGGTGCCGTGCCTTCACCCATGACAGCGGTACGCCTGCCCGGCTGGGGACGTTCGCCGGTCGTCACCGAGCTGCCCCGGCCGGTTCCCCGCGACGGCCAGGTCCTCGTGCGCGTGGAAGCAGTCGGCCTGTGCCACTCGGACCTGCACGTCATCGACGCGGCACGCGGGGCCATGCCGTTCCGCCCACCGTTCACCCTCGGGCACGAGGTCGCCGGACGGATCGCCGCGGGCGGGCCCTCGGCGGCGGTGACCGTCGGCGAGCGAGTCGTCGTCCACGGCCCCTGGGGCTGCGGGAGTTGCCCCCGGTGCGCGCGAGGGCGCGACAACTACTGCGACCGCAGATCCGAGCTGTCCTGGGCCGGCATGGGCCTGGGCGTCGATGGCGGGATGGCCGACCACGTTCTCGTGCCGTCCACCAAGCACCTGGTCCCCATCGGTGAGCTGGACGCCGGCGAGGCCGCTCCGCTGACCGACGCGGGGCTGACCTCCTACCACGCGATCGCGGGCATTCGTCCCCGTCTCGACGAGGACTCGACCGTCGCGGTGATCGGAATCGGCGGTCTCGGACACCTGGCGGTCCAGCTGATCCGCGCGCTGACTCCCTGCCGGGTGATCGCCGTCGACGTGCGCGACGAAGCCCTCGCCCTCGCCGAACGTTCGGGAGCGCATCTCAGCACCAAGGCGACGGCGGACACGAGCCGCGTTCTGCGCGCCACGACCGGGGGCGCCGGCGTCGACGCGGTGCTCGACTTCGTCGGCAGCCGCTCGACACTCGACCTGGGCGCCCGCGGTCTGCGCTCCGACGGCGACCTCGTCCTGGTCGGCAGCAGCGGCGGAGAGCTCACCGTGCGCAAGCCCGGCTCGCTGCCTCCGGGATGCAGGATCTCGCTGCCGTTCTGGGGCAGCCGGGACGAGCTCGCCGACGTCGTCGCCCTCAGCCGCGCGGGAGCGCTCAGCGCCGAGGTGCAACGGTTCCCGCTCACGGCTGTCCATGAAGCGATATCCGCCCTGCGCAACGGAAACCTCGCCGGTCGCGCGGTGCTCATCCCCGGCTGAGCGGAGCGGTTCTCACTCGCCGGGCCGCTGAACCTCGTCCGCGCCGAAAAGCCGGAACTCCTGGTCGAAGTGCACCAGGTAGCGCTGCATGCGACCGGACTGGGAAAGCCGTGCCGACGCCAGGAACGCGCCGGTCTCCACGTCGTCGTCGGTGACCACTCCGTAGACCGCTTCGAAGTCGGCGTGCGAGCTCGCCTCGATGATGTGGTGCCGCCTGGTGACGTCGGGACGACGGGACACATATCCCCACAGCTCGTCCTTGGACGTCCCGCTGACCGGCCCGGACGGCAACGCCAGCAGGAAGCCGACGTCGGCCTCGACGAGGTCCATGGCCGTGCGCGGGTCGTCGCTGTCGAGCCGAGCCATGTACTCGGGAATCAGCATGAGTGCTCCAGGATGCCGACGGGCGGGGATCTTCGTTCAGCGGCGAGCGTAAGGGGTGGTCAAAGACGCTCCACCAGCGTCGCGTTCGCCATGCCGCCCCCTTCGCACATGGTCTGCAAGCCGTACCTCCCGCCGGTGCGACCGAGGTTGTGGATCATCGTGGTCATGAGCCTGGCCCCGGTCGCGCCGAGCGGGTGACCCAACGCGATGGCACCGCCCAGGACGTTCGTCCTCGACCAAGGCGCTCCGGTCTCCTTCTGCCAGGCGAGCACGACGGAGGCGAACGCCTCGTTCACCTCGAACAGGTCGATGTCGTCGATCTTCAGCCCAGCCTTCGCCAGCACCGCCTCCGTCGCGGGGATCGGGCCGGTGAGCATGAACACCGGGTCGGACCCGACGACCGCCATCGTGTGGATCCTGGCCAACGGCGTCAGCCCATGAGTCCGGACCGCCTCCTCCGAGGCGAGCAGCAGTGCTGCCGCACCGTCGGAGATCTGGCTCGACACCGCGGGTGTGACCCGGCCGCCCTCCCGGAGCGGCTTGAGACCGGCCATCTTCTCCAGGGAGGTGTCCGGCCGCGGCCCCTCGTCGGCGACGACACCGCCCACCGGCACGATCTCAGCCGTGAACGAGCCGTCCTCGACCGCGGCGAGGGCGCGCTGGTGGCTGTCCAGTGCCATCCGCTCCATGTCCTCGCGCGAGATGCCCCACTTGCCCGCGATGAGCTCCGCACCGCGGAACTGGGAGATCTCCTGGTCGCCGTAGCGTTCGCGCCAGCCGTCGCCGGCGTAGGGGAACCCCATGCCCTCCCGCTGCCCGACGACGGCAGGGCTTGCGATCGGCACGCGGCTCATCACCTCGACGCCACCGGCGACGACGAGGTCCTGGGTCCCGGACAGCACCGCCTGCGCCGCGAAGTGGATCGCCTGCTGAGCGGAGCCGCACTGGCGGTCGACGGTGGTGGCCGGGACGGACTCGGGCAGCCCCGCGGTCAGCCACGCGTTGCGGGCGACGTTGGCGCTCTGCGCACCCATCTGGCCGACGCACCCGAAGATCACGTCGTCGACCGCGGCCGGGTCGATCCCGGTCCGCTCCACCAGTGCGGCCAGAACCCGGCCGCCGAGGTCGTTCGGGTGAACAGCGCCGAGCCCACCACCGCGACGACCGACCGGTGAGCGAAGCGCCTCGACGACGTAGGCCTCAGGCATGGGAGTCTCCGAATCTAGCGAGAGGGGAACCTGGAAGGGTGCTTGTGTCAGGCGGTGAACCGGCCGCCGTTGGCCAGCAGGACTCCGCCGACGACGTTGACCGCTTCGTCACCGGCCAGGAAGAGCGCGAGCGCGGCCATCTCGTCCGCCGTGGCGTAGCGCGAGAACGGCGATCCGGGTGCGACCTGCTTGAGGATCTCCGGCGTGCGCCGGGCCATCCCCGTATCCGTCGGCCCGGGAGCGAGCACGTTGACCCGCACATCGTGGGCGATGACCTCTTTGGCGACCGACTGCGCCAAGGCGTGCACGCCTGCTTTCGCGGCCGCGTAGTGGGGATGGGACACGGGGGCGTCGAAGGACGACGAAGAACCGACGAGCACCACGCTGCCCGACTTCCGCGCGCACATGTGCCGGACGGCTGCGCGCAGCACGTGGAACGCGCCGGTGAGGTTGACCGCGATCATCCGCTGCCAGACCTCGTCCGACAATCCGCCGATGAGCTCGAAGGGGTGGCCGCCTTCGAGGGCATCGGCCAGCTTCTGCTTGGCGGCGGGGTCGTCCACCCCTGCGGCGTGGATCACCACGTCGAGCCTGCCGTGTTCACCGGCGAGCGCGTTCACCACGTCGTCGACGCTCGCCGAGTCGGCGACGTCGAGCGCGGCCGGGTGCGCCTGCGCGACACCCTCGGCGGCTGAGGCCGCGGCCTCGGCATCGATGTCGGCGAACACGACGTGGGCCGCCCCTCTACTGGCGAGCAGCCGGGCCGCGGCACGGCCGATCCCACTCCCCGCACCGGTCACCAGCGCGACTTTTCCCGCGAAAGCGTCGAGGTCGTGGTTCACGGTCGCCTCCTCCACGTACACGTCAGCAGTGGTTGCCATGACACGGAATCCGCGGCTGACCGGCTGCCGCTGTCCGCCCCAGCGCCTCACGCCCCGACAGCCACCGCGGCTCCGGTGGAAACTAACAGAAGTGAATTCAGTTGTATAGCGTCCGGCGCCGCGCCTTGACAGCGCCCAGGGGACCTGGTTCTCTCCGTCCGAACCGAACTCGGCTCAGCGCAGATCGTCCTGGTGCCGACGACCACTCCGCCGGACAAGGAAAAGCCATGCCGGAGTTGATGACGGCCTATCGCGCTCTCGGTCCGGGGCGCGCTCCCGAACTGGTCTCGATCCCCAGGCCCGTACCCGGCCCGGGGCAGGTGCTGCTGCGGGTCGGCGGTGCCGGCCTGTGCGGGACGGACCTGGAAGTCGTGCACGCGGGCGTGGGCAGCCTGCCCTTCACCCGCCCCTTCACGCTCGGCCACGAGAACGCGGGCTGGGTCGCGGACCTGGGCGCCGGCGTCGAGGACCTGGAGCCCGGCCAGGCCGTCGTCGTGTCGGCCATCCAGTTCTGCGGTGCGTGCGACCACTGCACGGCCGGGCACGAGAACCACTGCCGGAGCCTCAGTTGCCGCGGGCTGGCCGAAGACGGCGGGTTCGCTCCGTACATGGTCGCCGACCGCCGCCAGGTCGTGGAACTCGCGACATTGCTCCCCAAGCACGCCGCTCCCCTCGCGGACGCGGGGCTCTCCGCGTACCACGCGGTGTCCAACGCCGTTCGCCACTCGGACCGCGCTGAGACCATCGCGTTGATCGGCGTCGGCGGACTCGGCGGCTTCGCCGTCCAGTACGCCAAAGCCCTGACACAGGCCCAAGTGATCGCCGTCGACCGCAGCGAGCAGCGCCTGCGCGTCGCGCGTGATCTCGGAGCAGACCACGCGCTCGAGTCCGACGACCACTGGGGTGACCGGATCACCGAGCTCACGCGTGGACGTGGTGTCGACGCCGTCGTGGATTTCGTCGGGTCCGACGAGACGCTGCGCACCGCGGTCGAGATCACCCGGGGCCGCGGCGCGGTCGTCGTGTGCGGCCGAAGCGGGGGCGTGCTGCCTTTCAGCCGCGCCCTGGTCGAACCCGGGATCGCGGTCATGAGCTCACGCGGGGGCTCCATGCGGGATCTGGAGCACGTCGTGCGGATGGCGGAGTCAGGCGTGTCCCGCGTGGAGATCGAGGAGTTCGCGCTCAGCGACATCCCGCAGGCGATCGACCGCCTGCGGGAGGGCCGGCTCACCGGTCGTGCCGTGGTGACGTTCCCGGCCTAGCATTCGGTCCCACGATCCCGGGCCGGAAGCGGCCACCGGGGAACTCAGCTCTTCCTGGTGCTCCTGGGCGCCCGCACCCGCACCATCCGCAAGCAGGAGTCGGTGATCACCTCGGTGATCTCCTCCAGGCTCGTCGAGCCGTCGGACCGGTACCACCGCCACACGCTCACCACCAGTCCGAGCACGAGCCGTGCGGTGATGACCGGGTCGCGTTCGAGGAAGACGCCCTTGTCGATCCCGCGCTGGACCAGCTCCGCCCATTCCGCCTCGATGTCGCGCACGAGCTCGCGGCACGCCTGCCGCTCGGCCTCCTCGCGCTTGGACTGGCGCGGCGTGGACAACAGGTCCATGTGGTTGTGCAGGATCCGCCGCTGCAACGCCTCGCGCTCGGTGGCCTCGTAGGCCGAGGCGATCGCGGCCTTGAGAGCCCGGGTGGGGTCGGCGACAACGGAGGTGGCCTCGCGGAATCCCACGAGGCTGCTGTCGAGCTGCATGCGCATGATCGTGAGCAGGCAGTGCGACTTCGACTCGAAGTAGTGGTACAGCGCGGTCTGCCCGATTCCGACCTGGTCGGCGACGGTCGCCCACTTCGTGTGCTCGAAACCCACCGCGCCGAAGTGGTCGATCGCCGCGTCGAGGATGACCTTGCGCTTCGACCGCGAACTCTCCCGGCTCGCCACTGACCCTGCCTTCGACATCCCGCGTCCTCACCCGTCCGAGCTCTGCCACATCACGACCGCGGGTACCGATGCTAGTCGATCTGACCTGAACTCGGCTCGGCTGGGATGGCCGACGCCGTGTGGGCTCCCGAGCGCCTGCGGAGCCCCGGGCGGCCCTCGGCGACCCGGGACACCCGTCAGGACTGCCTGGAAGGGGCCGCCGCGACTCCCTCGCCCGCGTCCGCCGACGGTACCGCCCTGATGTCCTTCGCCCTGGTTTCCGGGGCGGCGACCACCGCGACGGCCGTGACGACACCCATCCCGACCAGCAGCAGTGCCACCGGCCAGGAAGCACCGGTCCACGCGAGCAGGGCGGTGGCGATGACCGGCGAGAACCCGCCGGCGACCATCGAGGCCAGCTCGTGCCCGATGGCGACACCGCTGTAGCGCACCCTGGCGTCGAAGAGCTCGGAGAACAACGCGGGCTGGGGCCCGATCATGGCTCCGTGGCAGAAGACCACCGCCACGAACACAGCGGCGAAGACCAGCACCGGGTCGCGCGAGTCGAACATCGCGAAGAACGGGAACGCCCACAACACCAACCCGATCGCTCCTCCCAGGTAGACCGGGCGGCGCCCGATCCGGTCGGAGAGCGCCCCGAACATCGGCATCACGAACGACTCGCACAACATGCCCACCACGACCGCGGCCAGCACGACATCCCGGTCCAGGCCGATCTCGGACGCGTAGGAGAGGCTGAAGGTGAGGAACACGTAGGACGCACCGTTCTCGGCGATGCGTGCCCCGAAGGTGATCAGCACCGACCTGGGATGCGCGCGGACCGCTTCGAGAACCGGCAGCCGGGCCTTCTCCGGAGCACGGTCCGCCTGCTGGAACGCCGGTGTCTCCATGATCCGGAGCCGGATCAGCAGTCCGACGGCGGTGAGCACGATGCCGACGAGGAAGGGGATCCGCCAGCCCCACGCGAAGAAGGACGCCTCCGTGGTCGCGGCCGAGACCAGGGCGTATGCCGATGCCGAGAGCACGAACCCGAGCCCCACACCGGTCTGGCTCCAGGCCGAGTAGAAGCCGCGGCGGTGGTCCGGCGCGTGTTCGCTCACGATCAGCACGCCGCCGCCCCACTCGCCGCCGACCGCGATGCCCTGCACGATCCGCAGCGCCACCAGCAGCACCGCCGCCCACACCCCGATGTCGCCGTAGGTGGGCAGCACCCCGATGAGGAACGTCGCGATACCCATGATCACCAACGTGATCACCAGCATCGACTTGCGCCCGAGCCGGTCACCGAAGTGTCCGAAGATGACACCGCCCAACGGCCGGGCGAGGAAACCCACGGCGTTGGTGCCGAAGGCGGCGATCGTGCCCACCAGCGGATCGAACGTGGGGAAGAACAACGTGTTGAACACGAGTGCCGCGGCCGTGCCGTAGAGGAAGAAGTCGTACCACTCCAGCGCACTGCCGACCAGGCTCGCGATCGCCGCCTTGCGCACCTCGCGGGTGTCCCGGCTCGTCCCTGTCATGCTGGCCCTCCGCTTGTCCGTGTCGGAGCAGATCGACAGCTGCACCCTGGAATGTTCACGGATTGTTCGCCGCCGCCGGACGCGGAGGAAAACGCGACGGTTCGCTCAACGGACCGGCCTCCCAGCTCGCCATGACGACCCGAAGCCGATGTCGATCTCCTTTGGACTCCTTCAGCCACTGGTGCGAAGAACTCGCGACAGCCCCAGGGCCGCGGTCCGCACGGCGGGGGCCAGCTGTGCCGGCCGGAACTGCTCCCGGGGCACGGCGACCGACAGCGCGGCGACCGCCACGGCGCCGTCGAACACCGGGGCCGCGATGCAGCTCACGCCCAGCGCCGCCTCCTGTTCCTCGTAGGCCAGCCCGGAGACCTGCGCCTGTTCGATCGCCGTGCGCATCCGCTCCGGGTCGGTGACCGAGAACCGGGTCAGCTTCGGCAGCGGTAGCGCCAGCAGCTCCTCGGCGAGCGCGGCGTCGGAGAAGGCCAGCAGGGCCTTGCCCACGCCGGTGCAGGTGAGCGGGAGGCGACCACCGATGCGGGAGGGCAGCGGCAACGGGTCGTGGCCGTGGATGCGTTCGACGTAGACGACCTCGCTTCCCTCCCGGATGCCCAGGTGGACCGTCTGCCTCGTGGTCTCGAAGAGGTCCTGGAGGAACGGCAGCGCGGCTTCGCGCAGGTCCTGGCGGCGTGGGACGAGCGAGCCGAGCTCGAACAGCTTGCCGCCGAGGCGGTAGACGTCCCCGCTGCGTTCGAGCAGGCCCAGCCTCACCAGCTCGCCCGCCAGCCGGAATGTCGTGGTCTTGGTCAACCCAGTACGCGCCGCCAGTTCCGCCAGACGGTACGCACCGCCCGAGGGACGGAAGGAGTCCAGGATGAACACCGCTTTGTCGAGCATGTTGCCGGTGGAGCTGTTCCGCGACATGGAACGAACCTTGGCACACGTCGTCCGCCTCGCCTATACCAAGCCCGTGCGGCACGGCCTGCGATCGCCCGCCGCAACCACTCGACGTACTCCCCGTTGCCCTGGAGGTTCCCCATGCTCTCCCGTCCTGCCCGCAGGCTGCCGTGAGCGCCGCCGCCACCCCCGCGGCGGTGGTCAAGGCCGCCGACCTGCTGGCCGAGGCCGCCGAGACCGGCCAGGCGTGCCAGCCGGTGCGCACCCTGTTCGCCGACGGCGACGTCGAGGCCGCCTACTCGGTGCAACGGCTCACCGTCGAACGCGCCCTCGCGGCAGGGCGCAGGCTGGTCGGCCGCAAGATCGGGCTCACCTCCCCCGCCGTCCAGCGGCAGCTCGGGGTCGGACAGCCCGATTTCGGCGCCCTGTTCGCCGACATGGCCGTGGTCAAGGCAGGCGTGGTGCCCTCGGGACGCCTGCTGCAACCGAAGGTGGAAGCCGAGGTCGCCCTCGTCCTGGGCACCGACCTGCCGCACCCCGACTGCACCGCGGCGGAACTGCTGCGCGCCGCGGAGTTCGCGCTGCCCGCGCTGGAGATCGTGGACAGCCGCATCGCGGGCTGGGACATCACCATCGTCGACACCGTCGCGGACAACGCCTCGTCCGGGCTGTTCGTACTCGGCGGCACTCCGGTGCCGCTCGACCGGGTGGACCTGCGCTCGGTGCAGATGGCGTTGTCCCGCAACGATCAGGTCGTGTCGGAGGGCAGCGGGGCCGACTGCCTCGGCAGTCCTCTCAACGCGGCCCTGTGGCTGGCCTCGACGCTGGCCAGGATGGGCGACCCCCTGCGAGCCGGTGACGTCGTGCTGACCGGCGCGCTCGGACCGATGGCGGTGGCCACGCCGGGTGACGCCTTCGACGCCCACGTGTCCGGGCTGGGGTCGGTACAGGTGCGTTTCGCCGCGGAAGGAGAGGACCTGTGAGCAGCAGCTCGGCCGGCCACCGGACGAAGGTGGCGGTCATCGGCTCGGGCAACATCGGCACCGATCTCATGATCAAGGTGCTCCGGTTGTCCGAGAACCTGGAGATCGTCGCGATGGCGGGCATCGACCCGGACTCCGACGGCCTGGCCCGCGCCCGGCGCCTGAAGGTGGCGACCACCCACGAAGGCGTCGACGGCCTGGTCCGGATGCCGGAGTTCGACGACGTCCGGTTCGTCCTCGACGCCACCTCCGCAGGCGCACACCGCCACCACGACGAAGTGCTGCGCGCCCTGGGCAGGACCGTCGTCGACCTCACGCCGGCCGCGCTGGGCCCCTACGTCGTGCCCCCGGTGAACCTGGACGCCCATCTCGACGCCTCCAACGTCAACATGGTCACCTGCGGGGGCCAGGCCACCATTCCCGTCGTCGCCGCCGTCTCCGCGGTGACCACCGTGCACTACGCGGAGATCATCGCCTCCATCTCGTCCCGGTCCGCGGGCCCCGGCACCCGGGCCAACATCGACGAGTTCACCGAGACCACCTCCCGCGCGATCGAGGAGGTCGGCGGCGCCGCGCGCGGCAAGGCGATCATCGTCCTCAACCCCGCCGAGCCGCCGCTCATCATGCGCGACACCGTGCACTGCCTGGTCTCGGACTGCGACACCGAGGCGGTCACCGCCTCCGTCGAGGCGATGGTCGGCCGGGTGCAGGCATACGTCCCCGGATACCGCCTCAAGCAGAAGGTGCAGTTCGACCGGGTCTCCCGTGCCGACCCGCTGCGCGCGCTGCTGCCGGGAGGTGGCGGCGGGGACGCGCTGAAGGTGTCGGTGTTCCTCGAGGTGGAGGGAGCCGCCCACTACCTGCCCGCGTACGCGGGCAACCTCGACATCATGACCTCCGCGGCGATGCGCACCGCGGAACGCATCGCCGCCCACCGCGCACACGAGGGAACACACCGATGACCACGAGCACTCCCTCCCCCTTGTACATCCAGGACGTCACGCTGCGCGACGGCATGCACGCCATCCGGCACCGCTACACGGTCGAACAGGCCCGTGCCATCGCCGCCGCTCTCGACGCGGCCGGGGTCGCGGCGATCGAGATCGCGCACGGTGACGGGTTGTCCGGCTCCAGCATCACCTACGGCGTCGGCGCCCACACGGACTGGGAATGGATCGAGGCCGTCTGCGACGTCACCCGTCACGCCGTGCCGACCACCCTGCTGCTGCCCGGCATCGGTACGTTGACCGACCTGCGGCAGGCCCACGCGCTGGGCATCCGCTCGGTGCGCGTGGCCACCCACTGCACCGAGGCCGACATCTCCGCGCAGCACATCGCGGCCGCCCGCGAGATGGACATGGACGTCGCCGGCTTCCTGATGATGTCCCACATGGCCGAGCCCGCCGAACTCGCCCGGCAGGCCAAGCTGATGGAGTCCTACGGCGCCACCTGCGTTTACGTCACCGACTCGGGCGGCAGGCTCACCATGGACGGCGTGCGGGACCGCTTCCGCGCCTATCGCGACGTGCTGGAACCCAGCACGGAACTCGGCATCCACGCCCACCACAACCTGGCCCTGGGCGTGGCCAACAGCGTCGTCGCGGTGGAGAACGGCGCGATCCGCGTCGACGCGTCACTGGCCGGGCAGGGCGCCGGGGCGGGCAACTGCCCGCTGGAGGCGTTCGTCGCGGTGGCCGACCTCATGGGCTTCGAGCACGGCTGCGACCTGTTCCCACTCATGGACGCCGCCGACGACCTCGTCCGGCCCCTGCAGGACCGCGAGGTCCGCGTGGACCGCGAAACGCTGAGCCTGGGCTATGCCGGGGTGTACTCCAGCTTCCTCCGCCACGCCGAGGCGGCGGCCGTCCGGTACGGCCTGGACACCAGGGCGATCCTCGTGGAGGTCGGCCGCCGCGGCATGGTCGGCGGGCAGGAGGACATGATCACCGACATCGCACTGGACCTGGCCGCCGCCGGCGGCACCACCGCCTGAACACCAGGAGCGGCCGCGCACCGACCAGGCGGAAGGCGCTCGGTCGGTGCGTTCGCCTCGGCAGTCGCAGGGCGGTCTTCGAGGGGACTTCCTTGCATGACCGACGCGTACGCTCCTCGTTGCACGCCGGTCCACTCGGCGGACCGGTTCTGTTGGCGGCGGGTTGCGCCGCTGTGAGACTCCCGGAACTGCTCGTCAGGCACTGACGGCACCGGAGCGGTGAACGCCTGGGAACTGGTCTCGGATCCGCCGCTCCGCTCCTCGGATCGCGCTTTGCTCGTCGCGAGCGCGCAGCCGGAAGGAACGCACATGCGCACCACGCTCGCACGTCGCAGGTTTCGCGTATTCGGTCACCTGCTCACAGGCATCGAGAAGGTGGGGAACAAGCTTCCGCATCCGTTCATGCTGTTCGTCTACATCGGCTTGGTCATCGCCCTGATCTCCTGGGTGGTCAGCTGGTTCGGAGTCCGCGTAGCCGATCCGGAAAGCGGCGAGCTGGTCGCGGTGCGCAGCCTGGTCTCCGGCGAAGGGCTGGTCTACGCCCTGACGTCGATGCTGGAGAACTTCGTTTCGTTCCCGCCCCTGGGCCTGGTCATCGTGATGATGTTCGGCATCGGGCTCGCCCAGCGGGTCGGGCTGTTGAGCACGCTGTTCTCGCGAGCGATCCTCTCCGCGCCGCGGAGGCTGGTGACCGCCGCGGTGGTGCTGATCGGGATTTGCAGCAATGTCGCGTCGGAAGCCGCGATGATCGTGGTGCCACCGCTGGCCGCGGTCGTCTTCCTCGCCGTGGGACGCCACCCGATCGCCGGCCTGGCTGCCGCCTTCGGTGCAGTGGGAGCCGGATTCACCGCGAACTTCGTCATCGCCGGTACCGACGTCCTGCTGTCCGGGATCTCCACCGAAGCGGCCGCGATCGTCGATGGGCGACACACCGTTTCCCCGCTGTCGAACTGGTACTTCATGTCGGCGTCGACCGTCCTGCTCACAGTGGTCGGTGTCGTCATCACGGAGAAGGTCGTGGAACCGAGGCTGGGCGAGTACTCGGGCCCGACGGAGGAGGCCCCCGACAAGGAGGTTTCGCCGGAGCAGCGACGCGGCCTGCGCTACGCGGGGCTCACCGCGGCCGGGTTCATCGCCGCGGTGGCGGTTCTGTCGATCCTGCCCGGTGCTCCGCTGCGCGGCGACGGCTCGTTCCTCGACTCGCCGCTGCTGCAGGCGATCGTCCCACTGCTCTTCATGCTGTTCGTGCTGACCGGTAGCGCATACGGCGTCGCGGTCGGTGAAGTCCGCTCGGCCAACGACCTGCCCAAGATCATGATCGAGTCGGTGCGGGACATCGGTGGCTTCCTGCTCATGGTTTTCGCCGCCGCGCAGGCGATCGCCTGGTTCAACTGGTCCAAGCTGGGGTTGCTGCTCGCCGTGGCCGGGTCGGATCTGATGAAGGCGGCGGGCGTCAGCGGACTCACCGGACTGCTGCTGTTCAGCGTGGCCACCGTGCTGTTCAGCCTCATCCTCTCCAGCGGATCCGCGCTGTGGGCCATCGAGGCCCCGGTGTTCATCCCGATGTTCGTGCTGCACGACGTCAACCCGGCTTTCGTGCAGGTCGCCTATCGCATCGCCGACTCGTCGACCAACATGCTGGCCCCGTTGAGCCCCGCCTTGGCCGTCGCGATGGGCTTCCTGCAGAAGTACAAGAAGGACGCGGGCATCGGGACGCTGTTCGCCCTGATGGTGCCCTACGCAGTCGCCTTCTACCTCGTCTGGGTCGTGTTCTTCGTGGCTTGGACGCTGCTGGGACTGCCCGTCGGCCCCGGGGAATCGTTGTACCTGAACCGCTGACACCAGAACGACGATCGGAGCAAGCATGACCCAACAGCCGACGGAACCCGGCACGGCATCGGGCGGGGACCTACTCCCCGAGCTGCGCGCACGTGTGCACGAGATCGAGGACCTGGTACTGGACACCAGCCACCAGATCCACGCGAAACCGGAGATCCGGTTCCAGGAGCACTTCGCCTCGGATCTTCTCGCGCGTCGGCTGCGGGAGCACGGTTTCACGGTGACCAGCGGGATCGCCGGCCTCCCCACGGCATTCGTCGGCAGGCACCGGGAACCGGCGGGCCCCGGACCGACGATCGCTTTCCTCTGCGAGTACGACGCACTGGAGGAGATCGGACACGGCTGCGGGCACAACGTGATCGCCGCAGCGGGTCTTGGTGCCGCGCTCGCGACGAAGCGATGGCTCGACGACAATCCCGGCGTGGCGGGGTCCGCGGTAGTGCTCGGCACGCCCGCGGAAGAAGGCGGCGGCGGCAAGATCCCACTCATCGAGAGCGGCTACCTCGACGGCATCGACGCGGCTCTCATGCTGCACCCGGCGGGAGAGAACCTCTCCCAGATGACGACGCTGGCACGCGCGGCGTTCGACGTGGTGTTCACCGGGCGCGCCGCGCACGCCGCCGTCAGCCCGGAGGAGGGTGTGAACGCGTTGGACGCGGCGACCCTGACGCTGTCGGCGATCGGCCTGCTGCGCCAGCAGCTCCCGCCGGATGCGCGAGTGCACGGGATCGTCACCGACGGTGGGCAGGCACCCAACATCATCCCCGAACGCACGTCGCTGCGGTTCTACGTGCGTTCACCCGACACGCGGTACCTGCGCGACCGGCTGCTGCCGGCGGTGGAGAACTGCGCACGGGGAGCGGCGCTGGCGACAGGAGCCGAGGTCACGATCAGCCAGCAGGCGCCCACCTATGCCGCGCTGCGACCGAACCCGGTGCTCGGCCGGATGATCGAGGACAACTTCGCGTTGCTGGGTCGCGAGACCGTTCCGCTCCTCGACTCGGCCTTTCCCGGGTCGACGGACATGGGAAACGTCAGCGAGGTCGTGCCTGCCGCGCACCCGAACATCGAGTTCGTCCCGGGGCTCACCATGCACAGCCACAACGCGGCTGAGCTCGCAGGCGGCGAGGTCGGTGACCGCGCAGCCCTGGACGGTGCGACGCTGCTCGCGCTGACCGCGGCACAGCTGTTCAGCAGCGAAGAGCTCGTATCCGACGTGCGCGCCGCATTCGTTCCGGCAGCCACGGAGTAGAACGTGGGGGGCGGCAGCAGCGGTGACACGGCAGCCCGCTGCTGCCGACCACCGACATCAGTGCTGCTCTTGCGCCCACTGCCCGCACAGCCGGACGCTGTCCTCGGGAGTCGCCTGCGCGCCCCGGTCGACCTCGATGACCAGCCAGCCGTCGAAGTCGTCCGGCAATGCCCGCAACGTCGCCGGGATGTCCACCGAAGCGTGCCCGGGTTCGGCCCACAGACCGGCGAGGACCGTCCTGCGGTAGTCCCACCCCGCTGCCTTGCCCTCTTCGGCCACATCGGCGCGGAAATCCTTGACGTGCAGGCTGGCGACCCTGTCACCGTAGTCGCGGATCAGGCCGATGCAGTCGGCTCCCGCCCAGCCGAGGTGGCCGATGTCCGGGCCGAAGGAGAGCACGTCTGCGGGCACGGTGTCGAGGATGAACCGGGTCTCCTCCTCGGTTTCCGCCCACGTCCCCACGTGCGGGTGGAAGGCGGCCGCCACGCCGTTGGCCCGGGTGACCTCCCCCATCCGCGCGAACACGTCTCGCACCCGCTCGAGCCGTTCGCGGCTGAACTCCGCACCCGCCGCCGGCCGTTGCACGCGAGGAGCTTCCTTCGACATGCCCGTCGCCACGAAGACGGTGGGCAGGCCGAGCTCGGCCTGCTCCTCGCTGATCCGCGCGGTCTTGTCCAGCAACTCCCGCAGGCTTTCCTCGTCGGTGGGGAGCTGCCCGGAGATGTAGCCGGGGGCCGGCGACAGCCCGTGGTCTTCGAGCAGCCGCCGGTACTCGGAAGTGCTCATGTCCGCGGGCACATCGGCGTGCAGCGATCCGATGCCCGAATCGTGGATGACCTTGAGCTGCTCGGGCAGCGGCGGCGCCAGTGCGGGGTCGATCCAGCCGTCGGAGGTGGCCACCCACTGCAGCGGGTTGATCGCGATCCGGTCAGGGCTGATGGTCACGTTTCGTCCTTTGCTCTGAGTGTGCCTGTCTCTGAACTCATCGAGGTTCCGGGCGTTGGCAGCTGCTGCCCAGCCGCACGACGCGGGTCTGCTGAGAGGCTTCTTCCAGCGCGCACATCGCCTCGAGCACGTGGAACGCGAACTCGGCGTTGGCACGGTGGGGCCGGCCTTCGACCGCGTCCGCGAGGTCGCGCACGCCAAGGCCGCGACGGAGCTGCTCGAGCACTGGACTTCAGGTTATCCACGTGGATAATCAGCATCCTGGTCGCGGTCGTGAGGAGGCCCGATGCCGACGCAGGATTCCCCGGTCGAAGGCGGGCAGCGCGACGACGACCAGGCATGCCCCAGCTCGGTGCTGGGCAAGGCGCAGCTCCTGCTGGGCGCGTTCGAGTCCGGCGCGTTCCAGCTGCGCCTCACCGAGCTGAGCCGCCGGTCGGGAGTCCCCAAGGCATCGGCCTACCGGCTCGCGCAGGAGCTGGTGCGATGGGGGTTGCTGGAGCGCAGGGGCGACTCCTACCAGCTCGGAATGCGGATCTTCGAGCTAGGCCAGCGGGTGCCCGCCTCAGCCGTGCTGCGCGCCGTCGCCCGGCCGCCCCTCACCGACCTCTTCGCGGCCACGCGCGCGACGATCCACCTCGCCGTGCTCGACGGCAGCCACGTGCTCTACCTGGAGAAGCTCGCGGGGGAAGCCAACATCCACAGCCACTCCCGGATCGGTGGCAGGTTGCCCGCGTTCTGCACCGCCACCGGCAAGCTGCTGCTGGCGACGTCCCCGGACCTCGACGAGCACCTCGATCGTCTCGCGCGGACCGGACTGCCGCACCTGACCTCGCGCACGGTGTCGTCGGTCGAAGCGCTCAGACGCCAGCTCGGCTCCGTCCGTGCCCGCGGTTTCGCGATCGAGATCGAGGAAATGCTTGCGGGATTCGGCAGCGTCGCCGTTCCCGTGACCGGTTCCGACGGCACGGTCCACGCCGCCGTGTCGGCCACCGCGGCGGCCACCCGGCTCGTGCCGCGGCGGCTGCTGCCCGAACTGCACTCGGCCGCCGCCGTGATCGCGAGGGCGATGGACCGCGCGATGCTCACGGCCGCGGATGTCCGACCGCATCTGCGCGGTGCTGACGGCTCGCCAGCAAGTCGAGCAGTTCCCGGACCCGGCGAAGGACTCCCTCGGTGCGCTGCGGCGAGTCGTAGAGCAGGTGCTGCAGGATGAGACCGTCCAGGGCCGACTCCACGAGCGCGGCCCAGTGCCCGTGGGGGTCGGCGATGCCGAGATCCCGGAGCGTGCCTGCGATCTCGGAGATGGACCGCTCGTAGCCGTCCACGGCCGCGCGCCGGTCCCCGAGACCGCGGATCGCGTTGAGCTTCACGTCGAACCGCAGGACATGCCGGGGCCGGTTCTCCCGCAGGGTCTCGATCATGCCGCGGGCGAAGTCGGCGGAATGCAGGGCGGAGCGCATGAGGTCGTCGGCGCTCCTGCTCGCCGCGACGCGCATCGCCTCGGCCAGCATGGCTTCGCGGGTGCCGAAGTAGTGCCGGACCAGCCCGTGGGTGACCGACGCCTCGGCAGCGACCGAGCGGTAGGTCACCATGTGCGTGCCGTGCCGCGCGGCGATGTCGATGGCGGCGTCGAGCAGCCGTTCGCGGGTGGACTTCGCCGCGCCGGTCGGTTGAGACGCGGTCGGCGCCGTCGCGCTCACCCGTTCGCCTCCTACCGGCTCGGGGCTGGAGGGCCGACGGTCCTCGATCATCTCGGGGAGCTTAGTCCGAGGCGCCGGGAACGGGCATGCCAACTCAGGCACGAGTCCGCTGAGCGAAACGCCCCCGTGGTCAGGGCCCGGCCCCGAAGCGAAGGTGGAGCAGACCATCCGCGGACCGGTGGAGGGCAGCTCTGAACGAGCACGACGTTCTGCCCGCAGACACGGCGGAAACGCTCATCGACGTCCTGGATCGCCGAGCCCAGGCCACCCCGGACGCCGAACTCGTACGTTTCGAGGACGGCTCCCGGCTGCGGGTGGGAGAGGTCCACGCCGGTGCGCGGAGGGTCGCGGCGCGGATCGCGCGGATCGCGTCCCCGGGAACCCCGATCGCCACCTGCGTGCGCCCTGGGCGCGCGGCCGTGGACCTGATCTTCGGCCTCGCCCGGTGCGGGGCAGTGGAGGTACCGCTCGCGCTCGACGTGAGCGCGCCGGCCGCCGAGGCGGTGCTGCGGGCTACGCACGCAGACGTGCTCGTCGTCGGTACGGCCGCGCTCGCGGCGAACGAGGCGCTGGCGGAACTGTTCGTCGCAGTACCGCGCGTCGTGCTGGTCCAGGACTCGGAGCTGCCCGGACCAGCAGGGGTGCCCTTCCTCGACGAGCTGCCGAGCGCGCCGGGTGGCGGTGACCGGCGGCCACGTCCCGGTGACCCGCTGGCCGTCCTTTCCACCTCGGGCACGACCGGCAGGCCGAAAGCCGCCGTCCTCCCCCACTTCGCGGCGGTCCGCCACGCGAGCCGGGTCCGCGCGACCATGCGTTACGGGCCAGGCGACGTGTTGTTCAACGTGTTCCCGTGGAACCACATCAACGTTCGCCACGCCGCGCTGCTGCCCGCCTTGCTGTCCGGCGCGCGGTTGGTGGCGCACACGCGGTTCTCGGCCTCCCGCTTCTGGGAAGTCTGCCGCGCCGAGCGGGTTTCGGCGTTCAACTTCATGGGCGCGATGCTGGCGATCCTCGATCGCCGGCCGCCCGCACCCGCGGACGACGACCACGCCGTGCGGCTGGCCTACGGCGCTCCGGCGCCGGTGGAGCTCGCGCGCCGGTTCCACGACCGGTTCGGCGTGCGCGCGCTGGAGGCCTACGCCTGCACCGAACTCGGCGACGTCGCCGCCAACACCCCGGAATCCTGGCGCCCCGGTACTGCCGGACGTGCCGTACCGGAGTACGAGGTCGCCATCGTCGACGAGGAAGGCCGCACCCTTGCACCGGGCGAGGTCGGCCAGATCGCGGCGCGCCCACGCTTGCCGCACATGATGTTCGGCGGCTACGCGGGTGATCCGTCGGCAACCGCGGCGGTCCTGCGGGACGGCTGGTTCCGAACCGGAGACCGCGGACTCCTCGACGAGCACGGCTACCTGACCTTCGCGGGCAGACGGGCCGACGTGGTGCGCAGGCGCGGGGAGAACATCGCGGCATGGGACGTCGAGCAGGTCCTGCTCACCATGCCCGGCGTGGTCGACGCGGCGGCGCTGGGCGTGGTGTCCGAGCTGACGGAGGAAGAGCTGCTCGTGGTCCTCGTCGCGCCCGGCACCGGAGTCGACGGCCCGGCCGTGCGCGACTGGTGCCGGGCACGGCTACCCCGGCACGCGGTGCCGCGTTACGTGCGGATAGCGCCGGAGCTGCCCCGCAACCCCAACGGCAAGGTGGTCAAGTCGGCGCTCGTCGCGCGTGGTGTCGACCGGTCGACGTGGGACGCCGAAGCCGCCACGTCCTGACGCCGTACCGGCCTCTCCGCGGTCGTCGGTGGTCCGCTGGGCAGACCGGAGATCTCGGAAGCGCGTCCACCCCGGCCTAACGTGAGGGCCCCCACCCACCTGTCGTCGATTGGGAGAACACGTGGCTTCTCCGTCCCCGGACGCCCCTTTGCGCGTCCTCGACCTCACCGACGAGCTGGCCTTCCAGGGAGCGCGGCTGCTGGTCGGGCTCGGCGCCGATGTCGTGCGCGTCGATCCGGACGAGGCGCTGGACCCCGCGGCTCGTGTCCACTGGCACGCCGGGAAGCGGTGGGCGAGGCTTCCGGACGACCCGTCGGCCGCGGGTGCGCTCGACTCGCTCGCCGAGGCGGCGGACGTCGTGCTGGAGAGCGGTCCGCAGGCGCAGCTGCGCGGTGTGCGCGAGGACGGCACGTCCCGCTGGCCGCACGCGGTCCACGTCGTCGTCACGCCGTTCGGGCTGACCGGACCGCGCCGCGACTGGCTGGGCGACGACCTGGTGCTGGCCTCCGCCGGCGGAATGACCTGGCTGGGCGGCCACGCGAGCGGGCAGCCCAAACCACCGCCCCGCGAGCAGGCCGTGCAGCTCGCCGGAGCGCACGCCGCGATCGCCGCGCAACTGGGCGTGCTCGCCCGCGACCGAACGGGGACGGGGCAGCTGGTGGACGTGTCGGCGCAGGAGGCCGTCGCCGCGACGCTGGAGACCGCGGCGATCGCCTGGATCCACGCCGGCCGCTACCCGGTGCGCAACGGCGGGGTCTACGAGCACGTCGCGCACCGGATCTTCGCCGCGTCCGACGGCTACGTGGCGGGTGGCTACTCGGGCAGCGAGCGCATGTGGACCGACCTGCTGGCCTGGCTCGCGGAGGAAGGCGAAGCCGGCGACCTCCTCGAAGAACGCTGGAGCGACCCGGTGCTGCGCTGGGAAGGCCGTCCGCACGTGGACGAGTTGGTAGCCCGGTTCGTCGCCAAGCGAACCGCCCGCGAGATCGCCGAACAGGGCCGGGCACGGGCGCTGCCCTGGGCGGAAGTGGCTCCGCCCGCCCGGCTGGCCGACAACGCGCAACTGCGGGACCGGCGGTTCTTCGCCACGGTGACCGGGGCCGGGGAACACGTCGAGAACGCCGGATTCCCTTGGGACGCACCAGGTCTTCCGCGCCCGGTCGCACTCGGCACCCTGCGGGAAGTCCCGGCGTCCTCGGCGTGGGCCACGCCGGGCCCGCGCGGTCGGCAAGACCGGCCGGGTCCGGCCACCTCTTCCCGCGCGCTCGACGGGCTCCGCGTTCTGGACCTCACCTGGGTCCTCGCCGGTCCGTACGCCACCAAACTGCTCGCCGAGCACGGCGCCGAGGTCATCAAGGTCGAGTCGAGGCACCGGCACGATCCGACCCGGTTCTCGCCGTCGATGCGGTTGCGGCCGGGCACCGGACCGGACGACAGCGGGTACTTCCTGAACTTCAACCGCAACAAGCGAAGCGTCGCGCTCAACCTGCGCACCCCGGACGGGCAGCGGCTGCTGCGCGACCTGGCGGCGCGCTGCGACATCGTCGTGGAGAACTTCAGCCCAGGGGTGCTGGCGAAGTGGGGCGTGGACTACGACTCGCTGCGGCGGACCAACCCGGGCGTGATCCTGGTGTCGATGTCCGGGGTGGGTCACACCGGGCCGTGGCGTCACGCGGTGACCTTCGCCGACACACTCGCCGCGATGTCGGGCTTGTCGAGCGAGACGCGCGACCCCGGTGAGCCACCGCAGGGCCTGGTCTTCGGCCTCGGCGACATGGTCGCGGCCAACGCGGCGGTGGTGGCGACCCTGGAGCTGCTCACCCGGCAGCAGGGCGGGCACATCGACCTGTCGCAGCTGGAGGCGATGGCCTCGACCATGGGACCGGCCGTCGTCGAGCCGACGCTCGCGCAATCGCCGCCCGCCACACGCACCACCGAGCACCCGAACCGCTCCCCACTCGCCGTACCGCACGGCGTCTACCCCGCCGCCGGCGAGGATCGCTGGGTCGCGATCTCAGTGCGCGATGACGCGCAGTGGCGCGCACTGCGGGACCTGGCACAGCTCCCGGGCGACGGCGACCTCGAACACCGCCGTGCCGCCGAGGACGAGATCGACGCCGCGCTGGCCGCGTGGACCCGACGCCGGCGAGCCGAGGAGTTGGCCACGCGACTCCAAGAGCTGGGAGTACCGGCAGCGGTGGTTGCCACCGGCCGAGATCTGGTCGAAGCCGACGAGCAGCTAAGAGCCCGCGGTTTCTACCAGACGCTCGAGCATCCGATCGCCGGCGCGGTCCGCCACGAAGGCATCGTCGCGCGGCTGTCGGCGACACCCGGAGCGCTCACGTCCCCGGCACCGCTGCTGGGCCAGGACACGGCCGCGATCCTGGGCGAGCTGCTGGGCCTGGGAGACGAGCAGCTGGCGGCTCTCGACGCCGCCGGGGTCACCGAGTGAACGAGGAGTGCGCGTGAGTGATCGACTCTCAGCCCCGGTCCTGGAGGTCACCCGGGAAGGTGGCGTGGCCACCGTCCGGATCGACCGTCCACCGGCCAACGCCGTCGACCCGGCGGTGATCGCCGAGTTCCTCGCGGTGCTGCCGCCACTGGTGTCCGACCCCGAGGTCCGGTGCCTCGTCATCACGGGCACGGGCAGGTTCTTCATCGCAGGCGCCGACATCGCGGTGATGCGCGACCTCTCGGCGGCCAACCACGCCGAGATGCGGCGCTGGATCGACGTGCAACGAATTCTGGAGCTGGCCCCCAAACCCGTTGTCGCGGCGATGAACGGCCATGCCCTCGGCGGCGGGGCGGAGCTCTCGCTCGCCTGCGACCTGCGCATCCTGTCGGCTACCGCGAGCTTCGGGTTCCCGGAGATCGCGCTCGGCCTGTTCCCGGGAGCCGGCGGCAGCCAGCGCCTTCCCCGGCTGGTCGGCCCGCACCTGGCCAAACGGCTGATGATCGAGGGCAGCCGTCTCACGCCGCAGCGCGCGCTCGAGCTCGGACTGGTCGACCTGGTCGTGGATTCCGACGAGTTCGACGGCGTCGTGGCGGAGGAGGCACGGCGGCTGGCGGCCAAGCCGACCGCGGCGATCGGGCTGCTCAAGCGCGTCGTCGACGAGGGCTTCGGTCTGCCGGTCGAACAGGCCCTCGCCCACGAGGAGAAAGGTGTGCACGAGCTCATCCGGACCGATGACGCGGCCGAAGGGCTGCAGGCGTTCCTGGACAAGAGGCCACCCGAATTCACCGGCCGCTGACCGGCTCGGGACGTGCGAGGAGGGCGCCGGGTGGCCCGGCGCCCTCCTCGCACTCACAAGGCGCTGACCATCGGCGTGTCGACGCCCACCTCCCCGACGGCTGCGGCACCGCCCGGGTTGCCCAGGGGCGCATCCCGGCCCGGCAGCGCCTGCTCGAAGAACGCGATCGAGTCGGCGACGAACACGGCCTTGCTCTCGTCGGAGCGGGCCTTGCGGTCGGCGAAGATCGCGTCGACCGGGCATTCGGGTTCGCACGCGCCGCAGTCGATGCACTCGGCGGCGTTGATGTAGCTCTTGCGGTCGCCCACGTAGATGCAGTCGACGGGGCAGACGTCCAGGCAGGCGCGGTCGGTCACGTCGACGCAGCCGGCTCCGATGACGTAGGCCATGGTTCTACCTCCGGTGGTTGGTCAGGAGTTCTCGGTGGAGTGACCGGGAAACAGGGACAGCTCCGGGTCGAGCCGCACCGCGGCGTTGTTGACCGCGGTCGCGACCTCCCCGAAGCCGACCGACATCAGGCGGACCTTGCCCTCGTACTCGGTGACGTCCCCGGCCGCGTAGACGCGGTCGAGGCTGGTGCGCATCCGGGTGTCGACCAGGATGGAACGTCCTCGCAGGTCCAGGCCCCAGTCGGCGAGCGGGCCGAGGTTGCTGACGAAGCCCAGGGCCGCGATGACGCTGTCCACGGCGAGCACCTGCGGCCGGTCCTCGCCACGCACCCGGATGCGCGCCTGGCGGACCGCCGCGTCGCCGGTGAGCGCCTCGACCTCGGCATCGGTGATGATCCGTGTGCCCGACGCGGCCACGGCGGTGACGTTCGCGGCGTGCGCGCGGAACGCCGAACGGCGGTGCACCAGGGTTACCGAGCGGGCGATCGCCCGCAGCGCGAGCGCCCAGTCCACCGCGCTGTCACCACCGCCCACGACCAGGACGTCCTGGCCGGCGTGGGCGACCGGGTCGGCGACGAAGTAGCTCAGGCCGCGTCCCAGGAACTCCTCGCCTGCAGGCAGGGGACGCGGGTTGAACGTGCCGATCCCGGCGGTGACGACCATCGCGCCGGCGTCGACGACCTGCCCGTCGGACAGCGTCACCTGAGGCCGCCCCGCCGGGCCGCGGGTCAACGACACCGCCTGCCTGCCGAGCAGGTACTCCGGCTCGTACCTCCCGGCCTGCTCCAGCAACGCGGCGACGAAGTCACGGCCCCGCATCCGCGGGATTCCCGCCACGTCCGCGATCTCCTTCTCCGGGTACAACGCGGAGATCTGCCCACCGGGTTGCGGCAGGCCGTCGACTACGAGCGTGCGCAGCCCGCGGAAACCGGCGCAGTACGCACCGTAGAGGCCCGTCGGGCCCGCGCCGACCAGAAGTATGTCGGTGGTGATGGGCGATGTGGTCATGGTGCCGACCTCCGGCAGTCACTCTGTCTGAAATGGACGGACGTCGTCCGGCGCTCTGCGTCCGCACACTAGGCGCGCCGGCGCCCGCCATCCCCAGATCGCGGACCGGTGAACGGACCACCCGCCCGTTGCACGGTGGCGGTCCGGTCAGCGGACCACCGCCCTTGGGCTCCAACCCCCTCGGTGGTGGACTCCTGGCAGGTTCCGGTCTCGCGCCGAGCAGGCCCCGTTCGTGGGCGTCGAACATCGATTGGAGTTCTCATGGACGCAAGAAACGGGGACAGCGCCACCACACCCCGCCGACGCCCGTCGCGGCTGGGCAAGCTGCCGGGACGGCAGGACTGGTCGAGCTGGCCGCACTACCAGGCGGCAGCCTCGGGTTTCCGGGGTTACTGGTACCCCGTCGGCTATTCGTCGCGCTTCGGCAGCAAGCCGAAGCAGATCACGCTGCTCGGTCGCAAGATCGTGCTGATCCGCGACGGCGGCCGGGTGTACGCGCTGAAGGACCGCTGCCCGCACCGGGGCGTCCCGCTGAGCGAGGGCAACCAGCAGTTCCCGGGCACCATCTCCTGTCCCTACCACGGCTGGACCTTCGACCTGGAAAGCGGTGAGCTCAAGGCCGCCATCACCGACGGCCCGCACTCCCCCATCTGCGGCAAGGTGGTCCAGCCGACCTACGACGTCGCCGAACGGCTCGGCATGGTGTGGGTGTTCGTCGGCGACGGCGAGCAGGCCCCGCCCATCGACGAGCAGCTGCCCGAGGAGCTCGTCGGCAACGCCGCCGTGGTCGGCTCCCGCATCCAGCCGAGAGAGGGGAACTGGCGGTTCGCCTGCGAGAACGGCTACGACGAGGGGCACGCCAAGTACCTGCACCGCACCTCCCTGTGGCGGCTGTTCAAACCGATGCCGGTGTGGAACGAGACCCGGATCATCCAACGTGGACGGTGGATCTACCGCGTGCAGGAAAAGCAGTACTGGGACGCCGATTTCCCCGGGCTGGGCAGGTGGAGCAGCCAGGCCTGGTACAAGATGAAGCCGCCGAGCAAGGTCGGCAACATCGGCAACACCAGCACCCACCGCGAGGTGAACCCGGTGATCGCCGCCCAGGAGTTCCCCGGTTTCGCGTCGGTCAGCATGCCCGGCGTGCTGCGGATCGTGTACCCGACGTTCATCCACTACGAGTTCTACGTCCCGGTCGACAACGACAACCACCTCTACGTCGGTGTGATGGCGAGCTTCGACCGGGGCATCAGGACGATCCCCTTCTACCTCAAGTACCTCGGGTTCGTCCGCTGGCTGTTCCACGGCCAGTTCTCGGCGCAGGACAAGTGGATGGTCGAGGTGACCGACGCGCCGCCGGAGAAGCTCTACCGCCCGGACGACTCCCTGCTCAAGTGGCGCAAGCTCGCCGAGGACACGTGCGAGGAGCGGGCGGAGCGGCTGCGCGGCGAGGGCATCGAACCGGCCGCGGCACCGACCGAGAACTGACCACCCAGCCCACCCGGGCACCGTCGACGGGAGCAAGGCACATGGCACGGATCGTGCTCGGGGTCGGAGCCTCCCACTCCACTCTGATGAACACGCACTGGGACCAGGTCGTGCACACCGACCGCGCGGAGCGCTTCCGCGACGCGCTGGCCACGGCGCGGGACGCAGTCGAGGCCGCACGGCCCGACATCGCGATCATCGTCGGGTCGAACCACTTCCGCGGGTTCTGGCTCGACATGATCCCCGCGTTCACGCTCGGCGTCGGCGAGGTCATCGGCGCCGGCGAGGCCGGGACGCCCTCCGGCCCGCAACACAGCGACCCGGCCTTCGCGCAGGCGCTCGCCGAGGAACTCGTCGAGCGCGGCACCGAGGTCGCGATCTCCGCCCGCCTCCAGATCGACCACGGTCAGACCCACGCCATCCAGTACCTCCTGGACGGGCTCGACGTGCCCGTCGTCCCACTGGTGGTGAACGTGTTCGCGGCCCCGCTGCCGCGGGCCGACCGCAGTGCCGAGCTGGGCCGCAACCTCGCCGCCGCCGTCGAGGCGTTGCCCGAGGACCACCGGGTCGTGGTCATCGCCTCGGGAGGTCTGTCCCACCAGTTGCCGTGGCCCGCCGACTGGCGGGCGCCCGAAGGCGCCGACGAGGAGTTCCTCGTCGAGGCCTGGCTCAACGGCCGGGGCGAGTGGGAGCGCTACGACGCCCGCCGCCGCGAGATCATCACCGCGGCCCAGCCGGTGATCTTCCCGGAGTTCGACGAGCGGTTCCTCGCCGACCTCGAACGCGGCCTGCTGGAGCAGTACGCGGGGATGAGCAGCGACGAGATCGGCAAGGCCGCCGGCAACGGCGGGCAGGAGCTGCGCACCTGGCTCGTCATGGCGGCGGCGCTGGGCTTCGCGCCCGGACGCAGCCTCGCCTACTCGCCGATGCCCGAATGGCTCACCGGGATGGGGGTCGCGGTGATCGATCCGGCGGTCGGTCAGGAGGTGTCGCCATGACCCGCACCGGCCCCGCGGAGCAGCACGAAGCGCTGGCGCGAGTGCTGGAGCACGTCACCGAGGACCGGCTCCGGGAAGCCGCGCGCTCGGTGACCGCGGTGCCGAGCCCGACCGGCCGCGAGGCTCCGCTGGCCGGCCTGCTCTCGCGGCGCCTGGCGGCCGCCGGGTTCCAGGCCACGACCCAGCATCTCGACGAGTTCCAGGCCAACGCGGTCGGCAGGCTCCACGGGCGCGGTGGTGGTGCGGATCTGATGCTCTACGCACCGATCGACACGCTCACCACCGGGACCCCCGAGCTCGACGTGCCGTGGATCGGCCCGCAACTGCGACCCGACATGCTGTCCGAGGCCCGCGACGAGGGGCCGTTCGTGTCGGGTCTCGGCGCCAGCAACCCGAAAGGCCACGCGGCGTGCGTCCTGGTGGTCGCCGAGGCGCTGGGATCCGTCGGCCCGGAGCTGCCCGGCGACGTCGTCGTGGCATTCGGCGCCGGCGGCATGCCCACCAACGCGATCGAGGCCCCGACATACCCGGCACGGGCCAACACCGGCCACGGCGTCGGCTGCTCGTTCCTGCTGGAGCGCGGGTGGCACACCGACCACGCCGTGATCGCCAAGCCCGGCGACTTCGTGGCTCACGAGGAGGTGGGGCTGTGCTGGTTCGAGATCACCGTGCCCGGCATCCACACCTACTCCGGCAGCCGCCACCGGCTGCCCTACCGCAACCCGGTCGTCACCGCCGCCGAGGTGGTGACCAGGCTCGAAGCGTGGCTGGCCGACTACCCCGCCCGGCACCGGACCGCCACGGCCGCGCCGCAGGGTGTGATCGGGTCGATCGCGGGCGGATGGGAACGGATGCCCGCGGTCACGCCCGCGGTGTGCCGGATCCGGCTCGACCTGCGCATCGCCCCCGGGGTCACGCCGTTGGCGGCCAAACGGGAACTCGCGGCGTACGTGGCGCACCTGTCGGCCGAGCTTGAAGCCGACCTGGAAGTCGAGCTCGTGCTGGCGATACCCGGCAGTCACACCCCGCCCACCGCTCCGATCGTGCGCACCGCGGTCTCCGCGTGGGAGCAGACCGCCGGAACACCTCACCAGCCGGTGCCGGACAACAGCGGTGCGACCGACTCGAACATCCTGCGCGCCAGGGGAATTCCCTCTGTCCGCATCGGAATGCCGAAGGTGACCACGGAGGAGTTCGAGGTCGACTTCAGCCGCGGCATGAACACCGTCGACGTCCGTGCCATGCGCCGCCTCTGCGAGGTGCTGGCGCGCATCGCCCTGTCCGCCACCGGCAGCCAGGCCCCCGGCGAATGACGAAGGGACTTCCATGACACCACCGCCCGAAAGCCACTACGCGGACGGAGGCGGAATCCGCTACCACTACCACGACCTCGGTAGCGGCTCCGACACCGTCTTCCTGCACGGTGGCGGCCCCGGCTGCACCGCGTGGAGCGACTTCGGACCGGTCGCGCCGCTGTTCGCCGCCGACCGCCGCTGCCTGCTGGTGGACATCCAGCAGTACGGCAAGTCGGCGAAGTCGCGCATCACCGGCCCGATGTGGGACCACCACGCGGCCAAGACCGTGGCACTGCTCGACACCCTCGGCGTGGAGCGCGCCGACTTCGTCTGCAACTCGTGGGGCGGCACCATCGCGCTCAACCTCGCCGCGAAGTACCCGGACCGGGTCGGCGCCCTGGTGGTGACCGGGAGCATGCCGGTGTTCTACGGCCCTCTCGCGCCGCTTCCCGAAGGCGGACGCCGCGGTCGCAACGCCCGCGACGTCTACTACGGAGGCGAGGGGCCGACGCGCGAGAAGATGCGTCAGCTGATCACCAGGCTCGAATGGTACGACGGTGACGAGCTGCCGGCGGAAACGCTGGATCTCCGGTACCAGCAGAGCCTCGACCCCGGAGAACGGGAACTCGCCGCGATGTCGGACTCACCACGCGGCGAATGGCAGGACCTCACCGGGGAACTCGGGCGGATCCAGGCACCCGTGCTGTTCGTCTGGGGCATGCACGACGCCTTCCTCACCCCGGACTACCCGCTGATGCTGGCCCGCATGGTGCCGCGGGGAAACCTGCACGTCATGGACCGCGTGTCCCACCACCCGCAGGAGGAACGCCCGAACGCCTTCCACGCGGTGGTGACCGGGTTCCTGGACTCACTGCTCCCCACATTCGCTCACGCAGCCGAAAGAGCCACCACACCATGAGCAACGCCAGGAACCGCACGGTCAAACTCCTGATCAAGCTGTCCGTTGTGGCCGCTTCAGCGACGGCGCTGCGCAAGCTCGCGGCCCGCAGCAACACGCAAGTGCACCGCATCAACCAGAAGTGACCACTTCCCACCGCACCGGAGCAGCCGCTATGAGCATCTGGACCGAACTGAGCCCGATCGCCCACCGAGTCGAGTACGTCGACGCGGGCGGCGTCCCGACCCGTTCGCTGCGCGCCGGCAACCCCGACGCCCAGGCCGTGATCTTCCTGCACGGCACCAGCGGGCACCTCGAAGCGTTCGCCCGCAACATCGTCGCCCACGCCGAGTACGACCTGCACGCCATCGACATGCTGGGCCACGGGTACACCGGCAAGCCCGACCGCCCCTACGAGATCGCCGACTACGTCGAGCACCTGCTCGCCTACCTCGACGCGGTCGGCGTCGAGCAGGCCCACATCGTCGGGGAGTCCCTCGGCGGCTGGGTCGGGGCGCGCACCGCGATCGAACACCCGCACCGCGTGCTGAGCCTGCAACTGCTGTGCGCCGGAGGCACCGTCGCCCGCCCGGAGGTCATGGAGCGCATCCGCAACAGCACGAAGCAGGCGGTCTCCAGCGACGACGTGGAGCTGACCCGCAAGCGGATGCGGCTGCTCATGGCCGACGACGCCGACGCCACCGAGGAGCTGGTCGAGGTCCGGCACGCGATCTACCACGAGCCCGACTTCGTCGCCAACGTCGACAACCTGCTGTCCCTGCAGGACATGGAGCGCCGCCAGCGCAACCTGCTCCGGCCGGAGCACCTCGCGCGCATCACCCAGCCGACGCTCATCGTCTGGGGGCGGCAGAACCCGTTCGGCGAGGTGCCGGAGGCGTCGGCGATGCACGAGGCCATCCCGGGCTCGCAACTGGAGCTGTTCGACGAGTGCGGGCACTGGCCCCAGCACGAGCAGGCCGGCCAGTACAACCCGATCAGCCTGGCGTTCCTGCGCAAGGCGGCGGCCTGATGCGGGCCGCCAGGTTCCACGCGTGGGGCGCACCGCCGGCCGTCGACGACGTGCCGGAGCCCGTCCGCGAGCAGGGGCGGGTGCTGGTCGAGGTCCAGGCGGGCGCCGTCGCTCACCTCGACGCCACCATCGCGGGCGGAGACTTCAAGATGCGGCCCGAACTGCCCTACATCGGAGGTGTCGAAGGGGCCGGTGTCGTCCTGGAGTCCGATGACGACTCCGGTTTCGAGCCCGGATGCCAGGTGATGCTGCGCGGCGGTGGTCTGGGCATGCTCCGGGACGGCACCTGGACCGAGCGCGTCAGCGTGTCGCCGAAGGCGTTGACCCGGCTCAACACACCGCTGCCGCCCGAGGTCGCGGCGACCTTCTTCGTCCCGGCCACCACCGCCCACGTGGTGCTGCACGACGTCGCCCGGCTCGAGGCGGGCGAGGAGGTCATCGTCGTGGGCGCGGCAGGCGCGGTCGGCTCGATGGTCGCGCAACAGGCCATGGCGGCCGGCGCCACCGTCATCGGCGTGGTCGGACGTGAGGACCAGCTGGCGGACGTGCCCGACGGCGCCGAGGCGGTGGCCACGACCTCGCCCGACGCCGTGACCCGGCTGGCCGAGGCGCGATCGGCCTCGCTGCTGGTCGACACCCTCGGCGGCGAGGACCTCGTCGGGCGCACCCGCTGGGTGAGCCAGGGCGGCCGCGCGGTGGTGATCGGGTATGTCGCCGGGACCGGGGTCTCCATCGACCTGCCGTCCTGGCTGCTCGACGACGTGGCGTTGCTCCCGGTGAACATGATCAGGCGAGAGCACCGCGCCAGGGAGGTGGCGGGCGAGCTGGTCGAGAAGCTCTCAGCCGGAGAGCTGCACGTCGCGGTCCAGCAGTTCGACCTCGCCGACGCCGCCGCGGCACTCGACGAGCTGAGGGCGGGACGCCTCCGGGGCCGAGCGGTGGTCACCCCGCATGGCCTGGGATAGCAACCGCCCCGTGGCCGGGTTCGGCCAGCGGACCGTTCCGTTGACCGAACCCGGTCCGCTGGCCGAACCTTCGCCGATGCGACGTGACCTCGAGGAACGGGCGGTGCGGCCCGACGCCGGCGCGAACAGCGTGCTCGGCAAGGTGCAGCTCATCCTCGATGCCTTCGGCCCCGACGACGAGCACCTGAGCCTCACCGAGCTCTCGCGGCGCTCCGGGGTCGCCAAGGCATCGGTCCACCGCCTCGCCCAGGAGCTGCTGCAGTGGGGCGTGCTCGAGCGGCGGGGATCGGACTACTGGCTCGGGATGCGGCTGTTCGAGATCGGCCAGCGGGTGCCGCGGCAACGAATCCTGCGCGAGGCCGCCCGGCCCTACATGGAGGACCTCTACCACGCCACGAACGAGACCATCCACCTCGCGGTGCTCGACGGCCTGCACGTGCTGTACCTGGAGAAGGTCTCCGGACACGGGCAGGTAAGCCGCCCGTCCAGGGTCGCGGGCCGGATGCCGCTGCACTGCACCGCCACCGGCAAGGTGTTCCTTGCCTTCGGGCCTCCTTCACTCGTCGACGAGGTGATGGCCACACCGTTCGAGCGGCTCACGCCGCACACCGTCGCCGCGCCGGGAATCCTGGTGCAGGAGCTCACGCGCGCCCGCGCCGCCGGCTACGCCGTCGAGCACGAACAGACCCGCATCGGCTACCTCAGCGTCGCGATCCCCCTCGTCGGCGCCACCGGCGCGACCATGGGCGCGCTGTCGGTGACCGCACCCGTCTTCCGCGCCGACGTGGACAAGTACGCGGGACTGCTCGCCATGGTGAGCCGCCGCGTCACCAAGACCATCACCGCCATGAGCTCCAGCGGCCACTCCTGATCCGCGTCGTGGCGCAGGGCGGCGAGTGATGGACACCGCCCATGGAACGTCTGTCGATCGTCTGTTCTGGACTGCGAGCAGGGGCCGCCTCTGCGCTGTGTATGATCATGCACCGGTAGCCGGTTGAGCCAAAGCCGCTCCGCCGCAGGGGTGACGTGTACCCGTTTCGGGTCATGTTGTCACGCCGCGGCGGTAATCACGAAAGACGCGGATGGCAGACGAGACCGACTACTACGACTTCGCCCGGGCACTGGCTTCGGTAGCACGCCGGCTGGCGGGCACACCCGACGTGGCAGCCGCATTGCGGGCGATCACCCAGGCTGCGGTGACCGAGGCGCCCGGGGTGGACTACGCGGGGATCAGCTGGGTCGAGCGCCGCCGCGAAGTGACTGCGCAGGCCCCGACGCACGAGCTGGTGGCCTATTGCGACCAGCTGCAAACCGAGCTCGGCGAGGGGCCGTGCCTGCAAGCCATCCGCTCGCAGAACACGGTGGTCGTCGACGACCTGGCAAACGATCCCCGGTGGCCGGCGTTCGCCGCGCGTGCGGTCGAGCGAGGGGTGCGCAGCGTGCTCTCGCTTCGGCTGTTCGTCGGACGGGAGACCTTCGGCGCGCTCAACCTCTACTCGCGCAGCCCCGGCCAGTTCGGCGAGCGTGTGCGCATCGTCGGTGAGCTGTTCGCCGCGCTGGCCGCGGTGGTGATCTCCGGCAAGCTCCGGGAGGACCAGCTCAGCCAAGCGCTGCTGAGCCGGGATGTGATCGGCCAGGCCAAGGGCATCCTCATGCAGCGGTACGCGATCACCGCCGAGGAGGCCTTCGACCGGCTCATCGCAACCTCCCAATCGGCCAACATGAAGGTGCGCGAGGTCTCCGCCAAGCTGGTCGGCCGCGACGGCTCGGACCTGTCGGACGACCGCGCCGGACCAGGGGTTGGTTCCTGACAGGTTTCTCCCGCCAGGGGTGGGGTCACCGCCTACCGGCTCTGGACCCTGCTCGTGGCGACCGCACTCACCCTCACGCTCAGCGGCCTCATCGTGATCGTCCAGGTCGCCGTCGTCGCAACCCGACCAGCGGCCTTTCCGGCTGACGCACAAGGAAAAGTCGGGCCAATCCGGCGGATTCGAAGCGCATTCGTCCGACTACACAAAGTAGCGATCAACACTTTCATGCAACGGGACGGACTCGGTTTCACACTTACGAGACATCTCAGACTTATGACACGCAACACGCGGTGCTGAACTCTTCGAATGGCCGAGACATCAGCAGCTGCCGCGCCCGCGCTCACCAGCGAGAGCGGGACGCTTGGGAACATCGAGAGCACCATCAACTCCGCGTTCGAACCGATCAAGGACGCCTTCTACAACGTCGTGTTCGGAGAGGTCACGGTCTTCGGTGTGACCTTCCCCTGGATCGTGGCGTGGCTGGTGATCGCCGCCGCGGTGTTCACGGTGACCTTCGGGTTCATCCAGATCCGCGCGTTCAAACTCGCCGTGGACCTGGTCCGGGGCAAGTACACGAGCAAGGACGAACCCGGCGAGATCAACCACTTCCAAGCGCTGTCCTCGGCGCTGTCGGGCACCGTGGGCCTGGGCAACATCGCCGGCGTCGGCGTCGCCGTGACGATCGGCGGCCCCGGTGCCACGTTCTGGATGATCATGTGCGGCCTGCTGGGCATGGCCACCAAGTTCGTCGAGTGCACCCTCGGCGTGAAGTACCGCGAGATCGACGCGGACGGCACCGTCTCCGGTGGCCCGATGCACTACCTGCGCAAGGGCTTGGCCGAACGCATCCCCGGCCCGGCGGGCGCGGCGATCGGCAAGGTGCTCGCGGTGCTCGCGGCTCTGATGATCCTGTTCTTCGCCATCGCCGGCGGCAACATGTTCCAGGCCAACCAGACCTTCGCCCAGCTCCGGGACGTCACCGGCGGCGAGACCGGCCTGCTGGGCGGGGACGGGGCCGCGCTGGTGTTCGGCGTGGTGCTGGCGATCGTCGTCGGCCTGGTGATCATCGGCGGGATCAAGTCCATCGGTGCGGTGACCAGCAAGCTGGTGCCGGCCATGGCGGTCATCTACATCACCGCGTGCCTGATCGTCATCGGGGTAAACATCACAGCGGTGCCGGGTGCGATCGTCGAGATCATCGCGGGAGCCTTCACCCCGGCCGCCGGGTTCGGCGGCGCGATCGGCGTGCTCATCGTCGGGTTCCAGCGCGCGGCGTTCTCCAACGAGGCCGGGCTCGGGTCGGCCCCGATCGCCCACTCGGCGGTGCGGACGCAGCACCCGGTCACCGAGGGTCTGGTCGCGCTGCTCGAACCGTTCATCGACACGGTGATCATCTGCACGATGACCGCCCTGACGATCGTCATCGCCAAGACCCAGTTCTGGCAGGACGCCCAGGCCACCGTCATCGCGGGCGGCGACACCCCGGACGGCGTCACCGTCACGTCGGAGTCGTTCGCCACGGTGCTGCCGTGGTTCCCCTACGTGCTGACCATCGCCGTCGTGCTGTTCGCGGTGTCCACGATCATCACGTGGGGCTACTACGGCCAGCGCGCGTGGCTGTTCCTGTTCGGCAAGAACAAGGCCAGCGAGCACATCTACAACGTCGTGTTCTGCCTGTTCGTCGTCGTCGGATCCGTGCTGACCCTGACCAGCGTCCTCGACTTCGCCGACGCCGTGCTGTTCGCACTGGCGCTGTTCAACATCATCGGCCTGTACATCATGATCCCCGTCGTCAAGCGGGAACTGGCCGAGTACCGCGCCAAGATCCGCAACGGCGAGGTGCGGAAACTCGAGAAGACCGGCTGACCCTGCAACGGGCGTGGGCCGCGGTCGGTGCCGTCATCCGGGCACCGACCGCGGCAAAGCCGGCGGACTCGTGGACAGCCTTCTTGGGATCGTCACCGATCCTGCTCCGCGCCGGGCTGCGCCGACGACCGTTGCGCCAAGGCCGTGTCCGGAGCGGACTCCCGCTCACCTTCCGGCTGCACGATGCCTGCGGAGCCGTCGACGCTGATCAGGTCTCCGGTCTGGATCCGCTGCGTGGCGTCGCGGACGCAGATGACCGCGGGAATGCCGTACTCGCGGGCGACAGTCGGCCCGTGCGCGGTGGGCGAGCCGGTCTCCGTGACGAGTCCGCCCGCGGACAGGAACAGCGGCGTCCAACCGGGGTCGGTGGTCGGCGCGACCAGGATCTCGCCCGGTTCGATGTGGGCCGTGGCCGGGTCGTGGACGACCCTCGCCCGGCCGGTCGCCCGCCCCGGTGCGGCGCCCATCCCGGTCAACGTGCCGTCCGCGGGCGGCTGGTACGGCGCGACGGCTTCGAGGTCCGTCCCGTCCGACAGCAGCGCGACGGGCACGCGGCGGCGTCTCAGCTCCCGCTCGTGGACCGCCCGCCGCGCCCTCACCAGCTCCCGCTGGTCGGTGCCCCTGACCGCGGCCCCCATCTCCCGGAAGTCCAGGAACATGATGTCGTCGGCGCGGTCCAGCAAGCCGCGCGACATCAGGTCGTCGCCGACCAACAGCACCTGTCGGCGCGTCTCGGCCAGCGGGTACAGCCAGGCGAACTTGCCCAGTTCGCGCAAACCGGTCAGCTCGCGCGTGCGGCGCAGGAAGAACGCGGCGAGCCGTCCTCGAACGGGCCGCGTGCGGCGGGCCCGCCGGACGAGTTCGTCGATCTTGGCTTCCGCGGCGGCCGCCGCCCGCTCGAACCGCCGGTCCGGTGCCTGGTCGGAGTCGGTGATCCGCAGGTAGTTGGCGATGGTGGCGAACAGTGGTGTGGGGTCCTCCGACCAGCGCGGCACCCCGATGTCCACCTCAGCCGCAGCGCGATGCCCGTAGGCGTCCAGGAAAGCGGTCAGACCGATGTCGGCCAGCCTCCCCTCCCGATACATCTCCGCCGCCTCGGCAGGCGACGTGGTGCGTAGCAACTCGCGATGCTCGTCGTCGAGATCGCGGACGAGCCGCCACAGCGCGAGGTCCATTTCCGTCGTGACGTTGTGCGGCAGGCCTCCCAGCACGGTGTTGAGTTCCGCCTCGGTCGCGATGCCCTTCAACAGGCTCCCCGGGATCTGGCTGACGAGGATGCCGGTCATCAACGACCACACGAGGTCCGCCGCCTCACGCCCCAGGAACGTCTTCTGCACGTCCTCGACGAAGCGCAGCCGGTCAGCCGCGGTGGCAAGCCCAGGCGGTGGGCTCGACCGGCGTCTGATCTCCTCGGTGCAGCGGAACGCACGCGCCCTGGCCGCGGCGGGCCGGGCGAGCGTCCGCGCGATCCCGGCCACCACCTCCGGCACCAGGCGCCGCGCCATCCGGAAGGCCGCGGACACGCGGAAAGGCAGGCCGCGCTCCGGGGCGAACCGCGGATCTGCCAGGAGCCGCTCCACGATCTCCACGCACCGCGGACCGTAGACGTGCATCGCCTCCGGCAGCCGCGCGCGGAACCACTTGCTGCGCAACAACTCCGTCAGGTCGAGGTAGAGGCGCCCGCCCGCGTCGACGACGCCCATGGCACCGAGGGAGTCCGCTTCGACGCCGTAGGCTTCGAACCACATGCCGGTGGCCAGGTGCAGCGCCGACATGCCGGCCGGGGTGAACGGACGCAGCATGCCCTGCATGTGGCCGACCTCGAAGTAGGCGCGTGGCTGCGCACTCGCCTCGGCGTTCGCGGGCAGCGGGAAGAGCGTCGTGATCGGCCGCGACTGCAACAGCCACAGCGTGCCGTCGTGGTCGATCGCCCACTCGACGTCCTGCGGGACACCGAACCAGTCCTGCAACCGGCCCCCGACCTCCCGCAGGGCTTGCAGCCTAGGCCGGTCGAGGCAACCGGACTCGGGCGGCACGCCGCCGTCGAGCACGTAATGATCGGCGATCCCGGAGCCGTCGACCACCGCTGTGCCGAGCCCCCGCGTGGCGTCGACGACCATCTCCGTGCGGCAGCCGGTGAGCGGGTTGGCGGTGAACAGCACACCGGCGAACTCCGCATCGACCATCCGCTGCACGACGACGGCCATGCGCACGCCCTCGTCAGCGATCCCGTTCGCGCGGCGGTAGGCCACCGCACGCTCGCTCCACAGCGAGTCCCAGCAGCGCTGAACCGCCTCGACCAGACCGTCGGCGCCCTCCACGTCGAGCAACGTGTCCTGCTGACCGGCGAAACTGGCGTCGGCGAGGTCCTCGGCGGTGCCGCTGGAGCGCACGGCCACGCGCCCGGCCCCCAGCCGCGTGTAGGCATCGACGAGCTGGTCCACCGGTATCGCACCGGACCTGTGCGCCTCGGTCGTCAGGCAGAAACCCGCGGGCACGCGGCGCCCCGCCCTGATCATCTCGCCGAGACCGGCGGCCTTGCCCCCGACCAGCTCCACCATGGACGCATCGATCTCAGCGAGATCGATGACGTGAACCTGCCGACGTGCTTGACCGGCCAGCATGACAGCTCCCATCCGTGGGCTCTTCCGTCACGCCGACCAGACTTCCCGGCACACCTTCGGCTCCAGCGGAGCCGCACTTCCGAGGCTAGCTCACGTTCACCGATTTCTGAAGACCGTGACAACCCGCACTCGGCGACGGCACACCGTCACCGCAACCGGGTCCGGGTGCGACGCACGCTGTACGAGACCGCCTCCGGACCGGGTTCGTCATCGTCGCTCCGGGCATCAGCGCATGTAGAGCCCACCGTTGGCGTCCCAGCAGGCGCCGGTGACCGAAGCGGCGTCCGGAGAGGCGAGCAGGGCGACCATCTCGGCGATGAAAGCCGGGTTGCCGAGCCTGCCGACGGGAATGGTTCTCCGATAGCTCTCGAGGTTCTCCTCGCCGACGATCGAGCGCACCATCGGGCTGTCCTGCGGCCCGGGCGAGACCGCGTTGACGGTGACTCCTCGGGGAGCGAGCTCGCGAGCGAAGACCTTGGTCGCCGAGATGATCGCTCCCTTGGACGACGCGTAGTGGCCGCCGGTCGCGGTGCCACCGTTCTGCCCGGCCAGCGACGCCATGTTGACGATCCGGCCGTAGCCGTGCTCGGCGAGGTACGCGCCGAAGATCTGGCAGGCGTTGAACATGCCGTTGAAGTTCACCGCCATGACGGCGTCGAGCTCGTCGGGCGTGATCTCCAGCAGCGGCTTGGCCTGGGTACGAGCGGCGTTGTTGACCAGGATGTGCACGCCGTGGAAGTCGGCGAGGACGTCGGCCAGCAGTTGCTCCAGAGCGGCGCGGATGCTCACGTCGGCGGCGTATCCCCGTGCCGTGGCGCGGGTGCCGTCGAGTTCCTCGGCCAGCGCCGTAGCGGCATGGCCGTCGAGGTCGGCCACGGCGACGCGGCAGCCGCCGGAGTGAAGGCGGCGCACGATGACCTCGCCCAGTCCGTTGGCGCCACCCGTGACGACGGCGACCTGCCCCTCAGCGGTGCCCCCCGGCGTGTCTCTCACGGCTTCCTGGAAGTCCTGGTTCATCGAGTGCTCTCCGTGCGTGTCAGGAGGGTTGGTGGACGTCCTCGCGGACGGTGAGGGCACGGCCGATGCGGGCCTCGACCTTCGCGAACCTCCAGAGCTTGGACCCGCTGTCACCGACCGGGGTGGTGCGCAAGAGGTTGCACGCCGCCTTGACCGTTTCCGGTGAGTCGACGTCGGCGAGGATGTAGCAGGTCCACGGCCACCCGTCGGACGGTCCGACCATGTGGGAGTCGTCGTCGATGTCGCCGATGAAGCTCACCCCCTGCAGTGCCTTGAGCTGCTCCAGCATGGACACGAACGCCGTCCAGACGTCGCCGGTGCCGATGCCGTCGGTGGGCAGGTCGGAGAAGTTCTGGTTGATGCCGATGCAGAACAGCACTCGGAGTGGCTGCGTGCCCATGCCGGTCTTCCTTTCGTCACCGGGTCGGTCGGCTCAGCGAAAGCCGGGGGTCGTGGGCGGTAGTCCCATGAGCACGGCGCCGGCGGACTCATACATCGACGGCCCGAGGAAGGCGTGCTGTTTGGGGACCAGCGCGTCGCCCAGCAGGAGCTGCAGCGGGTTGCTGCGATAGATCGGTGCGGTGCCGGAGACCTCGACCAGGCGGCTGACGACGTCGGAGGAGGTCTTGGCCAGGTGGGCCGAGGCGAGGCGGAGATGCGCGTTCTGCTCGTCGGTGGCGCTGTCTCCGGCGACGACGGTCTCCCACACCTCGTGGCTGAGCTCGTAGAACCAGGCCCTCGCCGAGCGGAGCGCAGCCTCGGCGGCCGCGATCTCGGCACGGTAGTAGGGCCGTTCGGCCAGCTTGGGCGCACCCGTGACGCCGGCGTAGCCGCTGCCGGCCTCCTCGGCGTGGTTCAGGGCGGCACGCGCGACTCCCGCGCCGACGACCGCGAGAACCTGCGCGGCGTAGGCGATGCCCGGGTAGTGGTAGAGCGGCTCGTCGACGGTGGGCTCTCCCCCGCGGATGAACGTCCACTCCCGCGGCACCTCGACATCGCGGACGACGAGGTCGAAGGAACCCGTCGCGCGCATTCCGACGACATCCCAGTCCTGAACGATCTCGACCTGCTCGGGACGGAGCAGCGCGGTGCGCGGCTTGCCCGCGGTGGAGTCGTCGCCGGGGATGCCGACACCGAGCACGTCCGCGCCCATGCAGCCGCTGGCGAACTTCCAGTGCCCGTTGACCAGGAAGCCGCTTCCGGTGGGCGCGGCCGGCTGGACCGGGAACAGACCGCCCGCGAAGACCACGTCCGGGCCATCCCGATAGAGCTCGGCCTGGGTCGCCAGCGGAAGCGCGGCCAGGTAGATCAGGGAGGAACCGAAGCTGGCCACCCAGCCGGTGGACCCGTCGACCACCGAGATCCGCTCGATCCGGTCCAGGAAGTCGGCGGGCGCCATGGGCTCGCCGCCGAACCTCGCCGGGGTGGCGGCGCGGTAGAGGCCGAGCTGCTCGAGGCGTGCGACGAAGTCCTTCGGAACGAAGCGCTGCTCGGCGAACTCCGCCCGCCGCTCGGCGAGCTCCGCCAGCACGTCGTCGAAGGTGACGGTGTCACCCGTGCGGTGACGCGGCGCCCTGGGACCAACCTCCTGGGTTTGCACCATTGACTGCTCCTCACCGTTTGCGAACTCGTGGCTGACATTACGAAGGAGAGTAGGGCGCGCGGTATTGGTGGTGCCTCTCCCGGAATAGGGGATTTCTTCAGCCCCGCGGCAGTCCCGCCGGTCCTACGCTGGCGGGATGCAGGTCGACCCGCACGCTCCCGAACTCACGGCGGACGACTTCGTGGCGATGACGAACGCCACCCGGATGTGCGTGCTCGTCCACGACGCGGCCACCAAGAACATCCTCTGGGCCAACCCCGCGGCCTGCGCGTTGCTCGGGTGGAGCGTCGCCGAGCTACGACCGCTCAAGGCCAACGACATGAGCAGCTCGGCCCAGCAGTACGACCGGGTGATCGGCCGGCGTCGTTCGCACACTGATCAACTGAAGTCTCCTCGGGAGGCTTGCGGGCCTGACCCGGCATCAACCGGCAGCTTCGGTCAGGGCGGTGTCGAGGATCGCCAAGCCGCGGTCGATCTCGACGTCGGTGGTGGTCAGCGGCGGAGCGATGCGGAACGTCCCGCCCATGCCGGGCAGCTGCACGATGTTCATGTGCAGCCCGAGCTCGGCGCAGCGGCGGGTGACGGCGGCGCCGAGCTTGTCGGCGTCCCCGCCGCTCGGCCCGTCCCCCAGCAGCTCCAGCCCGACCAGCAGGCCGCGCCCGCGGACGTCACCGATCACCGGGTGCTTCCCGGCGAGCTCGTCCAGCCCGCCCCGCAACCGGTCGCCGAGCTCGCGGGCGCGCAGATCGAGGCGATCACGCGTCAGCACGTCCAGGACGGTGTTGCCGACCGCGGCGGGCAGCGGGTCGTTGACGTGCGTGGTGAAGAACAGGAACCCGCGGTCGTGGGCCTCCTGCTCGATCCCGGCACTGGTCAGCACGGCGGCGAGGGGCAGCCCGGCGCCGAGGGTCTTGGACAGGGTGAGGATGTCCGGGACGACGCCGTCGCGCTCGAACGCGTACCAGTCACCGGTGCGGCACAGCCCGGTCTGGGCCTCGTCCACGATCAGCAGCATGCCCCGCTCGTGGCACTTGTCCCGCAGCGCGGCCAGGTAACCCGGCGGGAGGTCGATGACACCTCCGGAACTCAGGATCGGCTCGACCAGGCACGCCGCGAGGCTGCCGACCGACTGGGCGTCGATCAGGTCGAAGCCGAGGTCGAGCTGACGGCGCCAGTCGAGGTTCCCGTCGGCGTCGACGATGTCGGGCCGGAACCGGTCGGGAACCGGCAGGGCGAAGTTGCCGGGCGTAGCGGGCCCGTACCCGGCCCGCCCGGCGCTGTAGGTGGCGTTCGCGGCGGCCTGGGTCATGCCGTGCCAGGACCGGGCGAACGAGACGACCTCGTGCCCACCGGTGACCAGCTTGGCCATCCGCAACGCGGCTTCGTTCGCCTCCGCCCCCGTGGTCAGCAACATGGCCTTCTCCAGCGGCTCCGGCAGCGTCCCCGCGAGCCGCCGGGCGAGATCGACGACCGGGCGGCTCAGCATTCCGCTGTAGAGGTGGTCGAGCCGGCCGACCTGCTCGCGAACGGTCGCGACGATCTCCGGGTGCGCGTGGCCGAGGATGGCGCTCATCTGACCCGAGGTGAAGTCGAGCAGTTCGCGGCCGTCCTCGGTGACCACCGAGCTGCCCTCGGCGCGGTCGATGATCTCGGGGCTGAAGGCCCCGCGGCCCGAGTAGCGGACCAGGTGGCGTTCGGCGGCGGCGCGCACGGTGTCGTCCAGCATGGCTTCGACGCTACGAACGGACCTCGCTACGCGTCCATCACACGATTTCGACGATCCTGTTCGACGGAACCGCACAATGAGTCCATGCTGAACCCGTGGCGCCTGCGCCTGCTCGGCCTGCTCGACACCCTCGGCACCGTCCGAGCCGTGGCCGAGACGCTGCATCTGAGCCCGTCGACCGTGTCGCAGCAGCTCACCGTGCTCGAGAACGAGACCCGCAGCCGGCTGCTGGAACGGTCCGGGCGCCGGGTGCGACTGACCCGGGCCGGAATCGTCCTCGCCCGGCGGGGCCGCGAGATCCTGGACCGCATGGCCGAGGCCGAAGCCGAGCTGCGCGCCATGAACGACGAGCCGATCGGCACCGTCCGGCTCGGGGTCTTCCAGAGCGCGATCCACACCCTCGCCGTCCCGGCCACCACCCGGCTGGCGGAGTCGCACCCGCACCTGAACGTCGAGCTGGTCGAGTCCGAGCCGCACGAGAGCAGCCCCGCGCTGCGCACCGGCGAGCTGGACGTCATCGTCACCACCACCGACTACGTCAAGTTCCCGTGGGACCGCGATCTCGAGATCATCCCGCTCGGGATCGACCCGGTGGTGCTGGTCCTGCCGTCCGACCACCCGCTGACCCGCCGCCGGGTGGTCGACCTCGCCGCGTGCGCGACGGAATCGTGGGCCTGCGACCGTCCAGGCTCGTACATGGCCGAGCTGACCCAGCGGCTGTGCCGCGAGTCAGGCTTCGAGCCCCGCGTGGCCTGCCGGTTCAGCAACTACCTGATGCTGCTCCAGCACGTCGAGGCCGGCCGCTCGGTCACGTTGCTGCCCGCCCTCGCCGTCGCCCCCGACCACGCAGTCGCCACTCGCGAGCTGACCACGCCGGTGCACCGCAACGTCGCGATCGTGCGGCGCCGGCGAACAGCCCTCCGCGCGGCCGTGGACGCCGTCGTCGAGACGCTGCTCGACCACCCGCACATCCCCGCCCTGTCCGCACCCGGCTCCGCGCGACGCCCCTGATCGCGTCGGCTAGCCGCAGCAGCTACTGCTTTCCCGGCAGAAGCAGGAAGCCGAAATCGACGCGTCGGCACGAGCGAGTGCGACATCCAGTTGCGGCTTGATCATCCGCGCCTCGGTCGTGCGCTGCAATCGCGTGTAGCACTCGTGCAGACCCACCAGCGCCCACACGTTGTTCGGGTGCCGGTTCGCACGGATGATCGTGTCGTCGAGGCCCAGGTCGGCTTCGTAGGCCGCGGCAGCCTCCTCGACCTGCCCCTGCTCCAGCAGCAGCGCGCCCAGCGCGTGCCTGCTGGGCATCATCCAGCCCCATGGTTCGTCGTAGGGCAGGTTGTCCTCGTTCTCGACGGCCTTGCGCAGGTGCGCGAAGGCGAGCGCGTGGTTTCCCTTGTGGTACTCGACCTCTCCAGTGAGCATCTCCCTGGCGACGGCGAGGATGTCGTGGCACTCCACGACGTGCAGGCGCCGGGTCTCCGGCACCTTCGCGGCCGCCTCCTCGAACAGCCGCTGCGCCTGGGCCGCCTCGTCGTGCTGCTTGAGGTTGGCGTGCGCGATGGCCTTGCCGTAGTGGTTCATCGCCGTGGTCATGCAGTACAGCTCCGGCTCGTCCGGCAGCGGATCGGCGATGAGCTCCCGCCACCTGCCGAAGCGCACGAGCGCATGCGTCTCGACCGACATGTAGGCCTCGAGCCAGTCGGCCATCGGCGGGCTCTGCAGCCGCACCAGTTCGTCCGGGATGGTCTCCAGCATCGTGCGCGCGGCCTCCATCGCCGGCTCGAACCGGCCGAGCAGCATCGCCCCGTGCATCTTGAAGTGGTAGTTGTGCACCCGGTAGAGCGAGTAGAAGTTCAGCGCTCCCGCGTACTCCCAGTACTTGACGTCCTTCTCGATGCCGATGTGGTTCCAGTCCACGACGTCCTGGTAGTTGCCGCACAGCACGTCGATGTGGGTCGGCATGTGCGCCAGGTGCCCGGAGTCCGGGACCAGCCGGCGCAGTTCGTCGGCGACGCGCAGCGCTGCCTCGGGAGTACCCGACATCTCCATGAGGTGGATGTAGAGGTGCCAGATCCCCGGATGCGGCCGATCGCCGCGACCGCGCACGACCTCGATGCCGTGCTCGAGAAGCGCCTTGCACTCCAGGGTGTCCGCGCCGGGCGCGGGATCGCCGGAGCGCAGGTCCCACATGTTCCACGGCGTGCGGTTCAGCATCGCCTCGGCAGCCAGCGTGATCACGTCAGGATCGTCGGGGAACCGCCGGACGACCTCCCGCATCGCATCGGTGTAGGCATCGCTCCACACGGACAGATCCGGTGCGGGCGTATCGGCCTGATAACGCGCCTCCAAAGCCGTGATCAGCGCCTGCTCGACCTCGGAAGCACCGGCCATCGCGCTCCGCGCCTTCGCGACTGCGTCTCGCGACCGCCGCAGCGTCTCGGTGATCTCCTGCTCGTCGAACAGCTCCCACGGCTTGTTGTAGTTCGGACCGATGGCGTAAGCGATGCCCCAATGCGCCATCGCGCAGTCCGGATCGTGTTCGAGCGCCTTCCGGAAACAGGCGTCGGCCTCTTCGTGGACGTAACCGAACGTCCAGTTCAGGCCCCGGTCGAACCACTTCTGCGCCGCCGGCGAAGAAGTCGTCACCGGGCGGCCGTACGAACCCAGGTCGAAAGCGTACTCACCCATCGCTTCTCCAGCTCCCCAGACGAAGTCCCGCCCCGCGAGGCTACGAAGACCTGGTCTCGGGGACAACGACGTTCCACCCATCGCGTCCCGCCCTGCGGATTCCGTAGTCGGTCAGGTTCGACGTCGGTGGCCACCGTCGCCGTGCGCGACGCCGTCCACGTGCGAGGCGCACAAGTCAAATCGAGTCCACTCCTGGCTCTTGCCAGGACGACGGCACCCCCATACGATCCCGATCCGCCTGACGACAGGGACGGGGCCGCCGAACAGCTCGTCGCCGACCACCGCGCTTCCGGGCGCCACATCCCGGGCTTCGGCCACCGCTTCCACCCACGAACCCGCGTCGCGATCCGCTCCTGACACTGGTCGAAGACGCCGTCGACAACGGCGAGGTACCGGGCTGGGCGCTACGCGCCGGCACCGCCCTCGAACGCGCGCTGGCCCGCGGTCGCAGCCGCCCCGTCCCGATGAACATCGACGGCGCCACCGCGATCGTCTTCAGCGAACTCGGCTTCCCACCCGAACTCGGCCGCGGCCTGTTCGTCCTCTCCCGCAGCATCGGCATCCTCTCCCACGCCTGGGAGGAGAAATCAGCAGGTACCCGCATCAAGGGGCCACTGCCCCGCCCGCTGCTGCCCGACTACAACGGTCCCGCTCACCACGACCTGAGCGACAGAAACTCCACCTGATCGCGGCGGGAAACCGGGCGCTGTCGCTGGTCGTTGCCCCTTGCTGTCAGCCGCCGGCCACATCGGCAACGGCAGACGGGTGCCGAGCGAGCAGTTCGTCGAGGCGTGAACCGACCTCCGCGCAGTTGCGTCGCACGACGGACAGGAACGCCGCCAGCACCGGCGACCGATCGGTCACGCGGAAGGACATCTGCAGATCCGGCAGCCGGAACCGGGGTTCGACGTCGCAGAACCAGATGTCGTCGCGGGCTATCAGCCGCATGCGGTGCGGGCCGAGCCCGACTCCGACGCAGCACGCGGCCAGCCCGGCGATCGTGTGGATGTCGCGCGCCATCGTGGCGCCGTCGAGGACGGCCGGGTGCGGCCCGAACACCGGTCTCAGGTAGGAGCTCGCCGCGTCCGGGCTGACCACGAGCGGCTCCCGGCCCAGCTGCTCGACATCGATGGACGGGCGCCCGGCGAAGGGATGCGCAGCGGATACCACGGCCACCAGATGATCCGCGCCGATCGGCACGGTGACGAGGTCCTCCACTCCGGTACCGCGAGGGCTGCCCCGCCCGACGGCAACGTCCAGCTCGCCGGCGAGAAGGGCCGCCGTCCCCGTGGGGGTGTCGAGTTCCTGGAGCGAGAGCCGGACCTGCGGGTGGGTGCGGCGGAACCGGCCGAGCACTCCCGGCAGCGGGTCGAGCAGCGCGGACCCGATGAACCCGATCCGCAGCCGCCCGGTTTCCCCGCGCGCCGCCCGGCCCGCGTCGACCTGCGCGAGTCTCATCTCGGCGAGTGCGCTGCGCGCCCGGGTGAGGAAGGCTTCTCCGGCGGCGGTCGGCAGCACCCCGCGCGAGGTGCGGTGGAACAGCCGCTCACCCACCTCTCGTTCCAAAGCGGCGATCTGGGTCGACAACGGAGGCTGGGCGATCCCCAGCGACGCCGCCGCGCGGCCGAAATGCTGGTGCTCGGCGAGCGCGAGCGCGTAGCGGAGGTGACGGGCTTCCACTCCCCCACCATATGTCTGAGATATCGCAGAGGCGGTCGTGAGATATATCGATGGATGAGCTGGCGGCAAAGGTGTGACCTGGTGCGGTACGTGATCACCACTCCAGAAGGGCCCCGACGTGACCCGTCCGTCCTCGTCCGAGACCGTCGTCCTGTTCGTCCACGGTGCATGGCATTCCTCGCTGCACTGGGCGGCAACGCTGCGCGCCCTGGCGCGCCACGACCTCGCCGGCATCGCCATCGACCTGCCTGGCAGCGGGCTCGGCGCGCCGGTCCCCACCGGCTATCTCCAGCCCGGGCAGCCGGGACTCGCCAGTGAGAAGTCGGCGCTGGCCGGGGTCACGCCGGCTCAGATCACCGACGTCGTGCTGGACGCGCTGGCCGCGGTCCGCACCCGGTTCCGCAACGTGGTGCTGGTCGCCCACAGCGCAGGCGGGGCCCCTGCCTCCGCCGCCGCCGAGCGGGCCCCCGAACTCGTCGACCACCTCGTGTACCTCTCCTCGTTCGTCCCCGCGGGCCGTCCCCGGTTCTCCGACTACATCGAGGCGGAACAGAACGCGGGCGCGGTCCGGATCCCGCCGCTCGGGGACCCGGCCGAGCTGGGCGCCTTCCGGATCAACCCGCTGTCGCCCGACCCAGCCGATATCGACGTCATCCGCCGAGCCTTCCTGAACGATCTTCCCGCGACCGCTCCCGACACCTGGCGGCAGTTCCTGCACCCGGACCAGCCCTTCACGAGCGTCACCACACCGGTACCGGTCTCGCCCGAACGCTGGGGACGGATCCCCCGCACGTTCATCCGGCTGACCGACGACCTGGCGCTCCCGCTCGTCACCCAGGACTTGATGATCGACGAGGCCAACCAGGTGGTGCCGGACCTCCCGCTGCAGGTCCGCACCCTGCCGGGCGGCCACTCACCGTTCGTTACCCGGCCAGCGGAGCTCGCGGCGGTGCTCGCGAGCGTCGCCTTGCAGAGGGCCGCCCGATGACGCTCCTGCGTGCACCGGCTCCGGCACGACGACTCCTCCTGCCGATCATCCTGTCCGGCACCTTCGTCCAGCTGTTCAGCGTGACGGTCATGCAGGTGGCCGTGGTCGACGTGCAGCGTGATCTCGGCGCCGGCGAAGGCGAGAGCCAGCTCGTTCTCACCGGCTACACGCTCACCTACGCCTGCTCGCTGATCATCTCGGCTCGGCTGGGAGACCGGTACGGCTACCGGAGGATGTTCGTCGCCGGGATGGCGCTGTTCACCGTCGCCTCGGTCGGGTCGGCCGCGGCACCGGAAGCCTGGCTGCTGGTCGCGGGCCGCCTCGTGCAGGGCGTCGGCAGCGGGCTCGTGGCACCCCAGATCCTGTCGATCATCCAGTCGGCGCTGCCCGCGAGCCACCGGCCAGCCGCGCTGAGCGCCTACGGGGCGACCATGGCGGCGGCGTCGCTGGCGGGTCCGGTGCTCGGTGGTGTGCTGATCCAGCTCAACCCGCTGGGCTTGGGCTGGCGGGCCGCGATGCTGGTGGCAGTACCCGTCGGAGTCGCCGCCCTCCTGCTGTCACCGTCGCTGCCCACCAGCCGGAAAGGGCCTGGGGCGAAGCGCATCGATCCGGTCGGCGCGGTCCTGAGCCTTCTGGGACTGGGCCTGCTGGTGCTGCCCCTGTCGGTAGGGCGCGATGCCGGGTGGCCGATGTGGACGTGGGTGAGTTTGGCGTCGGCATTGGTCTTGATGACCGCGTTCGTGTTCTCCCAGCGCAGGGTGGCGGACCCGCTCGTGCACCCCTCCACGCTGGCCGAGCCCGCGACGAGATGGGGCTTGGGGATCGTCTTCGTCTTCAACGCGGGAGTGCCGTCCTTCACGCTGCTGCTGTCGATGCACCTGCAGGGCGCGCAGGGCTGGAGTGCGCTCGGGACCGGGCTGACCATCACGCCGTACGCCATCGGGGCTCTGGTCGGCAGCGGGATCGCGAACGTCCTGGGGAGGCGCTTCGGCCCCGGGATCCTCTCCGCGTCCGCCGTCACGATGGCGTTGGTGTCCCTCGTCGTCGCGGCGATCACGGGTGAGGACAGCCTGCTGTGGGTGCTCTGGCTCGCTCTGTTCCTCGGCGGCACAGGGTTCGGGGTGTTCACCGCCTCGGCGTTCACCCACGTCATCGCCAGGGTTCGCGCCGAGGCCGCCACATCGGTCTCGGGCCTGCTCCCGACAGCGCAGCAGCTCGGCGGGACGCTGGGCGTCACGCTCGCCGGCATCGCCTACTCGGTGCCCGCCACCAGCACCGACGACGCGCTGTGGCACGCCATGACCTACGAGGCCGCGACGTTCGCCCTGGCCGCGGTCTTCACGGTCGGCCTGACCGGCGGAATGGCTGGTCGCGCAACTCGAGCGGCACCAGCACGACCGTGCCCGAAGACCTGCTAGACGGGAAGGTGCAGTGCCGACAGGTGGGTGCCGTCGCGGAGGACGGTGAGCGACGGCGGCCGTCCGTGCGGGACCTGGGCGCAGTGATCGGCATCGATGCCTGCGATGGAAAGCCGGATCCTGCTGCCGGTTGCGAGTTGCCAAGCCGTGGGCAACAGGGGGATGCGGACGTGTTCGGGTTCGCCCGGGGTGAGCGGTTCGGCGTCGTCGCGGCGGAAGGTGCGGTAGGGCCAGGTCGTGCGGTAGTGGGTCGGGGCTGGTGCTTCGCGTCGGTGGAGGAGGCGAAGCAGTCCTTCCGTGACGTACCGGTGAGTGCCGTCGGCTTCGATTTCGGTCAGGTAGACGAACAATGCGGCGTCGGGTTCGGTCGCACTGATCCAGAGGTCGGCGTTGGCGTGTCCAGCGAGTGCGACCGGTGCCGGCAGGGGTTCGGACGTGTAGCTGAGCATCTCGTCGGTCCGGCCCTGCCAGGTGGTGTAGTAACTCCTGGCGTCGACGGCGGCGATGCGTTCGTAGCGGGTGTCGTTTCCCGTTCCGATGCTGAAATCGACCTGATAAGTGTCCGCAGTGGACTCGCTCGGCTCCGGTTCGTCCTGGGAAAGGTGGTGTCCTGCGGCCAGGTAGAGCGTCTGGTGGTGGTCGATCGGTGGCCAGGACTCCGTGGCGTGCCATTGCTCGTCGTGCAACGAGTAGTAGTGGACCGGTGATTCGGCGTCCAGACCGGTGTTGCGGCCGAGGAGGTAATGGTCGAAGAACCGCAGTACATCGCCCCACCACGAGGGATCGGCGGCCTCGCCCTTCCGCCAGGGTGAGATGTCGACACGGGCCCCGTGGTCCCACGGTCCGAGCATCAGGTGACGAGGGTTGTCTGCGAGGGTGAGGTATCGGGAGATCGCGCCGTTCATGTATCCGGCCCCGTCGAACCAGCCGGAGACGGAGTACACGGCGACATCGTCCGGGATCTCGTCGGCCAGCGAGCAGGGGCTGAACGTGGCCGAGCTGAACGTGGGATCGTAGGCAAGGGGCTCTTCCCGGAAGCGGAACTCCGGCATGAAGTCGACTTGCCGGAAGTTCCCGAGGTGCTGGTGGATCGCCTGTGCCAGCTGGGTCCCGTCGGGGTCGTCATCGACCGGTTGCGGACCGCGGAAATCCGGGTGGCTCCAGTAGGCGAAGTTCTTCTGCAGGTCGCGCCGGTCGTGGTCGAGCGCGACCATCAGGTCGTCGTAGCTGCGGGTCAGCGAGGTGAGCTGGATCCCGCCCGGGAAGTAGTTGTCGGTGTAGGTGTCCCACACCGAGAACAGCGGCGCGATCGCTTTGACGGCAGGATGCCCGGTGGCGGCGAGGAAGTCGGAGGCCGCGCCGAGGTAGGAGATGCCGGTGGCACCGATGGTCTCGTCGGACCAGGGCTGCCGGACGATCCAGTCGGCGACTTCGGCACTGTCGGTGCGCTCGCGAGGCGAGCGGAAGCTGTCGCGGGTGCCGAAACTGGCACCGGTGCCCCGGACGTCGACGACGACCAGCGCGTAGCCCCGTGGCACGAACAGGTCGCGGTAGACGGCGATGTTCGGGCAGTTCTCCGCATCGGACCCCGGTGCGGTCCGGATGCGGCGGTAGTACGGGGTGAAGACGACGATGGTGGAAAACGGCCCAGTCGCGACGCTCCCCCGACCGTCGTGCGGCAGGTACACATCGACGGCGAGTCGACAGCCGTCCCGCATGGTCAGGTACTCCGACCACGGTGCAGTGGTCGTGTACTCGACCGGCCGGCTCGCCAGGTACGCGCCGGGGGTGATGTGCCAAGCCGGCCGTGCCGCATCGTCGGTGTCCACGTGCGTACTGCTCCTCTGGTCCGGTCGGGTCACGAATGGTTGCCGCGCCGGAGTTTCTCCACCTGCGCGAAGACCCGGTCGTGACGTTTGATGGCGGCCTTGCCGGTGTCTCCGGCCTGCTCGGTCAGTTCGGCGAGAACCGCATGGACGACCGCGGTGGTGGGGGTCAGCGTCGGGAAGTGCGAGACGCCCTCAGCCGGGACGACGACCTGGTGGTCGGCCAGCCGGGTCAACGGGGTGCTGTGCGAATCGGAGATCACGCACACCGTGCTGCCTTGATCACGGGCGACGGTGGCCGCGGCGAGCACGTCGGCCGTGAGTCGCCAGGGATGCAGGATGACCAGCGCATCCCCTGGCCGCAGCAGGCCCAGGCTCGTGATCAGGTTGCGGCCGCCGTGATCGGCCAGGTCGACGGTGAAGCCCAGCCGGGACGCGACGTGGACGAGCTGGGTCAGCGGTCCCGCGAAGCTTCCGGAACCGACGGCGAGGGTCCGGCCGGCGGTGGCGATCGCGGTCGCGATGGCCCGGCAGGCCGACACGTCGAGGGTGCGTGCGGTCTCGGTCAGGGCATCGAGATCGTTGCGCAACGCGCGGACGATCGGATCGGCGTTGTCGCTGTCCTGGTGCAGATCCAGCAGTGCGGTCGCGTCGAGGGACGACAGGTACCTGCTGCGCAGCTCCGCCTGCAGTTCGGGCCAGCCCGCGAACCCTATCGCCTTCGCGGTGCGCACCACCGTGCTGGCATCGGTGCCGACCCGGGCACCGAGCTGCGATGCCGAGGCGTAGGCGCAGAACTTCGGGTTGCGCGCGAGGAGATCGACGACCTGGCGGGCCTTCGGCCCCATGGTTGTCGTGTCGGCGCGCTCCCGCACCCAGCCTTCCAGGCCCATCCGTGCCCTTCTTCCTCGTCGCGGCCACCGGTTCGGACGTGAGGGTAGGGCCTGCCCGATCGCAATGCAACGATCGTTGCCTCTGGCTGAAATATGCCATACGTTGCATCCTCACATCGCCGGTGAGATCCCCGTCCGCACTCGCCGACCGGACTCCGCTTGCTGAGGAGACTGCCCGTGAGCGACCGCCATGCAGCACCCGCATCGAGATCGTCGGCCACCGGTGTGCTCGGGCTCATCGAACGAGCCGGGAACCTGCTTCCTCATCCCTTCCTGCTGTTCGCGATCCTCAGTGCGCTGCTCGCCGTGGCCAGCTGGGCGTTGTCCGCACTCGGTGTCAGTGCCGTGTCGCCGGCCAGCGGAAAGCTCATCACCGCGCAGAACCTGCTCTCCGACGCCGGCCTCCAGCTGGTCGTCGGCGACCTGATCGAGAACTTCACCTCGTTCCCGCCGCTGGGCACCGCGTTGGTCGTCATGCTCGGGGTGGCGGTCGCGGACAAGAGCGGCCTGCTGCACACGGCCATCCGGGCCAGCCTCTCGCGCGTCTCGCCGCGCTGGGTGACCTTCGTGCTGGCGCTGGTCGCGATGTTCGCCCACGTTGGAGCTGATGCCGCCTACATCGTGCTGATCCCCCTCGGCGGGGTGGTGTTCCGGGCCGCCGGGCGCAGCCCGGTGCTGGGCATCGTCGTGGCGCTGGTCGCGATTTCCGGTGGTAGCGCGGCAAGTCCGATCCTCATCCCCAACGACGCGATCCTCGCCGGCCTCACCGAAGCGGCCGCCCACACCATCGATCCGGCCTACGTCGTCTCGCCCGCGGCGAACTACTTCTTCTCCGCCGTCTCGTCGATCCTGCTGGCAGCGGTGATCACGCTGGTCGTCGAGACCTACCTCGCCAAACGCGTCGACTTGCGGGTCGACGACGACGCCACCGAGCATCCAGAGCACGACACGGCGTTGCAGCTGAGCGCGGTCGAACGGCGTGGCATGCGCAACGCCGGAATCGCCGCCGCCGGGTTCGTCGTCGTCCTGACGGCGGCGGTGATTCCTCCTTGGTCGCCCCTGCGCGGCGAAGGAGGCTCCTTGCTCGAATCCCTCCTGGTCGCCGACATCGCCGTGTTCCTCGCGCTCTTCTTCGCGCTCGTCGGCATCGCCTACGGAGTGACCGTCGGTGAGATCAGGTCTGTTGGTGACGTACCCACCATGATGGCGGGCGGGATACGCGACATGGCACCGATCCTGGTGCTGTTCTTCGTCATCTCGCAGTTCCTGGCCTACTTCAAGTGGACCAGGGTCGGGGAGCTCATCGCGCTGCACGGTGCCGACGTGCTCCGCGCGGCCGGGGCGCACGGCGTGCTGCTCTTCGGCGGACTGCTGGTCGTCATCAGCCTGATCAACCTGTTCATCACGAGCGGGTCGGCGCAGTGGGCACTCGTCGCCCCGGTCTTCGTCCCGATGTTCATGCTGCTCGACATCCCACCGGAAACGACGCTCGCCCTGTACCGGATCGCCGACTCCTGCACCAACGTCGTCACCCCGATGAGCCCGTACTTCATCATGGCGCTCGGCTTCATCCAGCAGCACCGCAAGAAGGCCGGCATCGGCACGCTCGCCGCGATGACCACCCCACTCGCCGCCGCGATGTTCCTCTCCTGGACCGCACTGTTCTTCGGCTGGTGGGCGTTGGACATCCCGTTCGGGTTCGGCGGAACGGCACGCTGACCACTACCGAAAGGATGCTCGAGTTGGCCACCTCGCTGGTTCTGCGCAACGCTCACCTGCTCGACGTCGAATCCGGCACCTACCGGGAAGCCGACCTGGTGTGCGCCGACGGCCGGATCGCCGAATCCGACGGCCGCGCAGCCGGGTTCGCCGCGGCCACCGAAATCGACCTGCGCGGCGCGTACGTGCTGCCAGGGCTGATCGACGCCCACGTGCACGTCGCGGGGATCACCGCTGACACCACCGCCTTGCGCGGCTGGTCGCCGAGCTACATCGCGGCCGGCGCGGTGCGCAACATGGGCGCGATGCTGGACCGCGGCTTCACCACCGTCCGCGACGTCGGCGGCGCGGACTACGGGTTCGCCGCCGCACAGGTCGACGGGTTGATCCGCGGACCACGGCTCATATTCGGTGGCAAGGCGCTGAGCCAGACGGGCGGGCACGGCGACAAGCGCCCCGCCGGGATCCGGGTCTACGACGACCACCCGTTCTGCGGCGGTTCGAGCCGGGTCGCCGACGGCGTCGACGGCGTCCGGCTGGCCGCGCGCGACGAGCTGCGCCGCGGCGCCCACCACATCAAGGTGATGGCCTCCGGAGGAGTCGCTTCTCCGACCGACCACATCGACTCGACGCAGTACTCCATGGACGAACTGCGCGCGATCGTCGACGAGGCAGGGGCCGCCGGACGATATGTGACCGTGCACGCCTACCCACCGGCGGCGATCAACCGTGCGCTGGAGGCCGGAGTGCGCTGCGTCGAGCACGGAAACCTGTTGGACGACCGAGGCGTGCAGCTGCTCGTCGAACGCAACGCCTACCTGGTGCCGACCCTGGTCACCTACTGGGCGTTGCAGCGGGAGGGTATGGACCACGGGCTGCCCCAAAGCAGTTGGGACAAGGTCGCGCAGGTGCTCGAAGGCGGACTCGCCGCGCTCGAGCGCGCCGTGCGCGGCGGAGTCAACGTCGTGTTCGGCACCGACCTGCTCGGCGGGATGCAGCCGTACCAGCGCGAGGAGTTCCGCATCCGGGCCGAGGTGCAGAAGCCACTGGACATCGTCCGCTCCGCCACGACCGTGGCCGCGGACCTGCTCCGGATGCCCGGGGAGATCGGAACTCTCGCCTCCGGCGCCCACGCCGACCTGGTAGTCCTGGACACCGATCCGCTGGCCGACATCACTGCCCTCACCAAACCCCTGCGCTTGGTGGTCCAAGCGGGCGAAATCGTCCACCAGGCCACCTGACGCTGCCGCTCTGCTGAAAGGTCCGTGATCGACTCCGCGATGTCGAACAGCTCGGCGAACCAGGTCACCTGTGCCACCCGCACCAGCGGGCAGATGAGCCCGACGCGCACGACGAACGCAAGGAGTCCTGCGCACCGAACCCGGCCGTCTCGTTCACGCTAATCGGACGTGGCGGCCGCAACCGGCCGGTGCCAGGCACGCCAAGCGAGGAGGCCGAACGCCAGCACCATCAGCAGGTCGGCGATGTAGGCGACCCAGTCGGTCCGGAGAACCCGGGCCAGTGGAAACGCGACTGCGGCGAGGCAGACCAGGACCGCGACCCACCGGGGCGCCATTCGGGTCCAACCGAGGAGTACGCCGAATGCCAGCAGGGCCAGCGGGAAGCTCGGCCCCGGTAGCCACAGCAGGAACAAGCTGTGCGGCGGGTATTCGTCCAGGGCGGCCAGGGACACCCGCTCGGTAATGTCGAACACTCCCTCGAAGAACCCCTGCAGTCCGAAGGCGATACTGCCGAACATCCCGATCACCAGCAGCAACAACCACAGTCCCGCCAGGGTGGGCACACGCTCCCGCAACCGCTCGTACTCGCCGATCAACCCGTACACCCACGGCACCATGGACAACGCGATCAGCGTTCCGCCGGTGATCCCGTAATGGCCGTCGACCCAGAAGAACGGCGACAGCGCAAAGATCAGCGGCCCCAGGAGAAGCGCCGCCGCTTGCAATCGTTGCACCACCATGAGCGGAGGCTATGGACACCTGCGTCGAGCTGCCAGCCAGAACAGATCGCATACCGCCCGCGAGGCGATCCCAAGTGACTGGCGACCACGTTGTGCATCGCGCGTCCCCCGCGGTGGCCGGTGGCCTGGCGACGATGATGACCCGGCTCGATCGTCCTGCCGCGCTCATTCGTACTCGCCATCTGTGATCGCATCCCGGAAAGGCGACGGGGTTGACCATGCCCCAAGGGCATGGTGTCGGCTGGCCTCCACAGGACTGCTCCGACCGGATGACGGTCACTGGTCGCGCCGCACCGGCCGGGCCGGTCTGACGGCTCGAACCCCCGGACACCGATCAAGGAGATAGCGACCATGCAGGACAACACGCTGATCGTCGAGGACGTGCTGCTGCTGATGCTCGACGACAAGTACGGCATCCCGGCCGGAGCCGGGACCCTCCACCAGACCTTGGGTGGTGCCGTGCTCGTCGAGCTCGCCCTCCTCGGCAGGATCCAGCCCGAGGGCAGCAGCGCCTGGTACAAGGGCACGAAGGTCGTCGCCGTGGGAGACGGCGCACTTCCCGACCCGCTGCTCCAATCCAGCTACGACACGATCGCGGCACGTCCCCGGCAGGTCCAGACGTTGCTGGTCACGATCGGTTCCGGGCTCTGGAAGCCGGTGACCGAACGCCTCGTCCAGCGCGGACTGCTCCGTCGGGAGCGCACGCGCTTCCTCGGGCTGTTCCCGACGACGAGCTTGCCCGCCGCGGACACCGGGCACGAACCCGCGCTACGCGAGCAGATGCGCTCAGCCCTGGAACACGGCGAGAGCCCCGATGCCCGCCTCGCAGCGATCACCGCCCTCATCTCGGCCAGCGGCACTCTGCCGAGCCTGGACCCCGTCCCGAAGTGGTCGAGCGCGGTCGCGACCCGCGCGAAGGAACTCGAGCAGGGCAACTGGGGAGCGGCGGCGGTGAACAGCGCGGTGACCCGCATCGCCGCGTCCTTCTCCGCCGCCAGTGCCGCCGCAGTCGTCACGACCCTCTCCTGACTGCTGCATGACGGTTCCCGATCCATCCGAGGACGCGTCCACTCTGGACACCCACGCCTACGATCGAACAGAGGTCGGACTACAGGGCGATCCCGGCCCGCACTCCGTCGGATATGGCGTTCCGGAGCAAGCGAGGCGCCTTGGCATCGCCGACTACGTGGACAGGCATCTCAGGGGCCGTCGCGCTCAGATGTCCGTGGAGCTCGCCGAGCGGGCGCCGGTACCCGACGAACACCACGAGCTGGTACGCCTCGGCCTCGATCGGTTCCTCCGTCCAGGCATCACGCAGCAGCAGCCGGCCGTCCCCGACACCTGCGAGCTGCTGGTCAGGGAGGACCCGCGTGGTCGAAGCACGCAGCCGTTGCTCCAGCTCGGGACGGTTGGGCGGTTCGAGGTGCGTCAACGGGGACTCGTGCGGCGTGGCGAGCGTGACGGCCACTCCCCGGCCGGCGAGGAGGAGTGCGGCGTCGGCACCTCGTCGATGTCCTTCGGCGTCGTAGACCAGAACACGCGCACCGGCCCGCGGCTCCGCGGTGCCGTCGAACAGCTCGAACTCGGTCACCGACGGACAGTCCAGGCCGGCGGCCTCCGGTGGCACGAACGCGGTCGAACCTGCAGCGATGACCACAGCGTCGACGCCATCCTCGACGATCCGGTCGACGTCGGCCGGGGACAGCTCGGACTCCAGGCGGATCTCGACTCCGAGCCGGTGGATCTCGCGTTCCAGCCAGTCGACGTGGCGAGCCAGGTGCGGGCGGTTGCCGACGGTGGAGGCCAACCGCACCTGGCCTCCGAGCCTGCCGGTCCGCTCGTGGATGGTGACCGCGTGGCCCCGCGTGGCGGCGATCCGGGCGGCTTCCAGACCGGCGGGGCCCGCCCCCACCACGACGATCCGTCGCGGGACGGCCGCGGAGGCGAAAGCGTCCAGGCCCTCCTCCCCCACGCTCGGGTTGACCGTGCACGCCAGCGCGTGGCCGACGACAACACGGCGGCAGCCCTCGTTGATCGCGATGCAGGGCCGGACCCGGTCGGCGGCACCGGCGGCCAGCCGTGCCGGCAGGTCGGGGTCCGCGATGAGCGCACGGGTCATACCGACCAGGTCCGCGTCACCCGCGGAAATGGTCCGCTCCCCGAGGTCGGCGTCGAGAACCCGCCCGGCGACGAGAACCGGCTGGCCGACCCGCTCGCGGAAATCGCGGCCGAGGTGGTTGTAGCAGGCCGGGGACATCGCTTCGGTGGGCACGGTCGCGGCGTGGCCGCGGGCGGTCATGCCGCTGCCGCCCGACACGCTGAACAGGTCGATCCCTGGATGGCCGCTCATCGCCCCGGCGATGTCCAGCAGGTCCGCGGGACTGAGCCCGGTAGCCGTGGAAAGCGCGTCGCCGGACATCCGGAAGGAGACGACGAAGTCGTCGGGCACGGCGGAGGCGACCGCATCCAGCACCTCGCGGCCGAAGCGAAGCCGGTTGTCCGGCGATCCGCCGTAGCGGTCGGTGCGCCGGTTGAGCACCGGACTCCAGAACATCTCGATGAGGTGGCTTCCGAAGGCCGTGACCTCGATGCCGTCGAACCCGCAGCGGTGCAGCCGCCGCGCGGCCTCGGCGTAGGCCCGCAGGACGTCCTGGATCTGGGACTCCCCCAACTCGTCCGGCGCGCCATGCCCACCGCCGGCCGCACCGTGCGACGGGGCCACGAGCCACGGGTCACGCCCCATCGGGCTTTCCCGGACCGAGCGGTGCGAAGCCTGGCAGAGCAGGACCGCACCGTGGCGGGTGACCCGGTCGGCCAGATCTGCGAGCAGCGGCTCGTTCTCGGGGGCCCAGAGAGCGATCATGCCGGGGTTCGCGGCGTCCTGGTGCACCGAGGCGGAGCCGCCTGTGACGATCAGGCCCGCGCCGCCTGCGGCACGCCGCTCGTAGTGACCGATGAGCCGCTCCGTGATCCGGCCGTCCCGCGCGAGCTTGTCGCCATGCGCCGTCAGCGCGATCCGGTTCCTGAGAGTGCGGCCCGCGAGGGTGAACGGACTCAGCAGTGCTTCGTGCGAGGTGGACATCGTTGCCCTCCGGTACGGCCTCGGCAAGAAGAGGTGGCTGGTTGCCAGGAACGCTAGGTCGCGCCACGATCGAAGTCACGTCGAAGTATTCGGCTTCAAACATCGAAAGCGTTCATGTGCTGGTTCCCGAAGAGATCGAGACGTTCCTCGCAATCGCCCGCTTCGGCAGCCTCGGCGCGGCCGCCGAAGCGCTGCACGCCTCCCAGTCGACGGTGAGCTACCGGCTGCAGGCGCTGGAGCGCCGCATGGGGCAGCGACTGGTCGAACGCGCCCGCGGCGACAAGCGCACGACCCTCTCCACGGCCGGGGAGAACTTCCTCGCCGTCGCCGAGCGGTGGGAGGACCTGGCCGAGGAGACGCGGCGGATCCGCAACCGGCACCACGTTCCGGTGCGCATCGGGGCAGCGGACGCGATCGCGATCCACGTGCTTCCACCGGTGCTGCGCGAACTGGCGCAGGACCCCACCGCTCCTCGGATCACCGTGGAGACCGCCACCGGGCCCGTCGTGAGCGACCGGGTCGCGCTGAGCCATCTCGACGTCGGTTTCGTCTTCTTCGAACGCGTGCACGCCGACCTGCGCGTGGAGCCGGTCGCGACCAGCGAGATGAGGCTGTTCCTCGCGCGGGGCTTCGAGACCGGTGCCGTCGACGGCCACCCCGTTTCGTTGCAGGACCTGCGACTGGACCGGGAGGTGCGGCTGCCCTGGGGACCCGACCTGCTGGCATGGCGGCAACGTTTCCCGTGGGCCGAGCCGCTGGCCGAGGTCGCCAAGGCGTTCGCGCTCTGGCCTTTCCTCCAGGCACCCGACGTGTGGGCGGTCGCTCCGGCCTTCCTGGCCGCGGACCTGGTGGAACGCACCGGCTGCACGGTCCACCCGGTTGTCGAAGATCCACCCGCTCGCACCATCTACCGGATCACGCACCGCAAGCCCAGAGCGACCATCGCGCACGCCGTCCGAACCGTGGAACGCACCTGGGCGCGGGTCGCGTCGCAGGTCGGCAGGTCCGGAACCGGCCTACACCTGGTCGACGGCCGAGAAGCTTGAAGACCTCGCAACAACTGCGGGTCGCGCCGGGTCAACTCGCCCTGGTACCCGTGGAAACACACCGCAGACCGCGTTTCGCCAACGAACGAAGAGGATTCCATGCACTCGGATGCCAGCAGCGACCACGTCATCGTCGGGGCCGGTTCGGCCGGCAGCGCACTGGCACGCCGGCTCGTCGACGCGGGCCGATCCCTCCATGTCCTGGTGCGTCGACCAGTTCCCCGACCTCGGTGTGCGGCAGCGACCGGGCCGACGTCGGACAGGGTGTGGCAGCGACGGGGCGACGTCGCACAAGCTGATCATGCCGACGAGTCTGAGTGCCGCGATGGCGGCCTGAGCCTGGAACTCGCCCAGCCGGTCGCGGGCGAGGGCCGCCTGCGGCCGAGGGGCACAGCGGGCGGAGGGCCAGCGCTCGCACATTGCTGTCTGCCGACCCGGGGTGGCGAACCGACCGAGTGCAGGATGTGCACGGACCACCTGCGGCTCACGTCGGTGACGGAGCCGCTTCTGTGTGGGCGTTGAACACGAGCTCCCAGACGTGTCCGTCCGGGTCCGTGAAGTACCCGGTGTAGGACCCGTCGTGGTCCCCGGCCGGCTGCGGAGCTGATCCGCCTGCTGCTGCGGCACGAACGAGGATGTCGTCGACCTCCTGTTGGCTGCCGATGGCGCACGAGATGATGCACCCGGCCGCCGCAGACGGATCACGAGGAGCAACGCCGGCGCGGCCGCTGTATTTCGCGAACTCGTCCCGGCCAACGAGGAACAGGGAGAGGTTCGGCAACTCGAACAACATGATGCCGTCGTCGATGCCGTCGGTGGTCAACCCCAGACCGTCTCTGTAAAAGCGCAGTGATCTGTCCAGATCGACGACTGGCAGTGAAACAACGGTGGTCTTGGGTTTCACGCTTTCTCCTCATCTGACGGTGCAGGGCAGTCTAGAAATCCAGTTCGAGTGATCGCCACTCTATGCGTCAAGATTGTCGGCAGGGACGACCTGCGATGACCGAGCGCCGAACACCGCCTACCTCGAATGCTGAAGGCCGGGGTCCGATACGGCGGCTCAGGCGAGAATCTCGACGTACCCGTCGGTGCCGTTGACACGGATCCGCTGCCCGTCCTGGATGAGCCGGGTGGCTCGCTCCACGCCCACGACGGCCGGCAGCCCGTACTCCCGCGCGATCACCGCGCCGTGCGTCATCAGGCCGCCTACCTCCGTCACCAGACCGTCGACGGCGACGAACAAGGGAGTCCAGCTGGGGTCGGTGCAGGCGGTGACCAGGATGTCGTCCGCCTCGAGGTCGGCCTGCGCCATGTCCACGACGACACGGGCCCGGCCCTCGACGGTGCCGGCCGAGACCGGCAGGCCGGCCAGAGCGCCGGGCGGGGCGTCGTCGCGCCGGTACTCGCCGGTGATGGCCTCACCGTCGGATGTGAGGACCCGGGGCGGCGTGAGCGCTTCGTAGGACCGGAACGCTTCCCGCCTCTCCTGGACAAGTTTGTCGTCCACGTTGTTGGTGCGCACGACGTCGTGGAACTCCTGGATCCGGAGGTAGAAGATGTCAGCGTGCGGATCGTCGCGCGGTCGTCCGGCTCCACGCGCGACAGCAGGTCGAGCTGATCGTCGATCGACGACGCCTGGGCCACGACCCGCCGGAAGGCGCCCGTCGTCACGCAGAGGCCGTCCGGCACGCGAACGCCGTCGATCCGCGAGAGCTCGCCCAGGTGCACCCCCTTTCCCCCGACGTCCGCGACGTTCGTCCGGTCGATCTGCTCGAAGGCCATCACGTAGCCCAAGTCCTTCGCTCCATCGTCCGTCGGGTTGGTTCGCGACGGGCAGTATGGAACAGAATCCCGGGCAAGCCACGGGCACGGGCAATGCTGGCCCAAGGGCACTTCGCCTCTACCGTCCACCCGTTGCCGGGCCAATGGTTGCGATTGCCTGCCCGTGTGGACGGAAGGGCCGACCGGTGCCCCCAGTGGTCAGCCCGCGCGTCTGAGAATCGACGATGACCCGCCCACGGGCAGGCCCCGCCCGGATAGGCCCCGATCGATACCAACCCCTCCTCGGCACTATGCCGGGCACGCGCCCCCAGCCAGAGATGGGCCGGGGGCGCTCGGCGGGCAGAGAATGACTTGCGAACGGCGCCGAACTCACGGCGCGCCGGGCTGAACCCTGGCAGCAGTGGTCGTGTCCGCCGTCCCGGTATGGGCCCACCGTGACGCGGCAGCGCGGAATCAGCCGCAATCGGAGTCGATCGTCCCCACGGGCCGGCCGTTCAACTCGACCAGCGAGACGTCGTCGAGTGGATAGCCGTATCCCGCCTCCTGGGTGTCGCCGCCGTAGTGCGGCTCCTCATAGAGCACGGCTATGCAGGCCAGCCCCTCGGGCAGCCCGGGAAGTCGTGCCGACCGGGGGTGGATCAGCGGATCCACGTTCTCCTCGTGGACGAGCGCGACGTTCCCGTTCGGGTGGACAACCACCTCCCTCCTGAACAAGATCTCCCCGGTCTGATGAGCACCGGAGTAAAGGCAGAACTCACGACTGCCGCAGCTGGCCGCCACATCGGGAGCGGCCGCCTGGCCGGCCGTCACCGCCTTCTCGGCGGCGGTGGCGTGACTGGAGCTGCCGACCCCGACGGTGGAGACGAGCGCCGCCAGGACGACGGCAGAGAATCGCATCTTCTGTACGGACATGTGTTCCCCTTCAGTTTTCGCTTCATTACACGGCAGAGCCGGAGCTGACGACGGAGCGCGCATGCTTCACCTGAGTACAGCCCCACATTCCGCTTCACGTCGTCGAGCGGCCGGTTGAAGTTCCAGACCGGCCATTTGGGCAGCAATTGTCTTCCTTCCTGATCCCTGACTCGAAGCCGACAGACGTCATGCAACCACAATCAGTGAAATACGGCATCGAACCCGCGTGCCAGCTCACTTGAATGGGCGACGCAGATAGTTCATACGGGCGCAGACCGAACGGCAATTCCCGCGACCCGAAGACCTGAACGACAGCTCACAATTGCGATCAGTTAGCGGAATATTCCATTCCAGCCAGCGGCTTCCGGCTCCAGAAGAATATGCGACTCGAATTGTTCGCACACCCACTTGGGCGCCTACCGCACTCAACAGGGACAACAGCCAGCCAACCCACTACGCGCCGCGGCGCTGGGACGCCCGCAGCCGCCGATAGTGATCCTGATGCTCGTCGGCGCAATACGCTTGCCGTACCACGCCGTGAATGAATGGTCCACATAGGACATCTAGACGACGGTGACTTTGGGATAGCGACGGATCACGTCACCGGCGCGGTGCCGTGCCTCGGCGCCGATGGCCATGGCCAGTCGCCCGCGGGTCTCGTGCAGGCCCCAATCGTCCTCGCCGTCGCGGTAGAACGCGTACGCGGCACGGAACTGCTCGGGCATTCCGATCACGATGTCGGCCAGGTACTCCGTACTGCGCTGCTCGACCGTCGGCTCGACTGCCAACCTGGCGACGGTGAGGCCGCTGATTTCGGACACCGCGGTGCACATGTCGAAGCATTCGTCGACGATCGCCGGGTCGGGGGCCATGACGTGCACGCCACCGCCATGCCCGGGCTCGCCCGCCGAGGTCCGTGACCTGGTCGCGTAGAGCTGGGCGACCACAAGCGCGGACGCCAGCTTGTCCCGGCCGGACAGCCGCAGAAGCATTCCGCTGTCTCCCATGCTGCACGCCACCGCAGCCGCGAGCTGATCCCTACCGACCTGGATCCCCAGCGTCCGCCGGATCATCTCGCTTATCAGACCGATCAGCTCGATCCGGCTTTTCCTGTCGAAGTCCGAGTCGCCCAGCAGCTGGGCCCGCTCGGTGTAGGTCCGCCTCGCCGCTCCGAGTAGCACCTGCCGTGCGGCGATCAGCGCCCGCAGCGGGTTTTTCCGCAGCCGTTTGCGCAGATCCAGCGCCGTGGTCACGCCGATCGTGTGCCATTCCTTCGCATCCAGCACTTCTCGAGCGGGCGGCGAGATTGGGAAGTGCCAGCCGTGCGCCTTGCCCGCCCCATCGGTGATGTGCGCCGATACGCGATCCTCGTCCACCACGAGCGACAGAGCGGGCCGCGCGATCACCGCGTCGAAACGGTCGGTGCCCATTCCGACCGCAGCGAACCGATCCAGCGTGGCCACCCGCCATCGCGCGTCGTCTCTGCGCAGCGATGCGTATTCGAGGTACGGGTTGATCAGGACTACCAGTGCGTTGGTGATCCGCAAGAGGAATGGGTTCGCCCGCCAGGTGACGTGCGGGAACGCACTGAACTCAGCTTCGGTGGCGGGCGAGTACTCCAGCCAGCGTGGTTTCCGGCAGCCGCGATGGTGCAGCGACACGTCAGCGATGTTGGCCACTTCCTGCACCGCCAGCGCCGGTTTCTCCCATCGCCCGAACGGTCGGCCGCACGTCTGGCAGTCCACCGGCCAGAGGTTGGCGCGCAGCTCGGCAAGCACCTCGGCGCCCAGCCTGGTCTGGGTGCTCGGATCGATCAGAAGCCTGGACACCGCCATCGCACGCCCGCCTCTCGCCTACGGCACGTCGTCGTCACTCCACACCGATAAGCACCCTACGGCTGCGGCTGACCGGTTGAGGTGGTATCCGTGCCTTTCCCGTCGCGACCCGAGTGCCCGGCGAGATACTGGTCTGACATCGAACCTTCACGGGCGACTGATGGGTGCTGACGTCCTGGCGACCTCCTGCACGACACCAGCAATGGCAAGGTTGCGCTCGGTGAGCGTGCCCAAGGCGAGGTTGAAGCTCTTGCGGGTGCCGTCACGAGATGCCGCGCCACCGCCCCGATGGCCCGGAAGTGAGCCGCCAGGCAGACATCCGCTGCACACGAGCACACCTGACGGTTACGTCAGGATGATCACCGACACGCTATTGCGCCGACGTGGGCCGAGCGCTAGGCTCAGCATTTGAACTGAATTCGGTTAATGCGAATTCAGCGATAGCTCGAACTGACGACAGGCCACTGATGCGGGAGTTCTACAAGGCGACGATGTGCATGCGCCGGGCGGCGTTGTACGCGGCCGGAGGAACTCTCGAGCCCGCCGAGCTGACATCCGACGGCTTCTTCCCTGCGAACGCCCCTCTGGCCGTGACCGCCGATGGCGGGCATATCTCACTCGGTCGGATCACCGCGCATCGCGCGGCGGGCCCGCCCGCGACGGGGTGGCCGGAGTTCGTGTTCGCCGTGAAGGAACTACCGCAGACCAGGGTCGGCAAGCTCGATCGTGCCGGCGCAAAGGAACTTTCCGATCGCCGAAGGAGGCGCAGGGTGGTTGACCTGCTCGTGATAGGCGCCGGCATGGCCGGGCTCACCGCAGCGGCTCGCGCTGTCCACCATGGACTATCCGTTGTCGTGGCCGAGGCCGGTGAGGATGTCGGTGGCTCGGCACGCTTCGCGGGGTACGCCTGGACGGCACCGAGCCACGACGTCATGGCCGAGCACAACCCCCGAGGGGACACCGCCCTCAAGCGTGCACTGGTCGATCGGTTCGCCGACGGCATAGAGTGGATCCGATCGACCGGTGTCGAAGCCAAAGACGCACAGCGGATTCTGAGTTTCGGCATGGGGCACCAGTTCGACACGAATCATTACCTCGACACCTGCCGACACCTCGTGACGGCCGCCGGCGGCGAGATACTGCTGCGAACCGAAGCCGATCACCTCCTGGTTGAGGACGGCTCTGTCGTGGGCGCGGAACTGGGGTCCGCGGACGGCGCGCACCGCACCGTGCGGGCCCGATCGACGATGCTCGCCACTGGTGGATTTCAGGGTGACGTCGAGCTTCTCCGCGCCCATGTCCACCCGAACGCTGACCGGATGCAACTTCGTTCGAACCCGCACAGCCGCGGTGGCGGCTACCGCTTGGCCACGGCCGCGGGCGCCGCTACCGGGCCAGACGGCGCCGGGTTCTACGGCCACCTCATCCCCAGCGGAATCGCGTTCGCAGACCCAGCCGACTTCGTGGACTTGTCGTTGTACTACAGCGAACACGCGCTGCTGTTCAATGTGCATGGTTCCCGGTTCGTCGATGAGACACTCGGTGATCACCTCACCACCATGGCGCTGCTCGAGCAGCCGGAGGGCCGGGGCCTGCTGGTGGCCGATTCACGAGTCTTCCGCGACTGGATCACCGGGTCCTATGTCGAGGGTGGGGTTGCGGTCGACAAGTTTTCGCTGGCCAGTAAGCGTGGTGGACGGGTTGGCCTGGCCGAGGAACTGGACGAACTGGCCTACCTTCCCGAAGAGTGGGGCTATCCGGCGGAAGTGATCCGCGACGGGGTGCGCCGGTTCAACGAGCAAGCCGCGGGTGGATACGCACCAGAGCGGGCGTTGGATCCGCTCCCGCTGAACGAGCCGCCTTACTACGTGATCGAAGCGGAACCCGCGATTACGTTCCCATTCCACGGCATCCGCATCGACGATCGCGCCCGCGTACTCGACAGCGCAGGCTCGGTGCTGTCCGGCCTCCTCGCCGCCGGGTCGGACACGGGCGGGTTGTGGCACCGCGCATATGCTGGCGGGCTCGCGTCCGCGCTGGTATTCGGACTCACCGCCGCGGACACGGCGGCCGGCCGGTAGAGGGAGCGCACGACTCAGGCCCGCAGGGGCATAGAAGCGGTAGCGCTTCTACGCCCCTACGGGAGCTCCCAACGTCGCCCTGACGCTGGACGACGTCGGTTTCGGCCATGCGAGCTGCTTTGGCAGCTCTGTAGCCCACGCCCGAGCGTCTATCATCCCCGATTGGGGTTCTGCAGCGTTCCGGAGCTGGCAGTCCCGTACGCCCGCAGCACGGGTGCCGGCAGCCAATCCCCCCGGGTGACGGCGTCACCCGGGGAGTAAATGCGCAGGATCAGGTAAAAGTCGCCGTCTGGGCACGGGAGCCAGTTGGGCACCTTCGGATCGTTCCGGGCGATCACGATCCGGACCGCCCCCGCCGGCCCGGAAGCTTCCAGCTTGGCGCTGCCGACGCAGTAGCGGCCGAGCGGATTGTCAAAGACACGCCCTGTCTCGACGTGGTAGAGGGTCACGCTCCAGAATGCGCCGTGCGGCGGCGGCACGTCGAAGGTCAGGGTGTAGTCGCCCTGACGTCCGGCCAGCTGGTTCCCCTCCGCGTCGACATGGGTGTTGAAGGATGTGTTCTCCTCGGCGACGTTGGCGCCGAGCCCGACGTGGTTCATCACCGCGCGCGCGAGAAAGTTGTGCCCGTGTGCTCCCTTGTCGAGAACGCGTGTCCAACCAGTGCCCGTTTCCACCCCCAACTGGCGTCGAGCCGACCTCAGCATGGCCATCGCCGCATCGAAGCCGGCCGCCATTCCGTCAGCGGTCTCCGGATCGAGGACGGCCGGGTCCCACGGCTCGTGGCCCAGCAGACCGAGCGTGCGGAACTGGTGAACGCAGGCGTGCTCCTCACGGGGGTACATGTTCAGCCGGATCGCCGCGTCGAGCGCACGGAAGTACTCCTGCCAGTCCTTTTCGACCGACTGCGGATCGACGAGCGGCCCGTACGCGGTGTCGGCACCTGGGGTCGGCGCGATCGTGACGGCGTTCTGGAGCTCGTGCACGACGGCCACCTCGCCGCCGACCACCTGGATCCGCATCAGCAACCACATGACGGTGGTCGGGACACGCACGACCGTCACCCCTTCAGGTGCCGCCCCGGTCCACTGCGCCGAGACCAGCCAGTAGCGAGCGGCAGCCGAGCCGACGGTGCGGTTGCTGATGTTGAGGGCGTTGCTGTAGGCATCGACCAGTTGGACCGTGAAGTAGCGGTCTCCGAATTCCGGCGTCCGCAGCTCCACCGCCTGCCCCCGCAAATCCAGCCATGCCGTGGAATAGAGGGTATCCACGTTCGGCGCACGGAACGCGGTGAAGTCCGGTCCAACCGGGGCGCGCTCGTGCCGGAACTTTCCCATCCCGGGAGTCGCTCCCGGGACTAGGGCGTCCGCGCACATCCGCGCGTACTGCAGCGCCGCCGGCAACCCGTACACCACCGCCTGAAGGCTCAGACTCTCCGTCCAGCGCCTTCGCCAAGCCGCCTCGGCCGGCACGATGTCCGGGTGCTCAGCCCTGCCGAGCTGTTCGACATCGGACGTGTCGTAGCCGTGCGAATCCATGCTCACCTGCTCGATCACACTCGACTCCAGCCCGCGTCCGGTGCGCTGGTCGCGACATTCCGTTGGTGTGCGACGACTGCGATGCTACGTTAGTTGAACTGAAGTGACTTCAGCAAGGAGGCTGGGGATTGCAGCGTGCGCCTGAGGCGCCCCTCGAGGCGGCCGTCCGAGATGTCCAGGTGTGGTCGTACCCGCTGATCTTCGCCCAACGGGTACGCCTCAACTTCGTCCAACCTCTCGATCCGTTCGCACCCCGCCAGGAAACCTCCGCGGGCGCGCCCGTGAACACGTTCGGCCACCAGCGACGGCTCTCTGATCCGACACTGACCGTCGGCGTCGCCCCCAACGTCGACACGCTGTACTCGGTCGCCTGGCTGGACGTTCGGCACAACGAGTTCGAACTGCACCTGCCTGATTTCGGCGACCGGTACGCCAGCTTTCAAGTGACGCTTCCGGATACCACCTCACCGATCGTGATCAGTCAGGACGTGCCGGGCGAACCACTGCCCAGCCTCAAGATCGACAAGGGGCGGGCACGCCTGGAGAAAGACACCGAGGAAGTCCGGCTACGCACCAACTGGCGCTACGTCATGATCGTCGGACGTATTCTGGTGGACGGGACCGACGAGCGCGACCTGGCCGCCGTCCACCAGCTCCAGGACGCGATCGCACTCACGGCCACACCGATCGCAGCGTCCGCCGCTCCGAGGCTCCGCGACGCGGAACTCGCACGCTCGACCCGGCAGGCGGAGATCGAGGATCCGGCGACCTTCGCCCTGGCACTCGCCCAGGTACTCGACGACGCCGACCCGGACGCCGTCACCGACGACCTACGCCGTGACATCGACCGATCACGGGTGCAAGACGTCGCCCAGCTACCACCCGCGGCGACGCGTGCGATCGTCGATGGCCTGGCGCAGGGATGGAATGACATCAATCGACACGTGCGCTCGTTCGGCCGTCTCACGAACGGCTGGGCGATCAACGACATCGGAACGGACTTCGGAGACGACCACCTCCTGCGCGCCGCGGTGGCCCATTCCCAGATCTTCATCAACCCGGTCAGCGAGGCCCTGTATCCCGTCTGCGAGGTGGATGCCACCGGCGAGCCGCTCGACGGCGAGCGCCATGACTACGAGATCACCTTCGCCGCCGGGGCGCTCCCACCGGTCCACGCCTTCTGGTCGCTCACCATGTACCACGCGCAGGGCCTGTTGGTCGACAACGAGATCAAGAGGTACGCCATCGGAGACCGCACTCCAGACCTCCGGTTCGGCGACGATGGTTCCTTGACCATCCGCCTCCAGAACTCGCGCCCGCCGGACGACCTCAACTGGCTACCCGCGCCCAGCGCCCCGTTCCGCCTCATGCTCCGCCTTTACCGGCCGGCCACCACGACCTGGGACCCACCCGCGGTGGTTCGAGTTGGCGCGACCGCGCAGTAAGACGCTCCGGCACGCGTAGCGCATGCGGACTCGCTCTGCGACACCCTCTACCCGCCAGAGATCTGGCGCTCCGGCAATCCCAGGCGGGCCAGGAGTCCTCTCGCGACGACGGGCGGAGCGGGCAGGCCCTGTCCCGTCACTGCGGGCAGCACGTGTGACGGATGCAGAACGTCGTTTCGTACTGTCTCGGCCGCCTCAGAACTTGAACTGAGTTTGGTTCTGGTCTATCGTGCAGCGCACAACTTCACGGCCGCGTGATGGCCGTCCACTCGAAGCGCAATGGAGCGCCGATGCCGACACAAGCGCTGCCCGAACGGAACCGAGTAGCCCGCAGAGCGAGCCTGGCCGCCGCCGTCGGCACGGCTATCGAGTACTACGACTATGCGATCTACGGCTACCTCGCAGTCGTGCTGGCTCCCCTGTTCTTCCCCGCTGACGACGGTCTGATCGGAATTCTGAGCACCCTCGGCGTCGTCGCAACCGGATCCTTGATCCGGCCGATCGGCGGGCTGTTCTTCGGCCGCCTGGGCGACCGCCGTGGCCGCAAGGCGGTACTCATGACGACGGTCACGCTCATGGGGGTGGCTACAGTACTCACGGGCCTGTTGCCCACCTATGCGTCGATAGGCGTCGCCGCGCCGATCCTGCTGACCGTCCTGCGACTCTTGCAAGGCTTTTCTGCCGGAGGCGAAGTCGGCGGAGCGGCGTCGCTGTCCACCGAGTCCGCCCCCACCCGGCGGCGTGGCCTGTTCGGCTCGGCGACCTCGATCGGGATCTCCCTCGGCCTCGCCGGCGCAGCCGCCACGGTCGGGACGCTCAGTGCCGTCATGTCCGCCGGCCAGCTGAGCAGCTGGGGCTGGCGAGTCCCCTTTCTCATCGCTGCTCCGCTTCTGGTGGCTGCGGTCCTGTATCGGATGCGGGTGGAGGACTCCCCGCTGTTCGTGCAGATGGCGAAGGACGCGGTTCCCCCCAAGGCTCCAGTGACCGAGGTCCTGCGGGACCACAAGGCCAGCGTCTTCCGGGTCGTGGGGATCGCCTATTCGACGATGACCACGGGCGGGATAGCGTCGGTCTACCTCGTCGTCCACCTCTCGGCGGTACTGCGGTATCCGTTGGCCGGCGCTCTGTGGCTTGTGGTCCTGATCGTGCTGATGCCGCTGGCGGTCATTCCGTGGGCAGGAGCCCTGAGCGACCACTTTGGACGACGCCGTGTTCTGATGGGCGGAATGGTGGGCTTCCTCGTCCTGGCCGTTCCGTGTTTCTGGGTGATGCAACAAGGTTCGCTAGCACTTGCCGTCATCGCCGCGCTGATCCTGAACCTTCCCTTCAGCGTCCAGCAGGGCGTGATCTACACACTCTACTCAGAACTGTTCCCAACACGCGTGCGCTACACCGGCGTCTCGCTCGGCTTCAACATCGGCGGCGTCATCGGAACAGGGCTTGTTTCACTGGTGGCGACCTCGCTGGTCGCACTCACCGGCGCCACCATCGCCCCGGCGTTCTACATCATCTTCGCCGCTGTCATCGGGCTGATCATCATCGGGACCATGCGCGAAACTTCGCAGGACGACATGGAATTCGCCCAGCAACCGAGAGCCGACAGCTCCCCCATTCCGGCGACCGAGACCCAAGCGTGAGCCGGGTTGACGAACGCAGGACCAACGCGGCGTGCGCGCGGATCGACAACGTCGAGGTTCCCCGCATGTTGACTGTCTCGACGAGCACGGCATCACCGGCGATCCAGAGTCCGGAGGCCGGGATGCTCGGGAGGGTCGGCCGAGTCGATCCGCCGGGGCGTGGCGCTCTTCCGCCGGCAGGCTCACTCGCTCCGACACGTACCGGCCGATGTAGTCACCGTGCGGGCGTTCCACTCGGCCCTGCCACATGTTGATCGCGCACACCCAGACAACAGCGAAACCAGACAAAAGTGTAGAGCTTCGCATTTCGGGTATTCAGGTGGTGGGCAACGCACCCTGACTGCTGGAGGTAGCCGTGACGACGCACACCAAGTCGGTCGACGTGGCAGTGCCAGTGCGCACCGCCTACGACCAATGGACGCAGTTCACCGAGTTCCCCGAGTTCATGGAAGGCGTCGAGCGCGTCGATCAGGTCGACGACACGCACACCCACTGGGTCACCACGATCGCCGGCGTACGCCGGGAGTTCGACGCCGAGATCACCGAGCAACACCCCGACGAGCGCGTCGCTTGGAAAGTGACCGCAGGGCCGAAGCAGGCCGGGGTCGTCACCGTGCACCGGCTCGACGACAGCCACACCCGGGTACACCTGCAGATGGACTTCGAGCCGGAGGGCATCGCGGAGAAGGCCGGCGAAGTGACGGGCGCGATCGACTCCCGCATCCAGGCTGATCTCGACCGGTTCAAAGCCTTCATCGAGCGCCGGGGCACCGCCACCGGCCAATGGCGCGGCGACGTCTCGCCACCGCCACAGAACGAACCAGACCCCGGCCAAGCAGGCCCACCTGGGCCCTCAACAGGATGAGTGTGAAACAGACACCTGTTGCCCCGGTGCCGTCATCTGGGCTCCGGACCCGACTGCAGGCGCAAGCGGCGTGGGACTCTCGGACGGACTTTCGCAGCCGAGAGTCCCACGTGGTCGGCACCTATTCTTTCAGCTCGTCGGAGCTGAGAGCCCATACGCCGCCAGGCCTCACGATGAGATCATCATGTCCGGGCTGCCGAGTGTTGGCCGCCTCGTCGATGTGGACGAGAAAAAGCTGGAGTGCACCCACCAGTGGCGCTTCTCCGGGAAAGGCGCGATCACCGTCACTGGACATAGCACGCAGGTGTTCCCCCAAGGAATCCTGAGTGACGTGGAGGCGTACCAACGCCCCGGTTGATGCTCCATCCCCGGCGGGGGAAAACTCGATCACCGGGTCCGAGGACGTGTCCGCAGTGTGAGCTCCTCCCCCGAGGCGTCGTAGTAGTTCTGCGTACAGTTCGCCATCGTTCATGCCTACCTCTTCTGACTCCTGGTGTTCCTGGCGTGCCGCAGAGCAGATCGATGCGATGTGTTCGGTGGCGGATGCGGTCGTCCTGAGCCCGGCACCTAGTCTTCAACCGCGGCGGCGCTGTCGGGGTCGTGGGCTTGCAGGTATGCCTGGCGGGCTTGTTCGGCTGCCTCCCGCGCCTGGTCCGGTTGTCCTGTTTCGCGCAACGCAAAAGCGAGGTTGTGCCACGTCCTGGCTTTCCCATGGCGGTCGCCGAGTTCCTGGTAGGCCTCGAGCGCTTGTTTGCGAGCGGTGATGGCCGACACCGTCCTGCTGGGGCCGGACGCGCCGAAGGTCACCGAGTCGATGCGGCCAGCCTGCACCATGTTCACGGTGCCGCTGCCGTGCACGTTCTCCACCCGGTTCACGGACCCAGCCCCACCGTCGTCGCCCCAGCCACCACGTCAGCCTGCCATCTCCAGCAGCCGCCCGTGACAGACCTGTAGCGTGAATGACTCGCCGACGGCCCTGGGAGGTCAGCGACGAGCGGTGAGGGGCGATTCCTGCCCGAACCTCGCAACCACGACTCCTGACTCGAACCGGGTGCTGGAGATCGTCGGCGATGAGGTCAGGCTCGTCGCTGTACTGGGCCGTCGCCGCGGCCGCCGGTATGTCGCCGCGGATGAACCAGCGTTGTCCTAGAGTCGCGGCTATGACTTCGCGTCCGGTTCCTCAGCCTGCCGATCTTGATGTCGTTCGCGATTCCTACGACCGCGTGGCCGACAACTACGTGGACATGGTGACGACGACTGGCATCGGCGACATTCGCACCCACCCGTGGCTCCGTGCCGCGATGGACGTGTTCGCCGACGCGGTCGGCGGGCTGGGCCCCGTTCTCGACATCGGCTGTGGACCGGGCACGGTCACGGCCTATCTGGCCGAACGCGGCCTCGACGTCGCGGGGGTGGACCTGTCGCCCCGCATGATCGAGCACGCGCGCCGCCTCCATCCGCAGTGCACGTTCAGCGTCGGGTCGTCGACCGACCTCGATCTGGCCGAGGCCTCGTGGGGCGGGCTGCTGGGCTGGTGGTCGTTGTTCAACCTGCCTCGGAACGTCCTGCCGCGGGTGCTGTCGTCCTTCGCCCGGGCCCTGATGCCGGAGGGGCAGCTGATCATCGCGACGCACGTCGGCGATGGCGACGTGCTGCGCACCGAGGCATACGGAGGAGTCCCGGTCAGCTGGACGACCTACCGGTGGCAGCCCGACCAGCTCGCCGCGCTGGTCGAGCAGGCCGGGCTGAGGCCCACGGCCGAGCTCCGGCTTCCCGCCGACGGGCAGAGCGGCCCCACCGTAGTTCTCGTCGCACAGCGCGAGCGCTGACAGGCATCTCACCAACATTGATCACGACCCTCGACGGCCAGTAGTCGACCCGGCCGAGCGCACATGCGTCAGTTCAGAGAAGCTGCACGACTCACCGGTGCAGTGCTTGGAGGAAGTCCAGGCCGAGGCGGTGGACGGCCTCCGTGTCGAGTTGGTAGCGAACCACCGCACCCTCCCGGTGGCCGTGCACGAGACCCGCTTCGCGGAGCCGCCTCAGGTGGCGGGACACCTGCGGGGCGGTCATCTCCAGGCGCATCGCGAGCTCGGTGGTGCTGGCCGCGCGGCGCAGGATGCTCTGACAGAGGTTGATGCGCACAGGGTTGTCGAGCACGGTGAGCCGCTTGCGCATGACGTCCAGGGACAGCTCGTCGCCGCGGCCTGCGCTGATCGGATACTGCACCACGATCGGGAACCCCGGGTAGTGCTTGATCACCGTGTGGGGATTGCCGTGCAATGACGGAACGAGCAGGCACGGCGAGTCGTCCAACGACGCGGTGGCCGGATAGAGCTTGTCGAAGACGACCCTGGGCGGGTCGGGAAGCAGGGTCGCGATCGGGAAGTCGCCCAGAACACCGGCGCCGAGCCGGTTGCGGATGTGGACCTTGGTGCGGACCTCGGCATCGATGATCGGCCGCAACTTCGCCCATTCCGCTTCGTAGGCGGTGTCGACGACCGACCGCAGGAAGGCCAGAAGTTCGCCGCGCACCTGCTCGGCGTCGGTGAGCAGCCGGTGGCCGAGCCGCAGGTGGTGGCTGGAGATGAGCCGGATCCGGGCCAGGAACCGCTTCTGCGCCGCCGCGTCGTCGGGCAGGTGCCGCAGGGGCTCCGAGGTGCTCTTGCCGACCAGCGCCTGCGCGCTCATCGCCACGAACTCCGGCAACGCGAGGTCCGCGATGTCCTGCAGTTCGTCGTCGAGCTCGCGCCGGTGGTGGTCGGTGAGCGGCAGCAGGTAACGAGCCCGGAACGGGCCCCAGAGCGGGAACCAGTTGCGGAGTTCGGAAGCGAGCTGCCCGTCCGCGACCGCTTCGAAGTCGCCGGCCCACGCCCGGCTCGCTGGATGGTGTCCGAGTTCGTCGACCGAATGCAGGCACGAGCACAGCTCGGCCAGCGGCGATGCCCGGATCCCGACCTCGCGGCTGCCGGAGCCCAACATCACCGTGACCGACATGACCAGCAAGTATGCCACCCGGCCCGCGGGATGATTACCGCGTTGCCGTCAATGTTGTTGTCCCCGCCCGAGCCGAGGCCGACGATTCCGTCCCACATGAACGTGAGAGGAGCGTCGATGTCCGGCAGGGAACACCGTCCTCGGGATCCGCGGGGGTTCTACTCGACAGGGTCGACGACCGTCTTCGCCTCGCGCTACGACCAGCGCTTCTCGTACTGCTTGCACGTCCCCCGCCAGCACGATCCGGATGGCGAGGCGCTGCCGCTGGTGGTGGCGCAGCACGGCACCGGCCGCCGCGGGCCGCAGTACCGGGACAACTTCGCCGGCTTCGCCGAGGAACACGGCTGCGTCGTGCTGGCTCCGTTGTTCCCCGCGGGCATCGATGATCCGGACGACCTGCACAACTTCAAGTTCATCCGCTACGGAGACATCCGGTTCGACCTGGTGCTGCTGGCGATGGTCGACGAGGTCGGCGAGCGGTTCAACGTGCACACCCGGCGGTTCCTGCTGCACGGGTTCTCCGGCGGCGGACAGTTCGCGCACCGCTTCTTCTACCTGCACCCGGACCGGCTGGCCGGGGTCTCCATCGGCGCGCCGGGCCGGGTCACGCTGATCGACCACGAGCGGCCGTGGTGGATCGGGCTCAAGGACGTCGAGCGGATCGTCGGTGCCGCACCGAAGCTCGACCAGCTGGCCGAGGTTCCGGTGCAGATGGTGGTCGGCGGCGCGGACGTCGAGACCTGGGAGATCAACAATCCGGGAGATTCCAACTGGATGGACGGCGCGCAGGACGCCGGGCGGACCCGCGTCGAACGGTTGACCACGCTGCGCGAGAACTTCGAGAAGCACGGCATCCGGGTGCGCTTCGACATCGTGGACGGTGTCGGACACGAACCGATGTCGGTACTGGAATCGGTGAAGGATTTCTTCGCCGGAATCCTGAGCGGAGCCGGCCGATGAGAGTCAGAGCACCAGCACTCATCGCAACCGCTCTGCTCACGGCGTCCTGCACGATCGGCCCGATCGATGCCGACCGTGGACCGTATCCGGCGAAGAACATCTCCATACTCGCGCCGGGAAGCACCGGCGGCGGCTGGGACACCCGAGCCCGCGCGATCGACACCGCGCTCGGTGACTGCGACGTGACCGACCGCGCGGTCACGGTGGAGAACGTGCCCGGCGCGGGCGGCACGATCGGCCTGGCGCAGTTCGTCGCCAACGCCGGCGATCCGCACGAGCTGATGGTGATGGACACCCTGACGATGCTCGGCGGGATCGTGCGCAACGACTCGCCGGTGAACCTCACCGAGCTCACCCCGATCGCCGGGCTCACGACGAGCAAAGGCGTGATCGTCGTTCCGGCTGCTTCGCCGCACCGGACACTGGCCGAACTCATCGCCGGCTTCCGAGCCGATCCACGCGGCACGTCGTGGGTGGGCGGTTCACTCGGCGGCCCCGACCACCTGCTGGTCGGGCTGCTGGCCGACGAGAACGGGATCGCCGCGGACCAGCTCAACTACGTCGCCACCGGTGGTGGCGGGGAGATGCTCACCCTGCTGGTCAGCGGCAGCGCGAAAGCCGGGGTGGGCACCGCGAACGAGCTGCGCGCGCAGATCGAGGCCGGCGAACTGCGCGCGCTGGCTGTCACCGGCGGCGACCGCCTGGCCGGCATCGACGCCCCGTCGCTGAAAGAGCTCGGCCTGTCGCAGGTCGATCTCGCGTCGGTCGGCGGAGTGCTCGCCCCGCCCGGCCTGGACCGGTCGAAGCAGCGTGAAGTGATCGATCTGATCGCCCGGATGCGGTCCACGCCCTGCTGGCCGGAACAGGTGGCGCGCAACGACTGGACCGACGCGTGGCTTCCCGGTGACGAGTTCGCCGCGAAGATCGCCCAGCACGAGCAACAAGTGACGAGGGTGCTGGAGGAATTGGGGATGACACCGTGAGCATCGACGAGGCTTCCCGGAGTGACGGCACCCCTGCGGAGGTACGGCCGTGGGCGGCGCGGCTGAGTGCGCTGGTCGTGCTCGTGGTCGGTGTGGTGGTGCTCGTCGGCGCCTTCACCATCGACTCAGGAGGGGCGTACCAGGCGGTGGGGCCGCAGGTGTTTCCGTTGATCGTGGGCGCGGGAACCACGTTGTTCGGCGCGGTCGCGCTGGCCCGCACCTTCTTCGCCCCCGACGCCGACGAGTTGCGGCGGGCACGTGAGGAGGTTGAAGCGACACACTGGCCCGCGGTGGCGAAGCTGGCCGCCGCGCTGACCGGTTACCTCGTGCTGCTGGTCCCGGTCGGATTCTGGCAGGTGAGCACGGTCTTCTTCGCGGCCGTGGCGCGGGTGCTCGGCAGTCGGCGACCGCTGCGCGACGCGGTGGTCGGTCTGGTGCTCTCGCTGGCCGTGTACTTCCTGTTCGACCGCGTGCTGGGCGTCAGCCTGCCGCCCGGAATCGTCAGATTGGCGTTCTGACCATGGATGTCGTGCACAACCTGCTGGACGGCTTCGGTAGCGCTTTGGTGCTGCAGAACCTGTTGCTGGCCCTCGTCGGAGTCACCATCGGCACGATGGTCGGGGTGCTGCCCGGCCTGGGACCGGCGACGACGGTCGCACTGCTGCTGCCGGTCACCTACGTCTTCGACCCGATCGGCGCCTTCGTGCTGTTCGCCGGGATCTACTACGGCGGCATGTACGGAGGGTCGACCACCGCGATCCTGCTGAACATCCCCGGCGAGACGGCTTCGGTACCCACCACGCTCGAAGGCCACCCGATGGCCCTCAAGGGCCGCGGCGGGGCGGCATTGGCGACCGCGGCGATCGGCTCGTTCGTGGCCGGCACGATCTCGACGGTCGGCATCACCTTCCTGGCCCCGTGGATGGCCGAGGTCGGAAAACTGGTCCAACCCGTCGAGTACTTCGCGATCCTGGTGCTGGCCTTCGTCACGGTGACCTCGCTGGTCGGCGACTCGGTGGTGAAGGGACTGGCCGGCCTGTTCCTCGGGCTGGCGATCGGGTTGATCGGCATCGACAACCTCACGGGGCAACCCCGATACACCTTCGGCGTCGCCGACCTCTACGACGGCGTCGAACTCGTCGCGCTCGCCGTCGGCCTGTTCGCGGTGGCCGAAGCGCTGTACTCGGCGAGCCGCATGCGAAACCGCCCCGCCGAAGCCGTGCCCCTGGCGGGCAAGGTGTGGATGACGCGCGACGAATGGCGCCGCTCGTGGAAGCCGTGGCTGCGCGGCACGGCCATCGGCCTGCCGATCGGATCGCTACCCGCCGGGGGCGCGGAGATCCCGACGTTTCTCAGCTACAACCTCGAACGCCGCTTGTCCAAGAACCGCAAGGCTTTCGGGCACGGCGCGATCGAAGGAGTGGCCGGCCCGGAAGCCGCGAACAACGCCGCCTTCTCCGGAACCCTCGCACCGCTGCTGACGCTGGGCATTCCGACGTCCGCGACCGCGGGGGTGCTACTGATCGCGTTCCAGATCTACAACGTGCAGCCCGGACCGCTGCTGTTCGAAACCGAACCAGAGCTCGTCTGGACGCTCATCGCGAGCCTCTACATCGGCAACGTGATGCTGCTGGTCCTGAACCTGCCGCTGGTCAAGGTGTGGGTCAAGCTGCTGGCCGTGCCGCGAGCGCTGCTGACCCCGGCCATCCTCGTGCTCGCCACCCTCGGCGTGTACGCGATCGCGCAGAACGTCACCGACGTCGCGTTCGCATTCCTGTTCGGAGCACTGGGGTTCCTACTGCGCAGAACCGGCTACCCCATCGCGCCGATGGTCCTCGGCGCAGTCCTCGGCCCGCTGCTGGAAACCCAGTTCCGCCGCGCGATGTCCTTCGCCGAAGGCGACTGGACCGTCTTGCTGTCCCGACCCGTTTCCGCATCCATCCTCGCCCTCGCCGCCTTGCTCCTCGTGGGGCCCGTCCTGCTGCGCAGGAGGACCACCGGCAAGAGCGCCGCGAGTCGCACATGACACCGCCGACAGGGTCTGACCCCGGGCGTCGTGGGCCGCTTACCACCCGAAACGGCCCGGCCCGCTGGCATAGGCTCATCCACGACGAGCCCCCGGTAGGCCCTTGGGTGAGATCACGGCGGCGGAGTAGAACGCTGTGACGGTCAGTCCTGGTTGTCACCAAGTTCAAGGTGTTACCTGGCCGTCCGCGGGCGAGTGTCAGCGATAGTTGTCACCAGATGTCAGCTCTACTTGTCACAAAGCGCAGATGTCAGCGTAGTTGTCACAAGATCGGATGGCATCCAACCAGGACCGGCCCTGCGGTGCGCTTCGATGGCGCGGCGCAGGTGATCAAACCCTGGTTACCCGGCCGTGCCGCCCATCCTCCGTCACGACCTTTGCTCAATCTATCGACTTGCGATAGATTATCGCTGTTAATCGATAGGAGAGTGGGTCATGAGGAAGCTGACAGTGCATGCGCTGCGCGCCGTGCTCGTGGCGGTGCTCGCCGGCACCGTGTTCGTACAGGCGTTGATGGTGTGGGTGTTGGTCAGCGGGAGCGACCCGGAGGACGGTTCGCTCCCGCTGACGTCGCTGCGCGTGATCACGATTCTGGGCTTGGTGACGGTCCAGGTCATCGGGGTCTGCGTATGGCGGCTGGTGACGATGGTGCGACGCGGCACCGTGTTCTCCCACGCCGCCTTCCGGTACGTGGACATCATGATCGGCGCGATCGTGGCGGCTGCCCTCGCGTGGTTCGCGGTCACGGCCTTCAACGCGCCGGGCCAGCGGGACGACCCGGGCGTCACCCTCATCATGGGCGGGATCGGCGTGGCCATCCTGGGGGTCGCGCTCATCGTGCACGTACAGCGGATGCTGCTCGCCCAGGCCGTCGCGCGCGACATCGAGGCGTCGCGGATGCGGGCCGAGCTGGACGATGTGATCTGATGCCGATCGTCGTCGACATCGACGTGATGCTGGCCCGGCGGAAGATGTCCGTGGGTGAGCTCGCGGACCGTGTGGGGATCACGCCGGCCAACCTGGCGGTACTCAAGAACGGCCGCGCCAAGGCGGTGCGCTTCGCGACGCTTGCCGCGCTCTGCGAGGTGCTCACGTGCCAGCCGGGCGACCTGCTGCGCTGGGAGGCCGAGGACACCGCCGGCGGATGACGTGGCGCCGAAAGCCAGACCGGGCGATCACGACCGGTCCGACGAGATGGCCGGACGCCGAAGAGTCCGGACGAACAGGAAAACCGCCCCCTGCCTGGGTGGCTCACAGATCTTGGTGACAGATAGCTCCGACATGTGACAGATCGCTCTGACCGCCGAGTCGGTCCGCACCAGGGCCTGCCCGCCCAACCACAGAACACAACGTTCGACTGATCGCCAGCAGTGCGCCGAACTGGCCGATGCTCTCGATCATGTGGCCGTGAAGCTCCGCGATCACCCTGCCCTGTGCGTCGTCATCGAGGCGCAAAGCCACTCTGAGCCGCTACTTGCGGAACACCAGCGTTCTCCGTGACAAGAGGCATCTGGCCTCATTCGTGTGGGTGATACCGGTACGTCCGAACCATTTGTCACGGTGGCGGCATGTTGAGCCACATCGAGTTGTTGTCCCGACCGAACATGCTCATCAGGCTCGACGGGGACCCGATCCAGCCCGTGTGGTCGCTGGGGACGGTAGATCACGATCTTGACGGCGCCTGGCAGAGCGAAGCGACTCGGAACGCGAGCCACTTCCCCCGCGACCCGGAACGGCGGATCGCAGCCGATCAGGTCTCGGAGTGGATCGCCGGAGTTCTCGGAGCATCAGGCGTGCGGCTGTGCGCGGTTCAGGAAGCAGCCCGCCCGACGTGGTGGGTGGTCGCGTGGCAGGAGAGCACAACCGATGCCGTCGCGTGCCTGGTCGATGAGCGGCCCCGCGACAACCCGTAGACCTCGGCGCACGGTCCGCTGACTGCGGGGGCCTTACTGCGCCGGCCACGGGACCGAGCCGTCGGCGGCTTGGGCGCCGACCGCTCGTGCGGTGAGCGGCGTCCTCATGCTTCGGGCGGATTCCCGAAGTCGGGGATCGCCAGCCGGGCCCCGTCCTCGAGCGCCGACTGGTGCGCGACGATCCCGGGCAACGTGTAGCGGGCGGCGACCCAGGCGTTGACCGGAGGCAGTGCGCCGGTGTTGACCGCGGTCACGAAGTCGTCGGCCAGGAAGTGGTGGCTGCCCTCGTGGCCGTTGGAGACGTGGGAGAACTCCACCGGCAACCGCGACCGGTCGTGCACGGGCGCCGAGCCGGAGGTGAAGGCGTCGCGCAGCGCGGGTGCGACGTGCGCCAGCGACGGGTCGTCGGCGGAGAGCTCCGAGAGCGGCTGGAGGCGCTCGGTGACGTCCTCGACACCGTTGCGGTCCTGCCAGAGGCTCACGGTCGCGAGCTGTTCGAAGCTGCCGTCGGTGCCGAAGAACCGGAACCGCGACTCGCGGATGTGCGAGGGGTAGCCGACCCGCCGGAACTCGTTGGTCCGGAACGATCCGCCGCAGGCCACCTCGAACAGGGCGGTGGCGTTGGAGAAGTCGTTGTCGAACTGGCTGATCTCCTTGTCGAAGACGCCGTCGCCGCGGTCGTCGGGGACGCCGATGGCCGACACGCTCACCGCGTGCGTCTGCCACGCGCCGAGCACTCCGCCCACCGAGTGCGTCGGATAGAGCAGCGGCGGGTAGCTGGCGGTGGCCTTCCAGTTCTCACCGCCGCTGTACTGGTATGCCTCGTAGAAGCCGAGATCCATGTCGTGGACGTAGTCGCCCTCGGCGTAGAAGAGCCGGCCGAACGTGCCGCCGGCGACCTGGTCGCGAGCGTAGACGGTGGCCGGGTTGTAGTGGCTGGTCTCGCCCATCATGTAGGTCAGCCCGGTCTCCCGCACCGCGTCGATGATCTCCGCGATCTCCTGCTCGGTCACCGCCATCGGCACGGCCGAGTAGACGTGCTTGCCCGCGCGCAGGGCCTGGACGACCAGCGGCCCGTGCGTCCAGCGCTGGGTGAAGATGGCGACCGCGTCGACGTCGGAGTCGAGCAGGGCCTCGAACGAGGGCGCGGTGCCGGCGAGGTCGTAGTCGGCGGCGAGCTGCGCGGCCCGCTCCGGGAGCAGGTCGGTCGCCACGATGTCACCGACGCCGGGGTGCAGCCGCCAGAGCTTGGCGAACTGCCCGGCGAACTGCCCGGCCCCGACGATGCCGAGAGAGAACACAGCGAACTCCTTTGCGTGGAAGGGAAAACCGCGCTCCGCCTGGCGACGGGCACTGGTGGACGTCCACGACACTAGGCACCTATGATTCGCCATGTCTTCAGCGATGAGAGCGAGAACTTCTTGAATCCTCAGATCCGGCCCCGGGTCGTGCAGCCAAGCCTCACGGGGTGGGCCGGTCGTCCCGAGCTCATGGGCACCGCGCACCAGCACGACGACCTGGAGATCAACCTGGTCGACGAGGGCGGCTCGATGGTCTACCTGTTCGGCGGTGCGCCGGTGGAGGTCGGACCGGGCTGCCTGGCGGCGTTCTGGGCCGCGGTACCGCACCAGCTGGTGGCGAACTCGGCGACCCACGCGCACTGGATCAACGTGCCGTTCGCGACCTTCCTGGGCTGGGGCCTGCCCGACTCCCTGGTCACCCGCCTGCTGTCGGGCGCGCCGCTGGTGTCGGCAGCGGTCGGCACCGATCCGGCGAACTTCGTCCAGTGGTCCGACGATCTCACCGGTGCCGAGCCCGAACGCCACCGGATCACGATGCTCGAGGTCGAGGCCAGGCTCCGCCGCCTGGCGCTGGCCAGCCTGGCCGAGCCCGAGCGCCAGTACACCGGAGGCGACCCAGCGCTGCGCCAGGTCGTGGCGATGGTGCGCCACATCGCCGAGCACTTCCGCGAGCCCGTCACCGTCGCCGACGTCGCCGGCGCCGCCCGGCTGCACCCGAACTACGCGATGGCCCAGTTCCGCCGGGTCGTACGCACCACCGTCGGCGACTACCTCGCGCAGTGCCGTCTAGCCGAGGCGCGCCGGTTGCTGGTCACCACCGGCATGCCGATCAGCAACCTGGCCGCCGCCGCGGGTTTCGGCTCGGTCAGCCGGTTCTACACGGCGTTCTCCGCCGCCTGCGGCACATCACCGGCGCGCTTCCGACGCGAACACCGGGGCCTCGTGGCGCCGCGCAACGGCCACTCGTGACGGCTGTCGACGAGTCCGTGGTCGCGTGCCCGCACCGGGATCGGTCACGCCGCCAGGCGTTGTCCGGTGGCGCTGGAGAACAGGTGGATTCCGTCCGGCCGGACGCCGAGCCGGATCTGCTCCCCCTTGGCCGGTGCCCGGCGGGGGTCGATGCGGGCGATGATGTCCACGTCGCCGTGCGTCGCGTAGTGGCCTGACAGCGTTGCGTAGACGTAGGCTTCCGAGCCGAGTTCCTCGACGAGTGTCACCGTGACGTCGAATCCAGGTTCTCCCGACGCGACGATCTCCAGGGCTTCGGGACGGAAACCCACCGTCACCTCCGGGCTCTCCGCCGAGACGTCTCTGGCGACCGGCAGTCGCGTACCGCAGACGTCGACGCCGCCGTCGACCATGCGCGCGTCGAGCAGGTTCATCCCGGGAGATCCGATGAAGCCTGCCACGAACACGTTCGCCGGCCGCTCGTACAGCTCGCGCGGACTGGTGCACTGCTGCAACAGCCCCTGGTCGAGCACCGCGACGCGGTCGCCCATCGTCATGGCCTCGACCTGGTCGTGGGTGACGTAGACCGTCGTGACCTCCAATCGCCTCTGCAGCGCGGCGATCTGGGTGCGGGTCGACACGCGCAGCTTGGCGTCCAGATTGGACAGCGGCTCGTCCATCAAGAACACCCGCGGTTCACGCACGATCGCCCGGCCCATCGCCACGCGCTGCCGCTGACCACCCGACAGCGCCTTGGGCTTGCGGTCGAGGTAGGGCTCCAGGTCGAGCAGCTTGGCGGCTTCGGCCACCCGCTTGTCGATCTCGTCCTTCGGCCGCCTGGCGATCTTGAGCGCGAAGCCCATGTTCTGCGCCACGGTCATGTGCGGGTACAGGGCGTAGTTCTGGAACACCATCGCGATGTCGCGGTCCTTCGGCGACAAGTGGGTGACGTCTCGGTCGCCGATGCTGATCGCACCCGAATCGACATCCTCCAACCCGGCCAGCATCCGCAGGCTCGTGGATTTGCCGCAGCCCGAGGGCCCGACCAGGACGAGGAACTCGCCGTCGGCGATGTCCAGATCCAACGCGTCCACGGCAGGACGCTCTGAGCCCGGGTACACGCGGGACGCCTCGTTGTAGGTGATCGTTGCCATGCGAAGTCCTTTCTCAGCCAGCCTCGTTCGAAGTGATGCGCAGCAGGAGGGCTTGTTCCGGTTCCAGCACCGGCGGCTGGAGCCCGACCTCGGCGAGTGCCCTGCCGGTCAGCACGATCTCGCCGGCTGCCCACCACTCCTGCGCCGCGCGCTGGGCGAGACGGGCGCTGCCCACGGGGTCCACCACCTCGACCCGGTAGTCGCGGTCGGGTTCCAGGCCCGGCAGCCGCAACGGCGGTGCGACTGCCGAGGTGGAGGTCGCCAGCTGCGCGTAGCAGAACAGCGCTTCGGCCCGGTCCTGCGCGACGACGCCGTGCAGGTACGCCGACGGGTCCGGGTGGTCCACCCGGACCACGTGCCCGCTGTGCAGCAGAGCGCGGAGATCCTTGTGGAGCTCGATCGCCGCGGCGAGGCCGGCCTGCTCCTGCTCGGTGGCCGAGGCGATGTCCCATTCGATGCCGAAGTGGCCGAACAGCGCGGTGGCGACCCGGAACGAGAGGTCGTGGGTGCGGCCGGTGGTGTGCGCGCGGGGCGGGCCGACGTGGGTGCCCATCAGCTCCGGCGGGAGCAGCTGACCGGTCCAGCGCTGGATCGACTGCCGCTCCAGCGCGTCGTTGCAGTCGCTGGTCCAGACCCGGTCGGTGCGCCGCAGGACTTCGAGGTCGATCCGGCCGCCGCCCGACGAGCAGCTCTCGATCTCCACTCCCGGATGGCGCGAGCGCAGTTCGTCGAGCAGCCGGTACAGGGCCAGGGTCTGGGCGCGCACGCCCGGACGGCCGGCGTGACCGGCCGCGACCAGGTCGCGGTTGTGGTCCCACTTCAGGTATCCGATGGCGTACTCGGTGAGCAGCGCGTCGAGGCGTTCGAGGATGTGGGTGTAGGCGTCCGGGATGGCCAGGTCGAGTACCTGCTGGTACCGCGACGGCGGGGGCAGCTCGCCGGTGCCCGGGGCCAGCACCCAGTCCGGATGCGCCCGGTACAGGTCCGAATCCGGGTTGATCATCTCCGGTTCCACCCACAGCCCGAACTCCATGCCCTGGCCGCGCACGTGATCGACCAGCGGGTGCAGCCCCTCCGGCCACACCTGCTCGTCGACGTACCAGTCGCCGAGGCCCGCTTGGTCGTCCCGGCGGTGGCGGAACCAGCCGTCGTCGAGCACGAACCTCTCCACGCCCACTCGGGCGGCCACGTCGGCCAGCTCGCGCAGCCGGTCGAGTTCGTGGTCGAAGTAGACCGCTTCCCAGGTGTTGAGCACGACCGGGCGGCTGGAGCGGGGATGCTCGGGCCGCGAGCGCAGCCAGTGGTGGAAACCGGCGCTGATCCCGTCCAGTCCGCGCGGGCTGTAGGCGGCGTAGAACCAGGGAGAGGCGTACTCCTCCCCCGCGGGCAGTACGACCTCGCCCGGAAGCAGGAGCTCTCCGCCGCCGAGCACGCTGGGCCCCTCCACCAGCCGCTCGGCGTAGGTGACGTGGTTTCCGCTCCACGCCACATGCGCTGCCCACACCTCGCCGTGGGCGAAACCGAATCCCGGTGTCCCGGCCACGAGCTGCAGGCTCGCGTCGTGCCCGGTGCGCCCGCGCCGGTTCTCCCGCACCCATGAGCCGAAGGCGAACGGGTGCCGTTGCGGTGCGCGCTCCCGGCAGTGCCTGCCGGTGAAGTCCAGCAGCTCGCCCGCGCGGGCGGGCACCGGAAGCGACACCTCCAAAGCATCCACTGTGTACTCTTCGGCGGCATCGTTGCGGAGCCGGTGGCGCTGGCGCAGCACACCGGAGTCGGTCAGCTCGATCTCGGTGAACAGGGTCAGCGCGGCCTGCTTGTCCACGGCCTCGAACAGCACCGAGCGGCCGTGGCGGGTGACGTCGGACAGGCAGAACAGT